>JBBIIV010000001.1:0-22095 GCA_037446295.1 Nitrospirota bacterium
CTTGGAAAGACAGTTTCCCAAGTTTATTTTGGGGCTCGTTTTTATTTAAATAGTGTCTGTTTATAAACTGTATGAAAATCTTTCTGTCATTTCGAACGAAGTGAGAAATCTTTGAGTTTTAAGATTCCTCCTTTCGGTCGGAATGACAAAATAAGGGGTTTATCGACTTTATAAACAGACTCTAAATAGTGCTGTTCTACATGCCCTCAGTAATCAAGAGGATATTTATAGCCTTATTCCATCTTGCCGAGCATCTTAATAAATACTCTAAGCAATTCCTGGTCATAATCTTCTGGTTCCTTAAGTATTATGCTGAGGGCGTTATAGGGAGTAAGGGCATCTTTATATGGTCTTTGGGTTGTAAGGGCGTCGTAGGAATCTGCAATCGCTGTAATTCTGCCATACGATTTTATATCAGAGGCTTTTATGCCACCCGGATAACCGCTGCCTGATAGTTTTTCATGGTGTTGTGTAATCGCATAAAAAGAATCCTGTGGAAAAGCTTGATGCTCTCTTAGAATCTTTTCTCCTTCTACAACATGATTTTTCATTACCTGAAACTCGGCAGGTGTGAGCCTCCCAGGTTTATTTAATATTTCAGGCGATATGGAGCTTTTGCCGATGTCGTGTAAAAGCGCTCCGAACCCGAGATGAAATATCTCCGCGGAGCGGAGCCCAGATGCTATTCCAAGACCTATTGATAACACAGCGACATTTACTGAATGAGTATAAGTATAATAATCAAAGTTTTTTATCGATATAAGGTCGTAGAGCGTGTCTTTATTGTCGAAAATAGAGGCTGCTATCCTCTCAACCATTATCGATGAGTTTTTAATATTTTTACCGCTTCTTGGGTCAGCAAGGACATCCCTCATAATGATCTTCGATTTTTCTTTTATAACTAATGCCTTAAGGCTGTTTTTTTCTTTCTCTGGCAATGCAGCTGACTCCAGAGACTCAAGGTATTTATTATAAAGATGAATATCAGCAGCCTTAATTACAATATCGCCAGTGAAGTTTAGTACCTCAGGGGGTATCTTGACAGGAGACTTATCAGAAGCCTCGATAAGCGTTTTGAAATCCAATCCTTTATGTATATAAATGCAGAAATTTATTTCATAGCCTTGGATTAATGAAGTTCTCTCGATCTGATGAAACCTTTCTTTTTGGGTAAAATATCTTTGAACCTGCCTCTCCTGATCGTCAAAATCTTGTTTGTCACCCGGTTCCAGATCAAGACCATTTTTTAATGGAATCAACCTCTTCAATCTAAAACCCTCCTTAACCTATCATCCAAAAATCTTAATTACAGCCTGTTTATAAACTATAACTTTTCCTTCATTCCTGCAGAGCCTGCCCCCGCTTGGCGGGGATCGCCAGAATCTTTCCTATGGCTGAACTGATAAATTCTCCATAAGCTTCGCTTGCGGGAATAACAGAAAAATTGACTTTATAAAAAGATACTATTAAACTGCTTATCAGTAGTGTCAGGTAAAAAATGTAATAATTATTATGGTCTGTCATTCCCGTGTAAACGGGAATCCAGTAATAATAATGATTTGCTGGATTCCTGCTCCCCGATTAAGACCTTCGAGGACAAGCTTTGCAGGAATGACTTCAAAAACCTTTTTTAAAATGACCAATAAGAATATTGTATTATCAATACTTCATGTTGTTTACCGGACACTACTGGGCTTATTGCAATTTATTCAGTATTCTATCAGTTCACATTAATTTTTACATTTTCTTATTCCTGCCAGCTTCTTCAGGGTTGATATACCAGCGCCCTTGAAATTTCCGGAAAGACAGCTTCTCCACTCCGCACATAGCGGTTGCATTATCCCCATCAATTTTAAGTTCTTTAAGTTCGGTACATTCGGGACTTCTCCAGCTTGATTTCTGAGTTTTCTCTCCGGGCAGCTTTTCAAAAAACCTGAACATTTCATTAAGTAATTCACACTGATTTACATCCTTAAACAGCATGGCAAGGCGCTCACGAGCCTCCTTTTCATCTTTTGGGGCAGATTTGGCAGGGTCATCCTTCAAGATGTCTTCAATCTTGTGGTTTTTTAGAATAGTTTTGAAATCGGCTTCAAGTTTCTTTCCCTCGTCAGCGGCTTTCTTTACCTTTAAATCCTCCTCAGGCTTTGTTTTTTCAGCTCCTGCCTCTGTTCCAGTTGAGATGTCTGCCGCCATCTGGGCAAATGCTACAATCATAGAGCCGCCGGCAATCATGACCATATTTATGGTAGCCATGTCATCAGGCGCTATACTGCTGCAAAGCTTTTTAAAGTCTTTGGCATTGGATGCCTGAACAAGGTTTTCAAATACTGCCTGGGGAGTATCGAAGCCTTTAGTATCTGCTGATGTTTCTGCAATCAACCCAATCAAAAAGATTACCGCAAAGAAAAACATTGCAACCCTGAGAGTACACTTTGGGCGCTTGAATGCTTGCATATCCATAACCTCCTTAAAACATATGGACAACTCACGAGATTTGCCTGTATTAGAAACAGATTATTAGTTTAACATTCCCGCTTATCGGGACTCTCTCTAAAGAAAGACTCAGAGCCTGCCCCCAGGCAGGCAGACAGGCTGGAGTTGGAAATAGTCATGGCATTCTGAGAAATTTTAGCAGTCGGATTACCCTTGCCCCATATTCCAGCTTTATTTTTACGCGCCATTTGCTGTGCAACGATAAATTTTTTCACATATTTGACATTTGGAGGGATGGTAAGAACCGTAGCATATCCGTCCTCGATCATTTTTTCATTTATCATTCTGCCCTTTTTATCCCAGAGATAAGCAAGGATCCTGCCGTATTTATCTCGTCTGTCCAGATCGTATTCGAGATATACGCTTCCCCCACTCTCATTTATGAGTTTTTTTAGATGTTTTTTTGCCCTCCTTCCCCAAGGTTCTTGTTTAATCTCGGGGGCATCAATCCCGATGAGCCTGACCTTTTCAGTGCCGATAACAATCCCGAAAAAACTTTTAATACTTATGCTCACAGTGTCTCCGTCATGCACATTTGTTGCTACTACAGGGGTTCCAGCTATGAGCGCATAAGTAAAAGAAGGGCTAATAAAAAAGATTATGGTGATAATTATCAAAATATAAGCCATTTTCATAATAATGTATTATGTTAACTCATATGGCATAAAAATAAAAACAGGAAGTCTAAAAAGGGATAGTATGGATATTAATGTGAATCGATTGATTTGCCTGTTATTTTGAACGCCAGAAATGCTTATGGTTTCGGCTGACTTGCTCTGGATGGCAGCCCTCAGTGGTTTCAGGGTAAAGAGATTTTCAATAGGTTATCAAGTTTTAACGAAGTTTTTTTTAAATTTCCTCGGGGATATTTTTATGATTTTTTTAAAGGTTTTATTGAAGTGAGACTGATTTAGATACCCGCAAGCAACCGCTATATCGCTGATTGGATAATTGGTTTTTTTCAACATATCCACAGACTTGGCTATTCGCATTTTACTAATATAATTTGAAAAATTAGCCCCGACAATTTTTTTGAATGTCCTCTCAAAGGCGGCGATACTCATGCCAGCCTCTTTTGCAGCGGCGTAAAGCTTTAAGTTTTTGCAAAAATTTTGGTTAATGAACTCAATTGCCTTGTAAATACCATAAATTGTGTATCTCTGCCTGATTTTTTCGGTCGGTTTGAAGTTCAGCATATTTGATATGCTGACTTTAAGTTCATATGGCTGCCGAGACTTTTTGAAATAGCCGCTTGCCCCCAACTTGAATATTGAAGCGGCAAATTTTTCACAACTATGCTCAGTTAATACAAGCACGGGTATTGAAGGTTCAATTAATTTAAGATACCGTAAAAAATCATTGCAGGGGAAATCAGGTGAATGGAAAAGCAGGACAAGTGATATATCGAAATGATTATTTATGAAGAACTCAAATGCGTCTCTATGTGTGGTTTTTACTATTGGCTTATGGCCATTTAAAAAAAACGATAATTTCAGGCAATATTCGCTGTGTAATGGATCTACGAGAAGTATAATTTCTTCTTTTTTCTGCATATTTAGAATGAGGGGTTATTGATTATTATAGAAAGGCGGCCCAGCTGGTTGCCTATAATAATAAAGACACCCCTAAATGCTTATTTTTCCGAATCTAGCAGCAATTTGGCAAAATAAAAATTTGGTTTCCTGCTTACAGGGTATAGAAATGTTAACCCTTATCAATGGATTTAAGTTTTTACAAACTTCCAAAGCGTCTTCAGCTTTTCAAAAATTATAAGAGATTCACAAGCCCTTGTTTTTAAATCATATGATTTTTAATGCAGCTTGTCAAGCATTTAATTCAAACCCGAACAATAGAGATAGACCTGCAGACCGCTCTATTTGTCATTCCGAACACCCAAGGGGTGTGAGGAATCTTTAAATTAAACGATAAGATTTCTCCCCTTTGCTTTGCTCAGGGCTTCGGCTCACCTGCTCGAAATGACAACTTTCTATCTCTATTTTTCTGAAATGACCATAAAGTTGTTATTAAAAGCTTCATATTTGGTATCATATTTATTATGTTCATGGCAAAACATGCTCAGTTTACCAAAAAAGACATAGCTTTAATGCAAAGGGCTTTGAATCTTGCGGCAAAGGCAAGCGGTATGACAAGCCCTAACCCTATGGTGGGAGCGGTTTTAGTAAAAAATGGAAGGATAATCTCTGAAGGCTTTCATAAAAAGCCGGGAATGCCTCACGCAGAGGCAATCGCCGTTGAAAACGCAGGCATTAAAGCAAAAGGTTCATCCCTTTATGTAACACTTGAGCCCTGCTGTCATATTGATAAAAGGACACCTCCGTGTGTCAGGGCTATCATAAACGCTGGGATAAAAAGGGTCTATATTGCTATGAAGGACCCTAACCCCAAAGTTTTCGGCGAGGGAATTAAGGAATTGCAAAGGCATGGAGTAGAAATTACCGCTGGGCTTTTAGAAGATAAGGCAAAAAGGTTGAATGAGGCATATATTAAATACATAACCTCTGGAAAGCCGTTTGTGATTTTGAAGGTCGCTATGACGCTCGATGGAAAGATTGCTGACCCAAAAGGTGATTCCAAATGGATAACAGGCGAAAGTGCCAGAACCCTTGTTCACAAAATGAGAAGCAGGGTTGACGCTATTATGACCGCGGTCGGCACTATTAAAGCTGATAATCCGAGCCTTACTGTCAGGCTATTTAAACAAAAGAGTATAAACAACCCAAAGAGGATCGTCATAGATCCGAGGCTTGAGTCGCCTCTTGATTTTAATATCTTTAATGCGCCTCCGGAAACTATAGTTGTAACTTCCAGAAACTCTGCAGAGAAGTTTGGTTCAGCTTTTCATGCAAAGAAGGAAGCCCTTCTTAAGAAAGGGATTAAAATCATCGAACATGACGGAGATAAGGTGGATATGAATTCGCTTATGAGTAAGCTTGGCGAGATGGGTATTACTTCATTAATAATCGAAGGCGGTTCATCTTTAAACGATAGCTCTTTGAATTACGGTATTGTTGATAAGGTGGTTTTTTTTATCGCGCCAAAGCTTTTGGGGGGGAAACATTCAATCCCTGCAATAGGTGGTGATTATTTAAGAAGCCTCAAAGATGCATTATTGCTAAACGATATTACAATTAGAAAAATAGGACAAGATATTATGATTACAGGATATGTCTCAGCTTCAAGAAAGTAATACTCTCAAAAAGACTTCTCGCCATGAAAAACCCTGACAAGCTTGCTGGAATTGAAATTTCCTCCGAAAAAGAGGACTTGGTATGTTATTCATTCGACTCTTCCGAGACTAAAGGCTTATTGCCCTCTGCTGTCGCATGGCCTAAAAAAACAGATGAAGTTATAAGATTAGTTCAATATGCTAATGAAAACGGCTTTTATCTGATACCACGAGGCGCCGGGACTGGAACCACAGGTGCGTCAGTGCCTATAAGGGGGGAGTCAATTGTATTAAGTTTTGAAAAGATGAAGAGACTGCTCGAATTTGACACAGCAAATCTTACCGTTGTTGTTGAACCCGGGATTATAAACTCCAAACTTCAGAGAGAATCGGAGCATTTAGGATTTTTTTATCCGCCTGATCCTGCAAGCTTTGATATTTGCACGATAGGAGGCAATATCGCCACTAATGCCGGAGGACCAAGAGCTGTAAAATATGGGGTCACACGCAATTATGTGATGGAAATCGAGGCAGTATTGCCTGATGGAAGCTTAGTAAGGGCTGGCAGTAGGACATATAAAAGCGCTGTTGGATATGACTTAAAGGATATTTTTATAGGGTCTGAGGGGACGCTCGCCATTTTTACAAAGATAAGACTGAAACTGCTCCCATTACCGCCTGACATACTAACGCTTCTTGTATCATTTAAAAGCCTTGAATCTTGCGGCGCAGCGGTCTCCCGGATTATTGCTTCAAGGATAATACCAAGGGCGATCGAGTTAATGGACAGAACGGCAATATATGCAGTCGAAAAACATAAGCCTACAGGTTTGCCCACTGATACAGATGCTCTTCTCATAATAGAGCTTGACGGCTGCCCTTCTGCTATAAGAAATGAGGCTGAGACGGTTATGGATATAGTCACCTCATTATCAGGCGATGTGAGTGTAGCGAAGGACCCTATATCAAGGGCAAAGTTATGGGAGTCAAGACGTTCGATTTCCACAGCTCTTTATCTCATAAAGCCTTCAAAAATAAGCGAAGACATAGTTGTTCCAAGGAGCAAGATATCTTCTATTTTAAGAGAATTGAGAGACCTATCCGATAAAAGCGGGATACAAATTGTTAGTTTTGGACATGCAGGAGACGGCAATATTCATGTAAATATTATGGCGGATAACAAAAATGATGAAGAATACAAAACAGCATTAAGTCTTGTTGGAAAGGTTTTTGAGGCAGCCATAAGATTTGGCGGCTCGATATCGGGCGAGCATGGCATAGGCGTAAGTAAAGCTCCGTATATAGGCATGGAGATTAACAAAAGAGAATTGGAATTGATGAGAGGCATTAAGAAGCTTTATGACCCAAAAGGAATGCTAAATCCAGGGAAGGTTTTGCTTTAATCTGCATCTTTTTATGACCTATATTGAACAAGCTGGAATTTGCCTTTGTGAAAACGTTCAAAATCATGACTATTAATGCAACTATTTAGAGCCTGTTTATAAAGTCGATAAACCCGCTATTTTGTCATTCCGACCGAAGGGAGGAATCTTAAAACTCAAAGATTTCTCACTTCGTTCGAAATGACAGAAAGATTTTCATACAGTTTATAAACAGACACTATTTAGTAAGGGGGTTTTTTTGAAAAACATTGTTCTTACAGGTTTTATGGGAACAGGAAAATCGGCTGTCGGCAAGATACTCTCTGAAGAACTTTCCTTTACACCGATAGACTCGGACAGCATAATAGAGAAGGAACAACAAACAAGTATAGCGGACATATTCAGGGACCATGGGGAAGCGGTTTTTAGAGATATTGAGGAGGAGGTCATTAGCAGGCTTTCTGATTTGGACAATGTCATAATAGCAACAGGCGGCGGAGTTGTTTTGAGGAAAGTCAATATGGATAAGCTCAGAAAAAAAGGGGTTATCGTATGTCTAACGGCAGAGGCTGAAACGATTTTAAAGAGGGTTGAAAACGACGGTGAGCGTCCCCTGCTTCAGACTGATAATCCACTCCAAAAGATCAAGGAACTTCTCATTATCAGGGAACCATATTACAAGAATGCAGATATATTCATCAATACAGAAGGTAAAAGCCCAGAAGATATTGCTGCTGAGATATTAAATAACCTCACTGGCAAAATCTAAAATAAACTGAAACTGCAAAGCTAAATCCTCTGAATATTCCCACTCATATGGCTATCATATGTTAAAATATACTCGATGCCAAGATGGTGTTTTGTCCCACCTAAGCCCTCTATTTTAAAGGAGAACTCATGAATGATCGCTATTGTTGATTATGGAATGGGCAATATAAGAAGCGTTGAGAAAGGATTTCTGAAAATCGGGGCTGATGTGAGAGTTACAGCCGATCCTGCGGTCATATCTAACTCTAAAGGCATTGTCCTGCCCGGCGTAGGAGCTTTTAAAGATTGTATGGCAAATCTTGAGAGGCTCGACTTGCTCGATTTAATAAAAAATGAGATAGATAAAGGGAAGCCATATCTTGGAATCTGTCTTGGGCTGCAGATCTTGTTTTCGGAGTCCGAGGAATTTGGTTTATGTAAAGGAATGAACTTTTTCCCCTCAGTGGTTCATAAGTTTAAGTTTAATACAGCCGATCAGGCTGATGATACAAAATCTGCACTTAAGATTCCACATATGGGCTGGAATACTGTTAAATATGTAAGAACCCCTCCAATATTTGCGGAGATACCTGATAATTCGTATTTCTATTTTGTTCATTCCTATTATGTATCTGATAAGAATCAGGATATCGTGGCTGCTACGACGAATTACGGTATTAATTTTGTCTCGGTTGTATGGAAGGACAATGTTTTTGCCACACAGTTTCATCCTGAAAAAAGCCAGCAACTCGGGATCAAAATTCTTGAAGGTTTTAATAAAATCTGCGGGCATATATAATGGGCAAAAGTGTAATACTCGGAACAGCAGGGCACATAGATCATGGCAAAAGCGCATTGGTCAAGGCCCTTACAGGCACTGATCCTGACAGGCTCAAAGAAGAGAAAGAGCGCGGCATCACGATTGACATAGGTTTTGCCAGCTTGTATTATCCCTCTGAAGACCTTACTGTAGGAATTGTTGATGTGCCTGGACATGAGAGGCTTATCAAAAACATGCTTGCTGGCGCAGGAGGGATTGATGTTGTCTTAATGGTAATCGCCGCTGATGAGGGAATCATGCCTCAGAGCAGGGAGCATCTAGCGATATGCGAACTACTCAAGATAAAGAGCGGCATTATTGTGATCACAAAAATAGACCTTGTTGATGAGGAATGGATTGGGCTTATTAAAGAAGATGTAAGAGAGTTCGTAAAAGGCTCTTTTCTTGAGGTGGCTGATATAGTTTTTGTTTCGGCAAAGACAGGCAGTAATCTGGAGAAACTCAAGGAAAAGATAAGGGAGGTTTCGCTTAAGGTTGAACCTAAACTGATAGAAGGCTTGTTCAGGCTGCCTATAGACAGGGTGTTTACACAAAAAGGTTTTGGCACGATTGTGACAGGCACGATTGTATCTGGTGTAATCACTATTGACGACCCTGTAGAGATATTGCCTGCAGGAATAATTAGCAAGGTGCGAGGGCTTCAAACTCATGGCAGGTCTGTAGAAAAGGCATATGCAGGACAAAGAACGGGGATAAACCTTCAGGGCATTGACAAAGAGCAGCTTAGAAGGGGGGATTCTATCGTAGCCTTTGAGCGATTTTCTCCCACCTTGGCAATTGATGCAAAATTAAACCTTTTAGCCAGCGCCCCAAAAGTAAAAAGCAGGAGCCTCGTTCATTTCTATACAGGCACATCAGAGATTATAGCAAGGATAATCATTTATGACCGAAATGAAATTCTTCCTGATGAGTCTTGCTATTGCCAGTTCAGGCTTCAAGAGCCTGTCGTTGCTCTATCTGGGGACCGTTATATCATTAGGAGATTTTCACCTCTTGAGACAATAGGGGGCGGTCAGATATTAGACCCGCATCCTACAAAAAGAAAGAAAGAATCTTCTTTGGAAGATTTAGTCATATTCGAACACGGCGCTCTTAGGGAAAAAATTGAAGCCAAAATAAAAAAAACTGGATATCAAGGAAGCAGGATTTATGAGATAGAGGGTTGGATATCAAGCAGCATTCCTGAAATAAGGCGCGCTGTCAAGCAGCTTATTGCAAATGGATTTGTTCTTCAGAATCAGGATATCCTTTTTCATAAAGCAAGTTTTGATTCCTTCAAGAATGATTTAAAAAATCTGCTTGAGAGATACCACAAGCAAAATCCTCTTAAGAGCGGGTTGCTAAAGGAGGAATTGAGATCAATCCTAAAAACCAAAGGGAAAATGGCACAGGAGATATTTAGCCTCGTTACCCAGATCCCAGAAATAGTGATAGATAAAGATATAGTTAGGCTTAAGGATTTTAATGCGTCTATTTCTGATTCTATCGGGCATATACAAACAAGGATACTTGATATCTTAACCATGGAGGGGTTTCAACCCTCTTTCAAGAACGAGCTTGCCGCAAAAATTTCCTATAGTGAAAAAGATATCGGAGATATTCTGAAGATTCTTGCACAATCAGGTTTTCTTGTTAGAATCAATGATTCCATGTATCTGACTAAAGCATGGCATGACAGGATGATTGGACTGTTGAGGGAATTTTTCTTTAAGAAACAGCAAATGACCGTAGCTGAATTCAGGGATATTCTCAATACAACCCGTAAATACGCACTGCCCCTTCTCGAATATCTTGATTCCAACAAAATAACTTTGAGGGTTGGGGATATAAGAAAGTTCATGTTAAAATAAGAATCTATGAGAAAGAAGATTTTTTGGATTCCAGCACTTTTATTGATTGGGTTTTTGATGGGTGGGTTTACTTACTACTTTTTGAGCAAGGCATCCGCCCCGCAATATAAGCCTTTTGTCCCTCAAGTGCCTTCTCAAATTCAGGAGACCAGCAAGGCATTCTCAGAGATTGTCAGAGCGGTTTCCCCCGCGGTTGTTAATATATCAACCACAAAGACGATCCGAAGACAGTCACCTCCTTTTGACGAATTGTTCGATTTTCTTTATCCATTTCCAGACGGAAAGTCAAGGAGGTGGAAGGAGCAGAGCCTTGGCTCTGGCGTTATAGTTTCAGCCAATGGCTACATAGTTACGAACAATCATGTAGTAGAAAAGGCTGATGATATAAAAGTCTTTTTTATAGATAAAAGAAGCTTCAAGGCTAAGGTTGTCGGCTCGGACCCTAAGACTGATATCGCTATCATTAAAATCGACGCAGCCAATCTCCCTGTAATTCCATGGGGTGATTCTGAGAGGTTGCAAGTGGGAGAATTTGTCCTTGCGATCGGAAACCCGTTTGGATTAAGCAATACAGTCACTATGGGCATCATCAGCGCAATAGGCAGGACAGATGTTGGGATTGCAGATTATGAGAATTTTATACAGACTGACGCAGCTATCAACCCTGGTAATTCAGGTGGACCACTTGTAAATATGAAAGGTGAGCTTATCGGTATAAATACCGCTATTTTTTCAAAAACCGGCGGTTATCAAGGGATTGGGTTTTCAGTTCCGAGCAATATGGTAATCAACGTTATGGATCAGCTTATCAAAAAAGGCAAGGTTACAAGAGGATGGATAGGTGTGACCATTCAGGAACTCACTCCTGAAATCGCACAAAAATTTGGGATGAATACCATTGAAGGAGTTATTGTGACAGATGTCGTCAAGGGCGGACCAGCTTTTAAGGCTGGGTTAGCAAGGGGAGATGTAATCCTTGAATTCAACGACAAAAAAATCAAAGATGCAAGCGTGTTGAGAAACATAGTAGCCCAAAGTGAGGTAAATCAGCAGATTAGACTCAAGATAATGAGACAGGGCAAGGAAATTCATATCTCGGTTGCCGTAAGCGAACTTCCACCAGAAAGCGCTCAAGCTACACCAAGTTCCTCTAATGATATCCTTAATACAGATTCAAATGCGCTTGCAGGAATAACTGTTATGGATATAAATGCAGCTATCGCTAAACAACTTAAAATTCAGGCGGATGAAAAAGGGGTTGTAATAGTCAACATCCAACCAGGCTCTTTAGCTCAGGAGAAAAGACTCAGGAAAGGCGACTTAATTCAGGAGTTGAATAGACAACAAATTAACAATCTAAACGATTTCAACAGGGCAACAGTTCATCTCAAACATGACAGCAGTGTTTTGCTGTTTATTAATCGCGGCGGGAAAAAATTCTATATTACTTTAGGCTGATGAGTTTTTATAAGCGGGAGGAATGTTGGTTTTTATCTCAAGGGTTTTCATTCTTGCTCTTTTTCTCGCGGTAGGATTTTTTTACGGGCAGAGTCGGGAAATCCCTTTTTATGGGCTGCTCGGAGGCGGATTTCTCGGCGTCTTTACCATTGTTATCCATTCGCTATTAAGCAAATTGTCTGCTGGTTCAGTTTTAGGCGGGATCACAGGGCTTATTACAGGAATTATTTTTTCATATTTTTTGTTATTCCCAATTGACCCTTTGATTTCGGACGAAATTCGTGCGACACTGCATTTTGTCGTCAGTGCAATTTTTGGCTATGGCGGGTTGTTAATCGGTTTTAATAAGGGCGGAAATTTAACAATACCGCATGTAATAAGGGTGTTTAAAGGCAAGGAACCTGAAGAGGACATCAAACTTCTCGATACAAGCGTAATAATAGACGGCAGAATAGCTGATGTGATTGATGTCGGCTTCATGGCAGGCACATTCATTATCCCTCAATTCATACTTCAAGAACTCCAGTATATCGCTGATTCTCCCGATCCTATAAGGCGGTCAAAGGGCAGGAGGGGTCTTGATGTGCTCAACAGGATGCAGAAGATTCCGACAATAAAGGTCAAAATCGTTGAAGAGGATTTCCCCAAGATAAAAGAAGTCGACGCCAAACTCGTAGCTTTTGCAAGGCTTCTGAACGGTAAGATAATAACAAATGATTTTAACCTTAACAAGGTTGCGCAGCTGCAGGGCGTGCCTGTTCTAAACATAAATGAACTTGCGAGTATCCTGAAGCCTGTAGTATTGCCCGGTGAAATCCTATCGCTTTTTATTGCCAAAGAAGGAAAAGAATACAATCAGGGGGTTGCCTACCTTGATGATGGAACTATGGTTGTTACGGAAAATGCAAGGAAATATATCGGCAAGACTTTAGATGTAATCGTAACAAGCGTCTTACAGACAACTGCAGGAAGGATGATATTTGCAAAACCAAAGGAAGAAGAATAATGTTGTAGCTATAGTCCCTGCGGCGGGAAGCGGCAGGAGATTCGGCGTCAATATAAATAAGCCATTTTATTCTTTAAAAGGGAAGCCTCTGCTTATTTGGCCTCTCGAGATTTTGCAACAGCTTGATGAGATAAGCGAGATAGTGCCTGTTGTTAAGGACGATGCACTCGAATCAACATCTGAACTGATTGAGCAATACGGGATAACCAAGGTCAAAAAGATCGTTCCCGGCGGAACTGAGAGACAGGATTCAGTTTATAATGCTTTAACAGCTCTTGATGCGGATACCCATTTAGTTCTTATTCACGACGGAGTTAGGCCTGTGCTTGATGCCGAACTTGTCAGGGAAATGTTATTTCAGTTCGGCATGCCAAGCCTGCCTCGTGAGAAATCCAGATTCGATGGGATTATCACTGGCGTGCCTGTCAAAGACACGATAAAGGAAGTTAAAATGGGCAATTCAAAAGATCTGGGAGGTGATATATTCGTTAAAAGGACGCTCAAGAGGGATGCGTTATGGGCGATACAGACTCCCCAGATTTTTTATTATAATAAGCTTAAAGATGTCCACGAGAAATCAAAAAGGGATGAATTTTTTGCCACAGACGATTCAGCCATCATCGAAAAATATGGCGGTGTAATAAAGATTATTATGGGCTCATACAGAAATGTTAAGATAACGACCCTCGAAGACTTAAAGGTTTCCGAGGCTTTTTTATAGTATGCGGGCTGGGATAGGATATGATTCCCACAGGTTTATTGAGGGGAAAAGGTTAATATTGGGCGGCGTGGATATTCCCTTCGACAAGGGGCTTGCCGGGCATTCAGACGGTGATGTGCTCTGCCACGCTATTATTGATTCTATCCTAGGGGGACTCGGAAGCGGGGATATCGGCTCTCATTTTCCAGATTCAGATGCAAGGTGGAAGGATGCATCAAGCATTATGCTTTTGGATATCATTGTCAAACTCTCCGTATCGAAAGGGTTTGAGATAGTGTGGATTGACACGGTTATAATTGCAGAAAGCCCCAGAATCGCCCCCTATACTGAATCAATGAAGAATGCAATCTCAAAATCCGGAATCCCTTCATCAATTATAAGCGTAAAGGCAAAAACCAATGAGGGAATGGGATTTATAGGCAGGGGAGAGGGGATAGCAGCCTATTCCCTCTGTTTGCTCAGAGGGGTGTCATCTTGAGACTCTCCATGGCAAACTTATTGAGATAGAGGACAGTAAATTAATATGAAGGGCATTATTATAATCTGCTGTGTATGCCTTATTTTAACGATCTCTTGCGGCAAAAAAGGAAATCCTACCCTCAAGGTATATGAAAAACCTTTTTCTCCTGCAAATATTACCTCATTCCACCGCCATGACGGGATTTATCTCTTTTGGCAATACCCCGTTCAAGAGAGTCAAAAAATCAAAGGTTGTCAGGTTCTGAAGTCAGTCGATGGAGGAGTAAACTTTAAAGAACTGGTTTTTCTAAACCCTCAAGAACTCAGTTATACGGACAGAGATTTTACTGTAGGGAATAACTATTATTACAAACTTAGGTGCTTAAGCCATAGGGGTGTGCTTAGCGATGCTTCAGAGATTATAAAAATATCACCTGTGAAGCCTCCTGAAAAGCCAAGAGAAATTTTATCTACCATAAAGAACGATTCAATAGAGATTAGATGGCAGATTCACCCTGAAGCTAAGGCTAACATCTATAAGACCTTTGAAAAGGGTTCATATTCACTTTATCCAATTAACAGTAAGCCTTTGAGTGATAATATTTTTATAGATAAACTCGAACCGTCAAGGATTGTTTATTATACGGTAAGGCCGCTCTGGGGGACTCAAATAAGGGATGAAGGGATCTCATCAGATGAAATAGAGGTTAATCCAGCTTTTTTTATGCCTTCCAGTCCTTCTGGATTGACTTATGCCTACGCACAAGAAAAGATATATCTGCTTTGGAAAGAAAATCCTGAGAATTGGGTAAAAGGCTACAGAGTTTACAAAAAAAGCAATCCTGAAGAAGAATTTATACTTATCGCTGAAACATCAATCCCTGTAATTGTAGATGCAGCGCCTTTTGCATCAACAACTCTTTTTTATTATGTAACCGCTCTTGGCCCATTTGCACAAAGCGCTCCTTCGGAGATAATTGAAGCTATTACCGTGCAGGACGATTAACAAGATGGAAAGGATACTTCTTGGACATGGAAGCGGCGGCAGGCTGATGCAAGAACTTATTAAAAACCTTTTTCAACCTGAATTTGGGTTGAACAATTTGAGTGATTCTGCTGTGATTTTTGATTCCGATTTATATTCGGGATGCAAAGGCTTCAAGCAGGCTTTTACAACCGATTCATTTGTTGTGTCTCCGGTTTTTTTCCCGGGCGGCAACATAGGCGACCTTGCTGTAAACGGAACCGTAAACGATCTGTCTGTTGCAGGCGCTGTTCCATTATATTTGTCAGCAGGTTTCATACTTGAGGAAGGATTTCCGCTCGAAGATTTAAAAAAGATAGTAACGACTATGTCGGATGCCGCTAAAAACGCAGGGGTGAAGATAGTTGCGGGAGACACAAAGGTTGTGGAAAAAGGCAAGGCTGACGGAATATTTATAAATACAAGCGGAATAGGTATTATATACAGAGATATCAACCTTGGCGCAGACCGTATTATCCCCGGAGACAAAATAATAGTAAGCGGGCTTATTGGCGAACATGGCGTAGCGGTGATGTCAAAAAGACATGGACTATCATTTGAGCCGCCTGTCTTGAGCGATACCGCCCCGCTAAACAGACTTGTTGAGTTGATGATGAGATACAATCCTTCAATAAAAATGATGAGAGACCCGACAAGGGGTGGTGTGGCAACCGCTCTTAAGGAGATAGCGCTTGGTGCAGGATTTTCTTTGATCATTTATGAGGAACTTTTGCCTTATTCAGCAGGCGTTAAAGGGGCTTGTGAGTTATTAGGGATTGATATTCTCCATATAGCTAACGAAGGGATACTTATAGCGGTAGTATCCCCAGAGATATCTGGGTCCCTTCTGGATATTATGAAGACTAATCCATTGGGACGCAATGCTGCTATCATTGGTGAAGTAGCTTCTTACGACCCTAACTTAAATGGAGCCGTAATGCTCAGAACATCCATAGGGGGGACGAGGATAGTGGATATGCCGTATGGAGAACAATTACCAAGAATATGCTAAATAGTGTCTGTCCATAAACTATTACTTTTATTACTTTTTTGTCATTCCGGCTTGACCGGAATCTTTCCTTATTCCCCCTTAACAAAGGGGTTAGGGGCTGTTACAGAAGGATTCCCTGCGCGCTTCTCTTTCGAGAATGACACAGAAACCGACTTTATAAACAGACACTAAATAGATTTAGACTTGGAGGATGCAATATGCACATTAAGATATTAAGTTTGATACTTCTTTTGGTTTTATGTTTTTTGCCTTTTTCGTCTATAGAGAGTGTAATACTGCTTGACAAGGTTGTAGCTATAGTAAACAAGGAGGCAATAACTTGGAGCGACCTGTATAATGCGATGGAGTTTGAAATTACAGAGTCACGCAGAAATTTAAGCGATGAGGAGAAAAGAAGATTTTTTAGGGCAAACGAAACTGCTTTTCTCGAAATTTTGATTGATATGAAACTTCAGCTTCAGGAGGCTCAAAGAATAGGAATTCATGTTAGTCCTGAAGAGATTGAAAATGCAATAAAAAGCATAAAAGATAAATATTCCATGACGGACGAGATATTTATCCAAACCTTAAAAAAAGAAGGTTTTACCCTTGATAAATACAAAAAAAAGCTTGGTGAAAGAATCATGGTGGGGCGTCTTATAGATCAAGAGGTTAAAAGCAGGATTATAATAGACGATGATAAAGTCAACAATTACATCTCACAGCATAAAGAATTGGCTGCCCAGCAAGAGGGCTATAAATTAAGCCATATATTCTTTAAAAAAACTAATGACAGGATAGCCGTTGAAGAAAAAGCCCGAAATGCATATCAAAGAATTAAGGGAGGGGAGGATTTTGCAAAAGTTGCCTCAAGATTTTCTGAAGATGCTGTTGGCGCGACAGAGGGGGATTTAGGTTTAATCAGCAAGTCGGACTTATCAAAGGAGTTCTCAGAAGCCCTTTCTAAAATAAAGGCGGGCGAAATAACTGAACCTTTCTGGTCGGCAAATGGAGTTCATATTTTAAAACTTAATGCGATTATTGACACTGCTAAATCCCCTCAAATCAAGGCCCAGGTGAGAGAAAAGCTGGCGGAAGAGAGATTCACGAAGGAATATAAAAACTGGCTTAAAGTTCTAAGAGAAAGGGCGTATATCCAGATACTTATAGAGCAGTAGCAATGGTTATGGCATCTCTATCCCTGCTATGAATTCGTTGCAATTAGAACAGCGAGAGTTTTTCATCCGAATCTTTTTGTGGGAATACCCAACTCTCTCTATAACTGTCTGTTTGCACGATGGGCAATATGTATTTTCACCTCCATCGCCCGGAACATTACCTATGTAAATATATTTGAGCCCTGCCTTCAAGCCGATCTCCCTTGCCTTTCGCAGGGTTGCAACAGGCGTCCTTGGTTGATCCGTAAGGCGATATGTTGGATAAAATTGGCTGACATGCCATGGGATATTGATATCAACGGATTTGATAAATTCAGCAGCCCATCTTAAAAAATCATCCGAATCGTTATAAGTTGGTATTATAAGCGTTGTTATCTCAATCCATACCCCTAATTCTTTCATCAGCTTGATGGTGTCCAAAACAGGTTGGAGTCTAGCTCCAACTATCTCTTTATAGAAGTCGTCATCCCCTTTAAGGTCGATGTTGTTTGCATCGAGATAGGGGGCAATTGTCCTAACCGCTTCGGCAGATGTATAGCCGTTGCTAACAAAAACATTTTTGATCCCCCTTTCATGGGCTATTTTGGCACAGTCATAAGCAAATTCCATAAAAATGGTCGGTTCAGTATATGTGTATGATATGCTTTCGCACTCAGTAAGTTCTGCCTCTCTGACGACTTCTTCTGGTGTCATATCTTCGCCGGGTATATATTGATATGTGCGGACATGCTGAGATATCTGATAATTCTGACAATGGCGGCATTTAAAATTGCAGCCTACTGTCGCAATAGAAAAGGACTTTGAACCAGGATAAAAATGAAATAATGGTTTTTTTTCTATTGGGTCAATGTGTTTAGCTATGAGCTTTCCGTAAACAAGGCTGTAAAGAGTTCCACCCCTGTTTTCTCTAACTGCACATATACCCCTCTTCCCTTCAAAGATAACGCAGCCGTGAGCACAAAGATGACATTTAATATTTCCATCGAGGGTTTTCTCATAGAACATCGCCTCTTTCATGAATTATAGAGCTTTTTTAGGGGAAGCACGTCTTCCTGATTTTTTTGAAGTGGCTTTCTCACGGGCGGTTTTAGTTCGTGTTTTTTTCGGAGTCTTTTCTTCCACTACAGTAATGGACTCAGAGGAACTGCCTGTTTCCTCTGAAAGAACGGATTCAGAAGGTTTTTCGATATTATATTTTTCCATAACCATTCTTTCAGCCTCAAGCCAGTTGTCCATATCCCTACCCGGTATGCACCCGCTTTTTACAAAAAGTTCATACGCTAGTTTGTTTATTTCCTTCTCCAGTTCCATAATACAATTACCTCCTTATTTGGGTTCTGTTTATAAACTATAGCTTTTTTTGTCATTCCGCGGCTGAGCCTGTCACCGATTGTCAGGGAACTCCCGGAAACCTTCTTTTAGTGTTACAGAGAGATTATCGACCCGCTTTACTTGCGAGAATGCCGCAGAACTGCCTCTCCGCAGCACCTGTCTGCCGTGTCTGCACAGGCAGGCGCCTAAAGGATCTGAATTTATAAACAGACTCTATTTATTATTGCTTTGTATATATTATATCATGTCCATCCTAACTTTTAGTCAGGGTGAAATAAAAGGTGCTCCCAATCCCTGGCGTGCTCTCAACCCAGATTTTCCCTCCGTGAGCCTCGACTATTGTTTTTGCAATAGCAAGCCCCAATCCCGAACCGCCTGCTTCCCTGCTTACGCGGTAAAAAGCATCGAATATAAATGCAATATGCTCCTCTGATATCCCAATCCCTGTATCGCTTATTTGAATCAAAATATCCCTTTCCCTATTTAAAAGCCTAATAAGCACAGTGCCCCATGGATTTGAGTATTTAATGGCATTATCAAGCAGGTTAGAGATAACCCTGTTGATCATTGGGGCATCGACATTGATGGTTTTTGGCAGGTTGTCATCATATCTGAGAAATATCTGGATATTCTTTTTCTCTGCTTCAATCTTTACAACCTCTATCTGCTTTTGAAAAGTAGCGATTATATCAAGAGGAGCAGGCGATGGCTTGCACTCTTTTGCCTCAAATCTGGAAAATTCAAGAAAATCGCTGATAAGCATTTGCAGTCTATTCAACTCTTCTTTTTCGAGTACAAGATATTCTTTTTGAGTCTCGGTTAACGGTCCTGCTTTGTAAGCTAAAAGGCGCTGTAAGAAACCCTGAGCCACAATGACAGGATTTTTCATGTCATGGGCAAACATTGATAAAATATTTTTGCGCTCTCTTTCCAATTTTATTGATTCAGTTATATCCTCAAAGATAATAACTACTCCGCCCAAAGGGTCTTTGAAAGGACTTATATTGACTCTGAATGTCTGATGGGTATAAGAGTGAAGTATTATCTCCTTTTGTTCAGTCAGGATAAGTGAATGCCCTGAGAGCCACGGCAAAAGGCGGGTTATGTGAGAATTGATTGCTGAGGGTTTGTGTATATTAGTCATCAACTCCATAGCCTTGTTCCAGTATTTTACTTTCAGGGTGGAGTCAATCGTTGCAATCCCAATAGGGGCGCTCTCAATTATATTTTCTGTAAAATCTTTGAGATAGGATAGCTCTCTGTTGGCATCAGATAGTTCCTGGCGCGAAAGTCTCAGGCTTTCTGTAATATGCTTCAGGGATTCTGAAAGCTCTCCCCTGTCTTGCTCGGTCAGAATCAGTCTGTTTTCAAAAATGATTGCTGCCATTGAAGTTCCTATAGCGCCGGACAATATCTTTTCAGCCTCATTTCTTAATTCTAAGAGCTCATTAGAAGTTAGCTCTTCTCTTTTTTTGTTTATTGAGGTCAAGAAGGAATCTATCGCCTTCTGAGATTCTGTTTTCCCCAAATACTGCCCGAGGATATCCTCAATATCATATACGGTATAGGATACAGAAGGACCAAACTGCCTTGTTCTGTCATAAGATTCAACGAAAATATAGGACTGCATCTCTTCATCCTTTGTCTGCCTGGTAAATACGGATACACCTATAAAAAAAGCGAGGTTAAAAAGCAGCGTCCAAAATGTAGCGTGACTCCATTTTCCAAGCCCTGTAATCCCGAAAAGTCCTTTTGTATTAAGCAATTCAGATCTGGTGAGTTCACCTATAAAGCTTGTATGTTTAATTAGTCCAGCTTCGATAAACGCAGGGATTATCAAAATATAGAACCATACGATAAAGCCGGCTATTAAACCTGCTATAACACCTTTTTTCGTGCCCCCTTTCCAATATAAACCGATTAAAAAAGAAGGCGCAAAAATAGACACTGCAACAAAACATTTAAGCCCTATATCTACAAGGGCATAAAATCCACCAATTGTCACTGCGCTCAAGTATCCTAAAAAGATTACTACAATAATCATGAGCCTTTTAATATTGAGAATTATGGTGGGGAATTTAGGAGATTTTTCAAATTTAATAAGAGCTGGCATTACAATACTGTTCATCACCATTGTACTGAGAGCGAGAGATTCGACAATAACCATGGCAGTTGCGGCAGAAAACCCCCCAATAAAGACAAAAAGCGAAAGATATTTTTCGCCCTGGCTCAATGGCAGTGTAAGCACATAGTAGTCAGCCTCGGTAGAAGGATTGGCTATTAAAATAAGTCCTCCATAGGCTATCGGCAAAACAAAAATGTTTATCAGGAAAAGATAAAGGGGGAAGAGCCATGCCGCTTTTGTCAAGTGGTTTATATTATAGTTTTCTACGACAGCCATATGGAATTGCCTTGGCAAAAAGAGGATTGCTATCATAGCAAGATAGTTGAGCGCAAACCATTCTGTATATCCAACTCCGAGGGAGAAAAGATAATCGAGTTTGTGAGCTTTCATTTTTTCTAAGATATCGCCGAATCCTTCAAAGAGACCATAAGTAACAAATAAGCCAACAAAAATTATTGCCGCAAGCTTAATTATGGATTCAAAGGCGACTGCAAATACAAGGCCGCTCTGCCTTTCAGGAGAAATGAGGGTTCTTGCCCCGAATATGATTGCAAATGCCGCAAGGGTAAAGGTAATGAAAAGACCAACTGCAAATCCGCCGCCTTCTTCCCCTGAAATAAGCGTGAAAGTTCCGATGATAGCTTTGATCTGAAGCCCTATGTAAGGAGTAATGCCTATAACTGCAATAATAGCAACGATAGCAGCCAAAGATAGTGATTTGCCATATCTTGCCCCGATGAAATCTGATATTGTAGTAATCCTGTTTGTCTTAGCAATAGTGATAATCTTCTTTAAAAGGATAAGCCACAAAACTGCCATCAATGTGGGGCCAAAATAAATTGTAAGGAAACTTAACCCGCTCGTAGCAGCCTTGCCGACGCTGCCATAGAATGTCCATGAAGTGCAATAAACAGCAAGGGAAAGGGAATAAACATAAGGGTTATTAACAATACTTCTGCCCTGTTTTTCCCTTTTCTCAGCATAATATGCTAATGCAAAAAGCAGAAACATATAGCAGGAGACAATAAGAATAAGGTTAACAGTAGTAAACATTATTTATTTTGCTGTAATACTTTAATTATAATTGCCTGCATCTGATACATAGATTACCGCAAAAACGGCAACCAAATTTATCGTAAATAGCGCCGCTGATTCAATCAGTGGACGGCGCCTATAATCCCAGATCAAGTCACGGAATGAAAGTAAATTTTATGTTAGATATCTCTTAATAAGCTTGAAGGAGGTTCATGAGTATAGGCTGCCATTTAAGAATTCATAGTCAGATTGCACCAGGTATA
>JBBIIV010000001.1:22195-45663 GCA_037446295.1 Nitrospirota bacterium
GTTCATGAGTATAGGCTGCCATTTAAGAATTCATAGTCAGATTGCACCAGGTATAATTATAATAATATCATTGATTAGGCGATATAGCAAATTTTGTAGGTAATGACAACTTTAAACCAAAGGCTCATGTCAATATTCTCAAGTCTCTATTCTTTTTACGGCACTCAAAAGTGGTGGCCTGGGGAGACACCCTTTGAGATCGCAATAGGGGCTATACTAACCCAGAATACAAACTGGTCAAATGTCCAAAAGGCGTTACATAACCTCAAAAATGAGGGGTTGCTTAATCTGGAAGGATTGAGCAACATTTCTGTTGATACTCTATCCATATTTATAAAGCCTTCTGGTTATTACAACATCAAGGCAAAAAGGATAAAGGCTTTTCTGGATTTCATCAAAAAAAACTCTTCTGAAAATATTGAGGGTCTAAAAGGGCTTGAAACTGATAGTCTCAGGATGAAACTGTTATCTGTTTATGGAATAGGGCCTGAAACAGCGGATTCAATCCTGCTTTACGCCCTTGAGAAGCCTGTTTTTGTTATCGACTCATACACCAAAAGGGTGCTTTCAAGGCACGGCATTATGACTTATGAATCATCCTATGAGAAATTTCAGCATTTATTTCATAGTGGATTAGCCCCTAATGTCCAGTTATACAATGAATATCACGCACTGTTTGTGAGGGTTGGGAAGGAATTTTGCAGCCCAAAGCCTAAATGCGGCGGTTGCCCTTTATCTGCAGACATGAATCACCTTTAGTCTTTGAGGCTTAAAAGTGTTAGGGGCGTGAAATATCAAGAATACAACACGGTGAACCGTCATGTATAGTTGTTCTGATAGATACCGAGGCGCCTGTTAATTCTTTCAGAATCGTAGGGGTAATCCCGCATACTTCCCTGTAAAGCCTTGATGTATTACGATATACACAGTTATAGCTTGAGAAAACATAGCCATTAGGGTTTTTTTCCAGATTCGCAAGATAACCTTCGGCATTTAAATAGTCAGTAAAAAGCCTCACGGATTCATCAAACGATAGTCCAGAAAGATTAAGCTTCTCTCTTATCTCCCCAGCCCATCTGAGTGCAAGAGAGTTCAAAATCTGCTGAAATTTTTCCGAGCCCTTAGTAACAATTGGGGCGTTCTCCCACGCCTCCCAATCATAGGTAAGAAACTTTAATTTCTCTGTACCGTCAAGCAGTATTATTTCCTTTATAATCTCATTTAGCAAATAATCATATTTTTTGGTGAAAAAAACCTCTGCAGCTTCGCTCAATTTATAGATCTTAAGCGGTCTGCCTTTTTTTTGCCTTAGCCATCTGAATGTGACAAGATTTTCCTTCTCAAGTAAAACCATGTGACCCCTGACAGCATTGGTGACGATATTTAGCTTTTTTGTTAATTGAGAGATCGAAATCTCGCCTGATTTTTTAATTTCCCCTAAAATCTCTTTTCTGGTGCTTGAAATGTCTATCAAGATTGTCCCTTATAAAGTTAAACTTAACCCACACATTTTACACTCATTGTAACAAAAGTTATTTCACTTAAACAAGGGTTATTTGTTTTAAACAGTAATAATCTAAAAAAATTGAAAATCTCTTGATGTTGAAAAATATATTTAAAATAGGGATAATGAGACTTAGCACTTTTATTATAGAGAGGGTTAGCCGCATGAATATTTTTATTTCAGGTTCAATGGCATATGACAGAATTATGGCTTTTCCGGGAAGGTTTTCGGATCACATACTGCCCGACAAAATACATGTCCTTAATGTATGTTTTACTGTAAATGGGTTGGTTGAAAAATATGGCGGCACCGCAGGTAATATTGCTTATAATTTAACATTGTTAGGGGAAAAACCCTTGATAATAGCCTCTATCGGCAGGGATTATGAGAGTTATTTTGGGTGGCTCAAGAAGCATAATATATCCACAGAAGGGATAAAAATAATCGAAAATGAATTTACTGCTAGCGCTTACATCACTACAGACAAGGCAGGCAATCAGATAACGGGCTTCAATCCAGGAGCCATGAAATGCCCTACGAATTATAAGTTTGACTATGATGGGCATGACGGGATTAAAAACTCAATAGCGATTATATCTCCCGGCAATCTTCAGGATATGATGAGGTATGCAAATACATTCAAACAAAAAACTGTTGAATATATATGCGACCCAGGGCAATCCATTACACAGTGGGATAGAGAGGAGCTTATTGAGTGGATAAAAGACTCTTTTTTGCTTATAGCCAATGACTATGAACTTGAGCTAATCATGAAAATCTCTGGATGCGATAAAAAAGGGCTTTTGACCCTCACAAAAACTTTAATAACTACACTCGGTGAAAATGGCTCTCATATAAGCACTTATGAGGGCGAGGTAGATGTGCCAGCAGCAAAAATAGCGATTGCTGCCGACCCTACAGGCGCAGGGGATGCATATAGGGCTGGATTGATTAAAGGACTTATTCAGGGCAGGGATATTGAGACTTCAGCAAAGATGGGGGCAGTGTCCGCCACTTATGCAATCGAAAATCATGGCACTCAGGAGCACTCATATACTTATCCTGAGTTTCTTGAAAGGTATAAAAGCAATTTCGGGGAACTTGTGTAGCGGGTGACTCACCACCTTTTCCGCTCTTTAAACCAAACCACAATTAAATTTCAGGGTCAATAAATATTGAAAAGATAGAAGTTAAACATGACAGGGGTTGTATTTATTGATCAGGCGCTCGGTTATATTTCCTTGTGAGCATAAAGGATTTTCCAAACGAGCCTAGAAAAAGAGATTGACAAAACAGAATTGCTTGATTTTTTTGAAAAAGATATAAAAAATAATCCATGTTTAAATTCCTCCATACATCCGACATACATCTGGACAGTCCTCTCCGGGGGCTTCAAAGGTATGACAGCGCCCCTGTTGAGGAATTCCGCAATGCGACCCGCAAGGCGTTGCAGAATTTAATCTCTCTTGCAATTAATGAGAAGGTTGATTTCGTTCTCATCTCCGGGGATTTATACGACGGGGACTGGAAGGACTTCAATACTGGCTTGTTCTTGATAAGGGAGATGACAAAGCTCCTTGAGAATAATATCAGGGTGTTTATAATTTCGGGCAACCACGATGCGGAAAGCCGGATAACCCGCCATCTTAGAATGCCTGAAAATATTTATACGTTTTCCAATTCCTCTCCGGAGACAAAGATTCTTGACGATTTAGGCGTTGCCATACACGGACAGGGATTCGCCACCCGCTTTGTTCTTAAGGATTTAACCCCTTCTTATCCCGATGCGATTCCCTCTCTTTTCAATATCGGGATGCTCCATACGAGCCTGACGGGCAGGGAAGGGCATGAACCCTATGCTCCATGCACTACAGGCGGACTCTTATCAAAGGGTTATGACTACTGGGCTCTGGGACATGTTCATAAGAGGGAGATTGTAAATTACAAGCCGCTTATAATCTTTCCGGGAAATACTCAGGGGAGGAATATCAGGGAGACTGGTAATAAAGGCTGCACGCTTGTAACCGTTAAAGACAGGGAAGATGTCAGTGAAGTCCATCATGATACCGATTTGCTGAGGTGGTCTTCATGCGATCTGAATGGAGGCGGCATCGAAACCCCCGAAGATATGCTGAACGCCCTAAGAGGAAGATTTAAAGCGGCGGTAGATGATAATCCGGGACATCCGGTAGCGTTAAGGGTCAACATATCGGGCAGGTGCAAGGCTCATAATGAACTTTCGGGTAAGCCTGAAAAGTGGATTGCCGAGATTGCCGCGCTTGCAACGGAAATCGGTTATGGCTCCTTATGGATTGAGAAGGTGAATTTTCTCACGGAGATTGATATCGATATCGAAGAACTCATCAGGAACGGGGACCCTCTCGGAGAACTCGTTAAATATTTACAAGGACTTGATCGCCTTGATGATATTATGCCTGCAATTAAAACCGACTTACAACAGCTTAAGAGACAACTGCCTAAGGAATTGCTTGAAGGGGATGACGCTCTAAACGCCGACCTCGGAGGAGATGTCCGTGAGATAATCAGCGAAGTCAAGCAATTGCTAATAGCGAGGCTGATTGACAGACAAGGATGAGAATAGAGAGTATTGATTTTATAGCCTTCGGCCCGTTTACAAACCTGCTCCTCGATTTTAACGGAAACATCGGGGGGCTGGACATTGTGTTCGGCTATAACGAGGCGGGCAAAAGCGTAGCCTTGAGGGGCTTCAAGGCGCTCCTTTATGGGATAGAAGAAAGAACTACCGACAATTTCATCCATGACAACAAAAACCTCAGGATAGGCGGGCGTATCGCCCGCTCAGACGGTTCCACCCTCGCATTCATCCGGCGCAAGGGGAGGATAAATACATTGCTGAATCCTGACGGAACCTCAATCAAAGATGATATACTCAAGGGCTTCCTCGGCGATACGACGGAAGAGTTGTTTTCAAGGCTTTTCGGAATCAACCATGTCGAGCTTATAACAGGCGGCAGGGCAATAGCTTCGGGGCAGGGAGATGCTGGGGAGAGCCTTTTTGCAGCCGGAATGGGCAAGATAAGGCTTCATGATGTAATCAGGGGAATTGAATCGGAGGCTGATGAACTATTCAAGCCGCGAGGCAAAAAGAAGATAAACGAAGCAATCGAGGCCTTCAACAACGCAAAAAAAGAGGCGGCGCAGAACGAACTCTCCGGATACTTATGGGAAGAACACCGGGAGAAGTTGAAGGAGGCCGGGGACAAAAAAAGCAAGCTGATACAGGAACTGCAAGACCTAAGAAAAAAGCATAGCCACCTTGAGCGAATCAAGAATTCCTTGCCTGTCATTGCAAAATTCAAGGAAGCCTCTCATGAATTAAGCTTGTTGGGCGAGTTCATTATACTGCCGACAGACTTTTCCGATGTGAGAAAAATGCTTCTCAACAATCTCCGGCGCGATATCACTATCTCGGAAGACACAGACCGGCAGCTAAAGGGCTTGAGAGATGAGGCAATGAAAATCTCAATTCCGGATGAAATGCTCAAGAGAGCAAACAAGATATACGAATTGCACAAGAGACTCGGAAGTTATCAAAAGGCGGAAAGGGACGGCAAGGGGCTCAAAGGCCAAATTGAGCAGCTTAATGCTGAAGCTGCAAAAATTTTAAGTGAATTAAGACCCGGGCTGTCAATTGAAGAAGTTGAGTCTGTCAGGCTTCCAAAGATCAGACGAACAAAGATACGTGATACAGCCAATAAATATACATCTTCAATTAATGCTCTTAAAGATAAAGAAAAATCATTAAAGGCGATTCATTCCGATATAGACAAAATCGAGGCTGCCCTTTGCGGAATTCAACAGCCTGTTGATTTACCACTTCTTAAAACCACCCTAAAAACCCTCCAGACGAATATCAACCTTGAAGATGAGCTACAGGCTGAGAGATTAAAGCAGCAGAACGAAATAAAAAAGACATCCACCGCCCTGAAAAAGCTTCCCTTGTGGGACAGGCGGGTCGAAGAGCTTGAGAAGATTCAGGTTCCAATGGCAGAGACTATTGAAAAATTTGATCTCGGCTTTGAAGAATTGAACAGCAAGCTGAAGATGATAACAGAAAAGATAAATACGGCAAATGAAAAAATCAAGACACTCGGGGCTGAAATCAATGCCGTTGAACATGCAGGGTATATACCTTCAGAGGCTGACCTGACTACCGCCCGTCAATGGCGGCAAAAGGGCTGGAATCTCGTCATGGGAGAATGGTTGCATGGAAAGCCCGATAGTGAAGGAATAAAAGAATTCGCCCAAAATAAACCTTTGTACGTCGCATATGAGGAAAGCGTTGCTAAAGCTGACGATATATCAGACCGTTTAAGAACAGACGCCGACAGGGTTGCCAAAAAAGCGCACCTTTACTCCGAGGACTACAAGCTTAAGGAAGAAAAGGCAAGGTTGGAGAATGAAAAAGAGGAATATAAAGGGCGATTAAATAATCTTCAGGCTGAATGGGAAGGGATATGGAGACCTGCCGGTATAGTACCTCTCACGCCTAGAGAGATGAGGTCATGGCTTAATTCCTATCGCCATTTGATGGAACAATCGGAGAAACTCAATGACTGCAAGAATAGAATAGTAGAACATGAAGGCAGGATTCAGGGAGTAAGGCGGGAGGCTGTCAGCAACCTTAAATCTGCAGGATTATCCATAGATGACGATTCGATATCTTTAAAAAACCTTCTGAAAATAACTGACGCCCATTTAGATAAGACTGAAAAGACTATAAAACAAATCGAGAGCCTTAAAGACAGGCTTAATGAGCTTTCGAGGCAAAAAGATAGGGAAACAGCCGAGATTCAATCCATTGAAGAAGAGATTAACCGGTTGACCCCTGAATGGTCTGAATTGCTTAATGAATTGCGGCTTCCTGCCGGAGCATCTTCGGCAGAAGTGGATGCTTATCTGGAGATTGAGCGGGAGCTTTTTATCAAGATAGATCAGGCAAAAGACCTTGCTAAAAGGATTGAAGGCATAAATAGAGACGCTACAGAGTTTACAGACGATGTTAATAAACTAACAAGCCTGATCGCCCCGGACATTAAAAATGCAGGCGCCGAACAGGCGGTTATGGAAATCAACTCCCGTTTTCAAAAGGCGAATGAGGACTTTGTAAGGCTTGAACAAATAACGAAACAGATTAAGGAAAAGGAAGCCTTATTAAGCGAAACAAATCGCAGTATTCAAAACTCAAAAGCAAGCCTGAAAAATATGTGCCTTCAGGCTAAATGCGTTGATGAAGGCAATCTTGAGGAGATTGAAGACAAATCTGCAAGGGCAAGGCGTTTGAATGAAATTATAGAACAATCAAGGGAGCACCTGCTTAGCTATTGCGGAACAGGCTCTTTAGATGAATTTATCAAAGAGGTCGAAGGCGAAGACGTCGACTCAATTGACTCAAGATTGCTCGAAATAGGCCGAAATATATCCATTAATGAAGATAAATTATCCGAGATTAACCGGACTATCGGGGAGTCGGAGAATGAACTTAAACGGATGTCCGGCGGAGCAAATGCTGCGGAAGCAATGGAAAAGGCGGAGGGAATACTTGCGGGCATCAAAAAGGATGCAGAGAGGTATCTGAGGCTCCGACTTGCATCCTCCATTCTCAATTATGAGATAGAGAGGTACAGGCAAAGAAAACAATCACCGCTTCTGAAAAGGGCGGGGGAGATTTTCAGCAGGTTGACCCTCAATTCCTTCTTATCTGTCGAAATCGATTATGCAGACAATGACAAGGCCGTCCTTGTTTGCGTCAGGCCGTCAGGCGAGAAACTTGGAGTCGATGCCATGAGCGAAGGCTCCTGCGATCAGCTTTATTTATCCCTTAGGCTTGCAACCCTTGAAAAATATCTCGATGAGAATGAACCCCTTCCCTTTATAGTAGATGATATTCTCGTCAACTTTGACGACAGGAGGGCTGAATCCGCACTCAAGGTTCTTAAGGGGTTTGCGGAGAAGACTCAGGTAATATTTTTCACCCATCACAGCCACCTGATTGAGATTGCGAAGTATGCCCTGCCCACCGATACACTCAAAATTCACTTTATAGAACAAAAAAATGTATTATTTCAGTAGTTGAAGCAGCCTGCATGTTTTTTATAAACCGCGAAGAAAAATACCCTGATTTATAAAGATATTTTATGCTGAATGGAGGTAAATTTATTATGAATATTGCAGTCTTAGGCGCACCCGGATGTCTGGGCAGAAATCTTTTAAAGAAACTTCTTAAAGATCATGAAAATATCATTACAGGGTCTTTTATGTCCGAAAATGAAATACCCAAAGATATCCCCCTTGAACGTCTGACATGGAAGCAGGTCAATTTATTAGATACAATAAGCGCAGAGCAATTCCTCGATTGTTGTGAGACTTTGATTTACCTCATACATTCCCTTCATGCAGATAATTTTAAACAACTCGATATACAACTGGCTAATGCAGCAGGAACTGCCGCCGCCAAAAAAGGCGTCAAAAAAATTATATATATGGGCGGCATTGTTCCGGCAAATCAAAAGGCTTCCCCCACCTTACAAGCAGGGCGGAGACAGGGAAGGCATTAGCTACACACGGGATACCGGTAGCTGAAATACGGGCAAGCATTCTGCTTGAGACATGCAGTGCATCATACCTTATTGTTTATTACCTAGTCAAAAAACTTCCTTTTATGATAACGCCCAAATGGATCAATTCCCTCTGTGCGCCTGGCTATCTTTATTTCAACGCTTATTAACAGGGAAATCAAAGGGCATGAGATATTTGAAATAGGATCTGATATTGTCCGTTATCGCGACCTGTTAACTCTCTGCGGAAAGTCAATCCGGGGCATACATAAGAAACATTATTATACCGCTTCCATTTTTCCCGATATGGATGTCGTCCATATGGATAGGATTGATTACAGGCGTGCCGAATCAGGTTGGAATTGTGCGCTGGCTGAAGGATTGAGAACCAATACAATCCCTTCAAACAACCGTTTTAAGGAAATAACGGGAAGAGAACCCATTCCGATTGAAACCGTTCTCGATGAACTCGCTGAAAAAATGAAAAAATCGTGAACCTGAAGATATATTTGCTAATACTCGTACCTGCAGCACGGCTTTAATATGGGTACAAATGTACACAGGCTTCGATATAAACAGACAATCATTACATTTCTGAAGCTGTCTTCAAGTCATTCAGGAAAGCCCGCGTAAGCTCGTGTATTTTCTGCTTCGGGACGAGAAAACAGGCATTCTTCACAATGAACCCCCCAAAAAGTCTCCCTGCTGGTAACCAGAACCCCTTTTTCAGTCGCTTGAAAATCAAATAAATGCTCGGCGGCAAGCCCCAATTTTTTTGCATACCACGAAATGCTCTTTCCGGGTTTTACATCCTTTATCTCTATCCTGACATTTAAAGGGAAATGAAATGGCCTGAAATTGCAAAAAAGGCGGCATCCTGAAGATATGCAAGCCTCATCGGAACTCACATCCCTTATGACGGTATTCCACTCCCTCCAGCATGTCAGATCGGTAAAAGTATTCCATACCTTTTCCAGTCCGGCATTTATCAAGATTGACTTTTCGACCACCATTGAAATATAAATCCCCGATAGACAATTGAATTCAGATAATCAAACCAACAATAATACCATTATATCAATCAAGCAAGACCGCCCTCAACTCGATGTCATTACAGCAAGCTATTATAATGTCATTGGGCTACTTTCTTAACCGGAGTCTTGACCGATTTACAAAAGCTATCTTTTTTGATTATCTTGGAAGAAAAAGAATTGAAAGGTATTGATTATGGATTCATTACAAAGACTGATCGACATAATGGCAAGACTGCGTTCAGCAAACGGCTGCCCCTGGGACAAAGAACAGACAAAAGAGTCCCTTAAAACCTATCTTATCGAGGAGGCATACGAAGTTTTGGAGGCTATTGACGAGAATGACCCTGAAAAACTGAAGGAAGAACTCGGAGACCTCTTATTCCAGATAATATTTCATTGTCAGCTGGCTTCCGAAATAAATCATTTTACCATCGATGACGTCATTCAGCGCATTGCGGATAAGATTATCGGGAGGCATCCGCATGTCTTTGGAGATGCGAGATTCGAATCGCCTGAAGAGGTTAGAAGACAATGGCACGAAAGAAAAAAGGAGGAAGGCAAATTCCGGGAATCAATTTTAGACGGGGTCCCGAAAAACCTTCCCGCGCTGCTACGGTCCCAGAGACTCCAATCGAGGGTGTCGAAGGTCGGTTTTGACTGGGAAAAAACGGAAGATGTGCTCGATAAGGTTGATGAGGAATTATCTGAATTGAAAGCCGCCGTTTCAACCGGCTCTAAGAAAGATATCGGAGAAGAACTTGGCGACGTACTGTTTGTCCTTGTGAATGTTTCGAGATTTACAGGAATAAATGCCGAGGAGGCATTAAAAAAGACTAATAATAAGTTTATTAAGAGATTCAGATACATCGAAAAAAGCGCACAAGAAACAGGACGGAATCTCCCGGAAATGACCCTCGAAGAAATAGACCGCTTATGGGACGATGCAAAATCAAAGGAACAAGGATATTGATAACCAATCCGGGAGCACAATATAGTTTTTATCAAAGCAGGCATTAGTGAAATAGGGGAAATCTCCCATATTTTATTGACAAACAAGGAAACCGAAAAGTTGTTTCAGGGCTTGATATCTCAAAAGCTGCCGAAGGACATTCAAGCAAGAGCGTTCGTTAAGCTGGCTCAGTTGGATGCTGCCGTAACGACTTAGGACTTGAGACTTCCGCCCTCTAACCGACTTGAGGCTCTTTAGGGCAGGCACAAAGGTCAATGGAGTATCCGCATCAATGACCAATGGCGTATCTGCTTTAGATTCACTGTAGAAGGCGCTCATGAAGTTGAAATAACTGATTATCACTAAAAACAACCGAGGTGTAAAATGAGAAGGGATTTTAAGCCGGTGCATCCCGGCGTTATACTTAAAGAGATTATAGATGAACTCAACATCTCTCAAGCGAAACTTGCGCATAACATCGGTGTATCTCCTATGCGGATAAGCCACATTATTAATGGTTCCCGCCCAATAACCGGTGATATAGCTCTTAGGCTCGGCAAATATTTTGGGCAGTCCCCGCAGTTTTGGATGAACATTCAGTCCAGTTTTGATATGAAAACAGCGCAGAGTAAAATCGGGGAAAAAATTGATAAGATTCAGCCCTGCTCTGTAGCAGTTTGACACTCGCCTGCCTCGCTGCTTTTCCTTCCCGCAACTGCCAACGAAAGCCCTACACGTAGTTGTTAAACCTGTATTCAAGGTATTTGATACACTCAGGCTCACGCTCAACAGCAACTACAAGCCGTCTATCTGTGAGCATGTCTGTGTAAGTTCCAATGCCTGCCCCTAAGCCCATAACCCTGTTCCTATATAGTGTGTGTTTATAAACTGTATGAAAATCTTTCTGTCATTTCGAGCAGACCGAGAAATCTTTGAGTTTTAAGATTCCTCCCTTCGGTCGAAATGGCCGAAAGTGTGGGTTGGGAATTACCATTTTATATCTCTATTTTTCGTCAATACTTACTTTTCAGTTTCTATCTAAATTATGTTATACTTAAAATTTATGGAACCAGCAAAAATATTTGAAGAATCACAAAAATATCTGTTTAATACATACTGCCGTTTTCCCGTTCTTCTCGTTAAGGGGCGCGGCGCAAAGGTCTGGGATCTGGAAGGCAGGGAGTATCTCGATTTTACGGGGGGAATTGCGGTGAATATTCTTGGACACTGCCATCCCAGAGTCGTCGTTGCTTTGCAGAAACAAGCCCAGAGGCTCCTTCATGTATCCAACTTATATCATATAGAACCTCAGATAAAGCTCGCTAAAACCCTCGTTAAAAACTCTTTTGCAGATAAGGCTTTTTTCTGTAATTCAGGGACAGAGGCGAATGAAGCCGCCATCAAACTCGCCAGAAAATATTCCAAAGAAACATTTGGTGATGGTCGGTTTGAGATTATTTCAGCTATAAACTCATTTCACGGCAGAACGTTAGCGAGCCTCACAGCAACTGGTCAGGAGAAGTTTCAAAAAGGCTTCGAGCCTTTAGTTCCTGGGTTTAGGCATATCCCTTTCGACGATATTAATGCATTAAATTCTACAATAAACGAAAAGACATGTGCAGTCCTTCTTGAGCCTATACAGGGAGAGGGCGGGGTAAGGCTGCCTTCCAATGATTATTTTAAAAGAGTCAGGGAAATATGCGATGAAAAAGGCTTACTCCTTATATTGGACGAGGTTCAGACCGGCATGGGCAGGACAGGAAAACTATTTGCTCACGAGCATTTTGGAATAACGCCTGATATTATGACACTTGCTAAAGGACTCGGCGGGGGAGCGCCGATAGGCGCCATGCTCGCAACTGAAAAGGTTGCATCAGCCTTTCAGCCTGGTAATCATGCCTCAACTTTTGGCGGCAACCCTTTAGTATGCGCAGCTTCGGTAGCAACGATAGGCGCTATTTTAGAGGATGGCTTCCTTCTTGATCACTGTAGGCGAACCGGTATATATTTCTTAGGACAACTCAAACTGCTGATGGCAAAGCATCCTAATATCATAAAAGATGTTAGGGGCTCAGGGCTTTTGATAGGGCTTGAATTATCGATTGATGGAAATCAAATTGTAAAGGAATGCCTTGAGAGAGGTTTGCTCATAAACTGCACGGCTGGAAATGTCTTGAGGTTTACTCCTCCTATTATAATTAAACCAGAAGAGATTGATATATTAATATATGAACTGCATGAGGTTTTTAGGAATATCTTATGAAAAGAGACTTTCTTACTGTATGGGATATTTCCGACCGAGAAATTGAACAGTTAATAAAAAGGGCATCTAAACTAAAGTCGGGTGTCGATAGCAATAAATGCCCGCTTCTTGGCAAGAGCATTGGGATGATATTTGAAAAGCCTTCAACCCGGACAAGAATATCATTCGAGGTTGGCATCTATCAGTTGGGCGGACAGCCCATATACATGAATTTTGAACAACTCCAACTTGGCAGGGGAGAACCCATTTCTGATACCGCCATGGTGATATCGAGGTATTTATCAGGAGTTGTTATGCGGACATACCTGCATTCAACCATTGAAGATTTTGCAAAATATTCGTCCATCCCTGTAATAAACGGGCTTTCTGACACTCATCATCCCTGCCAGGCGCTTGCAGATTTAATGACAATTTATGAGAGGAAGGGTAAATTGAGGGGAATTAAGCTTGTGTATATCGGCGATGGCAACAATGTCGCAAATTCATTGATTGAGGCTGCTGTAAAAACCGGAATCAACCTGACAGTTGCCTGTCCTGAAGGCTTTGAGCCTGACCGCTTTGTAATAGAGCGTGCAAGAACCACCCTTGCTTCAAAATCTACAGGAGAGGTTACAATATCGAGAAATCCTTTTGAGGCAGCCTCTATGGCAGATGTAATTTATACTGATGTATGGGTGAGCATGGGGCAGGAGAACGACATAGAAAAGAAAAAAGAGAAGTTCAAGGACTTTCAAATAAATTCAAAACTTCTTACATGTGCTAAGGAAAACACAATAGTGTTGCACTGCCTGCCCGCCCATAGAGGCGAAGAGATAACTGATGAGGTAATTAACTCTAAAAACTCTGCAGTATTCGACCAAGCAGAAAATAGGCTTCACTCCCAGAAAGCTCTTTTAGAATTTCTGATTGCCTCGTAGAGCTTGCTTGTAAATTGTCCCTGCTGTACGTTTTATAGGCGCGTTTTGAAATGTATCAATCTATAAACACACACTAAGTTATTATGCCTTTAAGCAGGTTGCTTAATCTGTTATTCCCATCTCGCTGCCCCATATGCGGGAACATATCTGATTCTTACATATACAATCCCATCTGCTCCTTTTGCTGGGGCATGATCCAAAGATATTATGGTCCGTCATGCAGGATATGCGGCATGCCTGCAATATCCGATCAAACGACCATTTGTGAGTCATGCGTGAAAACAAAACAGCCTTTCTCTAAAATCATTTATTACGGGCTATATGAGGGAACATTCAGAAAGGCTATTCATCTAATGAAATTCACAGGCGTTAAGAGGCTTTCAAAACCGCTTTGCTCACTGCTTCTTGAGCTGCCGCTACCTGAAGCAGATATAATAATCCCTGTTCCACTGCATTTAAAAAAGTTACGACAGAGGGAATTTAATCAGACTGCATTGATCGGACATCGCCTCTCGAAAAAACTTGGCATTCCTATGATAACGGACTGTCTAATTAAAAACAGAGAAACGGCGGCTCAGACTTCACTGAAAAGACAGGAGCGTCTCAATAATGTAACAAAGTCCTTCTCAGCCTTAAAAACTTTTAACAATCAAGATGTTTTGCTTTTAGATGATGTGATTACTACCGGAGCTACTGTCAGAGAATGTTCGTCTGTGCTTATGAAGGCAGGAGCCAAAAGCATTGCGGTCGTTGCGTTAGCTCACTCAACCCCTTTAGAATTGAAGCAAAGCGATAACCACCCTCTAATTGATTAAGAATGAAAAAGGTATTTCAGCCCCTTAATACATTGAATTTACTTTCAATTTCTGAAATAGTCCTGCAAGATAGAGATAGAAAGTTCTCATCTCGAGCAGAGCGAGAAATCTTATCGTTTAACTTAAAGATTCCTCACACCCGTTGGGTGTTCGGAATGACAGATAAATAAAGCGGTTTGCAGGTCTATCTCTATTTTTCGGATAGTCAGAGTAAATAGACAATAATATCCCATTACATGTTATATTTTATGATATGCTGTATGGCGAGAAGATAATAAAAGAAGCAGATCTTGAAGTTTGGGAAAATCCTTATCCTGCAAGGGATTATGAGATTAACATCACCTTTTCTGAGTTTACATGCCTATGCCCACGCTCAGGATATCCTGATTTTGCAACGATAAGATTGATTTACATCCCGGACAAAAACATTGTTGAACTGAAGTCCTTGAAGCTCTTTCTCAATTCATTCAGAGATATACATATCTCGCACGAAGAGGCAACTAACAAGATATATGAAAAGCTTGAAGGCGTACTGAAACCAAGATTCATAGAAGTAATCGGGGATTTCAATCCGAGGGGCAATGTAAAGACAGTTATCAAGGCTTCATCAGGGAAGATTTTGCCTTGACTATAAATTCTCTTAATTTAACAAGGTTCTTCTTGCCCTTGTATTGCTCCACTCCACTGCTTACATCAACCGCATAAGGTTTAACCCATTTAATTGCCTGTTCAATGTTATTCGGATTCAGTCCCCCAGAAAGAATAACCTGCCCGTATCTTTTTGCCTCAACGGCGATATCCCAATTAAAAGTTAATCCAGTGCCGCCATATGCGCCAGGCGAGTAAGTATCAAGAAGATTGGCAGATGTCCTATACCTTTCAAGGAGCTTGAGGTCTGTAAGGTCTATCACCCTAAAAGCCTTTATAACCCTGTGCCAGATCCTACATGCCTCTGGTGTTTCATCTCCATGCAATTGAAGTACGTTGATGCCGGCAAACTCCATTACATTCCTAATAGTTGCAGGGCTTTCATTTACGAAAACCCCCACGGTAGTTATGAAAGGCGGTAGATACTCGATAATTTCCCTTGCTTTGTCAGGCTCAATATATCTTGGACTGCCTTTGAAAAAAATAAAGCCGAGAGCATCTGCCCCATAATTCGCCGCGGTCAGGGCGTCCTCAAAATTTGTTATCCCGCATATCTTTACTCTCAAGATATTACCTTGATTTATATCTCGTTAACCTGATTCTTCAGCGTAAATCATGGGCTGAATATATCATTTCGGAACAGAATCAATAATCCACCCAATCCTTGATTTAGGCGGTTTTTCAAAGGTCTTCCTCAAATCATCTTCGCTGAATCTTTCATGCAAGATTTTAATGATATCCACCCTGTTTTTCCAGCAGCCGATAATATTCTTGCATGGAAGCCCTTCATTCGTGTTTAAGCAGTATGAAATATCAATTAGTCCAAGCTGCTGACAATATATTATCATTTTATTTTGGCTTTGGATATTTCTCGAGTCCCTTGAGCAGATTTTGAATCTCCTCGTCGGGCAGGGCTGTATCTTCAAGTTTCCCTGACAGATATGCGTCATAAGCGGCAAGGTCTATAATGCCGTGACCGCTCCAATTAAAGAGTATGACCTTTTCTTTGCCTTCATCCTTTGCCTTTTTTGCCTCTTCAATGACGCAGGCAATCGCATGATTGGTTTCTGGCGCTGGGATAAAGCCTTCGGTTTTCGCAAAGGTGATTCCTGCTGAAAATGTCTCGATCTGATTATATGCTTTAGCCTCTATTATTTTATCAAAAAGAAGCCTGCTGACGATTGGCGCCATTCCGTGATATCTCAATCCACCTGCATGGATGGGTGCAGGCACAAACGCATGTCCAAGTGAATGCATTGGTAGAAGGGGTGTTGTTTCGGCAGTGTCGCCAAAGTCATAGATGTAGGGTCCCTTAGTTAAGGTTGGGCAGGAAGCCGGTTCAGCGGCAACAACCTTTATATCCTTCCCGTTTATCTTATCTCTTACAAAAGGCAGGGCAAGCCCTGAAAAATTGCTGCCCCCGCCTGCGCATCCTATGATAATATCAGGGTACTCCCCGATATGCGCGAGCTGTTTCTGCGCTTCAAGTCCTATTATGGTCTGATGCAATATGACATGATTGAGCACGCTCCCCAGAGAGTATCTTGTATCTTTTGATGTAACGGCGTCTTCTATTGCCTCGCTTATGGATATCCCAAGACTGCCAGGATGTTCTGGGTTTTGCGCAAGAAATTTTCTGCCTGCATTAGTATCAGGACTTGGGCTTGGAACACACTTTGCACCCCAGGTCTCCATCAAAATCTTTCTATAAGGTTTTTGATTATAGCTGATTCTAACCATATATACCTTGCACTGCAACCCGAATTGATTACATGCAAAGGACAGAGCGCTTCCCCATTGACCAGCGCCTGTTTCAGTAGCGATCCGTTTAATCCCAAAGACTTTGTTATAGTAAGCCTGAGCAACGGCAGTATTGGGTTTATGGCTGCCAGCAGGACTGACCCCTTCATTTTTAAAGTAGATGCGGGCTGGAGTCCCAAGAAATTTTTCCAGAGCATATGCTCTATGTAACGGAGTTGGTCTCCAAATAAGGAGTTTTTCTAAAACCTCATCAGGGATATCAATCCATCTCTCTGCGCTGACCTCCTGTTCGATAAGGTTCATAGGGAAAACAGGAGCAAGCATATCCGGAGTAATAGGTTGTCCGGTTGCTGGATTAAGTGGAGGCGGAATGGGGCTGGGCAAGTCAGCCTGAATGTTATACCATTGACGAGGTATTTCACTATCTGGGAGAACTATTTTTTTCTTATACATAATCTCCTCCAAAAAAAACATTTAATATAAAATTCAGCTATTATATACAAATTAATGTCAAAAAATATATGCTGCAGAGATGTGCTGTAAGTGTTTAAGCCCTTGCGGGTATAGCATAAAGTTGAACTAAATCCTTGAAGTCTTTCAATATAGTAAAATCGTTTTGGGGGATATCCTTCTTTTTTGAATTTGCCCGCGTTTTAAGGAGGAGGTATTTTAAACCGAAGTCCTTAGCGGTTTGCAAAATCTCAACGTTGTCATCTATGAATAGTGTTTTATCTTTATCAAATTGTATTATTTTTTCAATCTCTTTCCAGAATTGGAGCAACTCCTTTGGATAGCCTATCTCAAACGAGGTTATGCATCTATCGAAATATGCCCCAATATTCGTCTTTTTGAGTTTAATATCGAGCACTTTATAATGAGCATTTGTAACAAGATAAACCTCTTTTTTCTGAGCTTTCAGCATCTTAAGAAAGTCTTCCACATACGGATGCACCTCGATAAGATGTTTTATCTGCTCCTTTAAAGCGGGGATATCAAGATCCAAATCGCTCGACCAAAAATCTATATCAGTCCAATTAAGCGTCCTTTCGTGAGCCTTGTATCTTTTAAATAATTCCTCTTTTGCCTTGCCAAAGGTGATGTTATGCTTATCAGCATATTTTTCAGGGACAAGGTGTTCCCAAAAAAAATCATCAAAATACTTATCAAGCAAAGTGCCGTCCATATCCAGAAGAACATATTTAATATCTTCAAGAGGAACCATCAATCATCCTCCCTATACCATTTCAAATCCAGATAATCAACAGTTCTTTCGTAAATAAAGTTTAGTATATCCCTATGCTCCTTTATTATCTCACTTATGAAATTGATATCGAGCTCACCCTCGATATCAATTTCATAAGTATATGACAACTCATATTCTTCAATTGTTTTAAGAGGGGAAAATGTCTTTTTGATGATGAGGATGGGTTCGATATCAGGATATTCCTCCTCAATATCCCTGATGAGTCCATCGATATCCGGGTATCCTTTTAGCAAAGGAAAAAATATATTAAATATTAAATCTGTAGTGGAGTGGTATTCAGGGTCAGCCTCAAATAGTTCTTCTTCGTATAAACTCATCTCTGTTTGGGAAACATCGAAAGCAAAAGATGTATTAGATCGATAAAGATGGGCATAATCCCTTCCTGTAAATGCAAAAAAAAGCCTGCTTTCTTTGTCAAGGGTAAACTGCTCTATGAAGACCTCCATGTTTTGAAAATCTAAATACTTTCTAGCTGACTCGGTTAGCTTCATCTGCAACTCTTCAAATCTTGTCACTTTCCCTCCAGTTTATTAAAATGTTATAAATTATAACATGATTACAGAAACTTTTAATAAGACAGCATTAGTGACAGGAGGCTCTGGAGGGCTTGGAAAGGTAGTTGTATCCTCTCTCTGCAGGAACGGATTCAGGGTCGTTCTTAATTATCTGTCATCTGATTCTACTGTCGAGAAACTTACCTCAACATTAATGGGGCAGGTAATACCGGCTAAAGCTGATGTGAGCAGTTACAAAGAGGTATTAAAAATGGCTGAAATTGTTGCTGAAAACATTGACAGGATTGATGTAATCATAAACAATGCCGGCATAACGAGAGACGCCCTTTTGATTAAGCAGACGGATGAAGAATGGGATAGCTTGTTGAACACCAATCTGAAAGGCGCTTTTAATACTATCAGGGCTTTTGCCCCTCTTATGCATGATGGAGGTCATATAATAAATATATCTTCTTACTCCGGGATAAAAGGTAGGGAGGGGCAGTCGGCTTACAGCGCCTCCAAGTCCGCCCTTAACGGACTCACTAAAACAGCTGCATCCGAATTGGCTAAATACAATATCAGAGTGAATGCGGTTATTCCAGGATTTATGCCTACCACACTTGGCATGCAGACAAAAGGCGCTATCGAAACTGCCAGGAAAGAAAGCCTTCTTAACCGTCTGTCAGACCCTAAAGAGGTGGCAGATTTCATTCTATATTTAATTCAAACCAAAAATATAACTGGACAGATATTTTGCATTGAGAGCAGAATACTTTAGATAAATGTTAAAATTTAAAATTAGCGTATGATTTATCTTGGAAAATTAGATTATTACGACCCCCTATATGAAATACTCCATTATCAGGTTTTTCCTTATGTTAGTAACCCTGTATTTCATGTTAAAAAGATGTCTAGAAGGGTTTACAAATATACGGAAGAAAAGTCAAGAGGTTCTGTAGTAGGAAAATTTTTTCAGCTCGACGACCCCCAATATGAGCGAGTTCAAAGAATAAAAGGCGAATATGATAATCTTCACAAGATTAGAGATTACGGGTTCGATACCCGTCCTCACTATGTAGCACGCCCCATTACGAGAAATGAGGTGATAGGGCTTGCACTTGTTGAAGAGTTTATCTACGGCTGGGACCTTGACCATTACATCAGAAAAGCTGTCTATGATGGAGACGCAGACGCCCTTCACCATAAACTCTGGCAGCTTGCCTTATTTCTATATGACCTGCATAAAAGGACTGAATCGCCCGAAAGTGTCAATCTTGATTCGGTAAGATCCTATTTTCTCAAAATCATATATAAGCTCGCTAGGCAAACTTTAATATGTGAAGCTGAAGTTGACCATTTCATTAAATTAATGGACAAATGGCTCAATTGCGGTAATCTTAATGCCGGAACTTCATTGGCACACGGCGATGTCACTCCCACTAATTTTATCTTTACCGACGATGGTGATGTCGTAGCTATAGACCTCGAGAGGATAAAAAGAATGGATATTGCATATGATATTGGCATGGTTTGCGGCGAGCTTAAACACTCTTTTCTCTGGAGAACTGGCGATCTTAATGCATCTGAAAGCTTCATTAGAGGGTTTCTTAAGGGTTATACTTGCAGCTTTCCTAACCGCCATGAGGCGTTTAAAAACATAACCAATAGAAGCCCCTTTTACATGGCTATGACAGAATTAAGGATTGCACGCAACGATTTTCTTGATTGGAATTACCGAAAAAGACTTGTCTATGAGGCTTTACAATGTTTGAGATGGGGGTCAAAACATAGATGAAAAACAAAGCTGTTTTTTTCGACCTTTACGGGACCTTAATAAATATTAAAACTGACGAGGGCGATATGAGCACTTACGAGGCACTGTCCAGATACCTCTCATATCACTTCGTTTTTATATCTTCGGAATCTCTTAAAAAGATTTATTTTGAGAAAGTGCAGCAGTATCTTGTGCAGAGCAGAGAGCCCTTTCCAGAAGTTGATGTATATAAGATTTTTTTTGATATAATGCATAGCTACGGAACAAAAAAATATTCAAAAAATACAGTCATTGATATATCAATGCTGTTCAGATCTCTTACTATCAGAAGGTTTGAGGCATTTGAAGGAATCTATGATGTGTTGGATGAGATTAGCCATAAATATAAGACTGCTTTGATATCTGATGCTCAGTGGGTCTTTACCGAGCCTGAGATGGCTATACTCGGCATCGACCGTTTTTTTAAATGCCGCTTATTCTCGTCACGATATGGATTTAAAAAGCCTGACAAAAGATTATTCAATATAGCCATGAAAAAAACCGGGGTAAGACCTGAAGAATCAATATATATTGGGGACAATCCCATAAGAGATATGGTTGGCTCAAAGATGGCTGGAATGAAATTTCTGCTCTTCAGGGGTGATTGCAGAAGCTATAACGGACTTGAAGCTGATGGTTGCTTTTATAATTACTATGAACTGATAAACTTACTAAAAACAATATGATGCCTTTTATCAATCTGAAAACTCACTACTGTCAAAATAATATTTGAACAGGGATATGATACGATTTCTTTGACAAAGAACTATCTTTGTGCATGGGCAAACAATTGACAGACTTCATGTTAGTTGCAAAAGTAGAGAGTCAGGCTTTCGCTTTGTCTTCGGTCTCATTAAGGTTACTCGTGGCCTTGGCCTAAGAAATCGTGTCATATCCCTGTAGTTGCAGTATTTTGGACAGATATGCTGGAAACTATAATTGAAATTTTAGGTTTATCTCCAAAACAGTTGCAAAAATAAGTTGTGGAGCTTATTGTTGCAACGAAATTGGAGAAGACCCAAATTTTATTTAGCGGATATCTATGCTCACTCTTTTGAAACGAAATGCATTTTTTGGGTAAAAAAGCATAAGGATTTTCCAGTAGATTTGATGTCCAAATCAAAGATTTTAGAAACTGGTAGAATGGGAAAGAGTCTTTTTTTTAAGCTTATGATAAGGAAGCATTAACTAGTGTCTGTATATAAAGTGCCGTTTTTTATTTCCGTCATGCCCGAGGCCTGCCCTCGAAGTTTGTAGTCGGGGGTCCTTGGTTGGGCATCCAGACATAATGAATTGGATTCCCACTTTCGTGGGAAACCCTGGATTCCCGCTCCCCGATTAAGACCATCGAGGACAAGCTTCGCGGGGATGACGCTTTTTGTGACGATGATAGTTTATAAACAGACTCTAACTAAAATGAAAAAAGGAATCTTTATAACCGCAACCGATACAGGAGTCGGCAAGACTATTGTCTCAGCCATGCTTATTAGAGCTTTGGTTCTAATGGGAGTGAAGGTTGGCGCCATGAAGCCTTTTGAGACAAGCTGTCAAAGGCGAGGGGATAACCTTATTCCTTCAGACGGCATGTTTTTAAGAGAAATGGCGGCTATGGATGATGATATAGACATGGTAACTCCTATTAGGTTTGAGCTCCCTTTGGCGCCAATCATAGCCTCACGTCTTGAGAAAAAGCCTGTGGATATCGGGAAATTTTTAATTTCATATGAATATCTGCAAAGGAAATATGATTTCATGGTCATCGAAGGCGTAGGAGGTATTCGTGTCCCGATTTCCAGCGAAAATCGAGAACCCCATTCTGGAAAACCGCTGGCAATCTATGTTACGGATATTATCAAAAAACTCAATCTTCCCATAATAATCGTCAGCCGTCCAACTTTAGGGACTATTAATCATACGCTCTTGACAGTAGAACACGCCCTTAATGAAGGCTTAAAGGTTGCAGGGATAATCATTAACTACAACAATCCTCCAGGGGCGGATATCTCTGAAAAAACCAACCCCGATATTATTAAAGAATTGAGCCCCGTGCCTCTTTTAGGCATAATCCCATATTCTCCCAACTTTGATAAAGATAGCCTTGACAAAGTTATCAGTTATAAATGCAAAGAAATATTCGATGGGATTGTAAACAGGCTAATGAGCTAACCACAACATAATAATTAAAGCTTCTTTATAAATTGGCATTTAGTCACAACAAGTTTCTCGCTTTATCATGGCGTTCCAAGCCCGTTTAATATGACATCTTTGCTTGGAACAGATTGATATGATAAATCATAAATTTAACCATATATTTATCAGGATCGAGATGAAATCTGTTGGAATAACAATTTATTTTTTCTGCCTCATTCTGCTTCAACTGCTCACAGCAACCGCTGATGCGGAGATATTCGTTCATGACCATATTGCCGCCAAGGATGAGGGAATGCTATTAAAGGCTGAGATAGGGGGGAGGTTTGTCCGTAAAGGGGGGGAGCTCGTGGAATTTTTTGTTGACCGAAAGAGCATTGGCAAGGCATTGTCAGGTGGAGACGGTTTTGCATTTAAACAGTTTTCCTCATCAAAGGTCGGGATATTGAAGGTTACTGTTAAATCACCCTCTGACGAATCAACAGGGCTGCTGTTGAACTTAAAAAAGGGCACCAAAATTGTATTTACTGATATCGAGGGCGGATTGATGGAAGGCGACCTTTTAAGGCAAATGACCAGGGATGGCAGTCAGGAAGCTATCAGAGAAATTAGCAAAAAATATCATGTCGTAATACTGCAGGCAGGCATTCTTAACAAGAAGATGGCTAAAAAATGGCTCGAAAAACATGGGTTTGGTGAACTCCCTGTAATTGCATGGCGCAGCGGGCAGATTTTTCAAGAACTGAAAGAAAAGGGAATTGTGATTAAAGCCGTCATTGGGAGCCATGCAATAATTGATTCCGCAATTCAATATAAGCCGTTGTCATTTAGTTTCAAGGGAAAAGAGGGCGCTCAAGAGGTGAAAAATTGGGATGAAGTAAGAAAGAGGCTTTTGAAATAGAATAAAGTAGTCTGATTATATGCCGAAATCATATAAATAAAAATATAAAAAGCATTATCTATCTTCCCTGATGACAATAGCCCCAAAAACCTAACCCATCTTCCGCAGTTTAAAAATTTAAATGCAATTATATCAAGCAGTTACGTTTTAAATCAGGTGATTTTCTTCACTACATTTTCTATTATATTTGGTCTGTTGGGCAATAATATTCCCATTCTCTGGAGCAAAACTTTAAGTTCTTTTAAAGCAGTAGAGACCACTCTCAACCTGATGGTTTTGCCTCTTGCCGGAAGCATAATATTACTGGAGTTTCCTGAGTTTTTCTACTGAAACCTATCAACCTATTGATATAACT
>JBBIIV010000002.1:0-37836 GCA_037446295.1 Nitrospirota bacterium
CTGTTCGGCCGTTTCATAAATCCGGTCATTCTTTCATAGAACTTTTGACACTATCGTTTATAAAATTTAATATATATTGCGCCTCAGAATCTAGAGGCAAAAACTATTCCATAGACATGAAAGGTGCTATTGCTTGTAATTTAAATACTTGGGTCTACCCTGACTGTCCACATCAGGACAAATGGATTAAAAATGGTGTTCCAAATGGGACAACTGAAAAGACAGGTGACAGGCTATAGGCGATAGGCAAAAGGTTAAGGCAAAATGTTACTCAGGCAGAAGCCCATGATGCTTCATCTTTGTCCTTAACTGTTTTCTCGATATTCCAAGTATTTCAGCAGCCTTTGTCTGATTCCATTGTGTTTTTGTTAAGGCGTTTAAGAGAAGCCTTTTTTCTGTTTCAAAAAGAGAGCCTTCGATTGCTGTTAAGCTTTTTTCAGATGTTAATTCCCTTATTGAACTTGGCAAATATTTAACCGTGATGTAATCGAGCGGACATAATATAACAACTCTCTCTATAACATTTGCAAGCTCTCTGATATTACCAGGCCAGTCATATTCCATAAATGCACGCATTACCTCACTATCAAGAGACAAGATAGCTTTTTTATTTGCCTCATTAAATCTATTAAGGAAGAATTTGGCAAGAAGCGGGATATCCTCTTTTCTATCTCGTAAAGGAGGAATATTAATTGTGACTACATTCAATCTATAAAAGAGGTCTTCTCTAAAATTTCCACTTTTAACTTCTTTGTCAAGTTTTTTATTGGTAGCAGCTATTATCCTCAGATCAACCTTTATCCTATCTTTGCCACCAATCCTTAGAAACTCCCTTTCCTGTATAAACCTCAGAAGCTTTTTCTGTGTACTTAGCGAAAGTTCACCTATTTCATCCAGAAATAAAGTTCCGTTGTTTGCAATTTCAACCAGCCCTATCCTGCGCTCATAAGCGCTAGTAAATGAACCTTTTTCGTAACCAAAAAGTTCGCTTTCCAATAGCTGTTCTGGTAATGCAGCGCAGTCAATAGGAATAAAAGGCTTATTTGCCCTTGGTGATCCAAGGTATATGGCACGTGCTATCAATTCCTTGCCAGTTCCGCTTTCTCCCATTATCAGCACATTGGCACCGCTTTTTGAAATTGTTTCTACCAGGCTAAGTATATTCTGCATAACATGACTCTTGCCTATTATATTTTTGAAACTATATCGTTCTTTTAGTTGCGTTTTAAGTGATATGTTTTCGAGACATAGCCTGCGTTTTTCGATGGCTTCTGTAACAACTGCGAGCAGTTCATCAGTATTAATTGGCTTGGTGAGATAGTTAAAAGCTCCATGTTTCATTGCATCCACTGCCTTTTCAATAGTTCCATAGGCTGTAAGCATCACTACTGGAGCCTTATATTCTTTTTCTTTTAAGGCATCGAGGAATTCTATGCCGTTGATACCGGGAAGTTTAAAATCTGTAATGATTAAGTCGAAATCGTGCTTTACTGCCTTATCCAATCCTTCTTCGGCAGTTCTGGCAGTGCATATATCATAGTTATTATTCTGCTTCAAAACGGCTGACAATACCTTAAGCGAGCTTATTTCATCATCTACAAGGAGTATTTTGCTTTTGGTATTATTCACCTGTTTCATCAATTTAACTTGTCGTTATTTTTTATTATCGGTAGAATAATTTTGAATTCAGTACCTTTGCCAGGATTGCTATGTACTGTAATGTTTCCATTATGTGCCCTTATAATTCTTTCGACACATGCGAGTCCAAGTCCGCTGCCTCTGGTCTTTGTAGTAAAGAAAGGCTTAAATATATCTGAGATTATCTCCTCACTCATGCCTATACCTGTATCCTTAACTTCAATAATTGCATCTGAATTTTTAACTTTTGTACTTATTTTTATTGTATCTCCTTGCTTTGTAGCATCAAGGGAATTAACAATAAGATTGAGTATAACCTGTTTTAACTGCATACCATCAAAACTGAATTTAGGCAATTCATTACTAAGAGACACTGTAACTTCAATATTATTTTCTGTCGCATCTTGTCTCACAAGTTCTACTGTATCGCGAACAATTTTATTTAAATCATTTATCTCAAACTCAATAGGAGGAGGTTTAGAAAATTTAAGGAAACTTGTAACAATATTGTTTAATCTTTGCGACTCTATCTCTATGATATATAAAAACTCCTTTAAAACTGCCCCTTTAAAATTATTTTGAAGGTAAGATACAGCTCCCAGTATTGCATTCAGAGGGTTTTTAATCTCATGAGCAACTGTCATTGACATCTCTCCTAAAGCGGATAGTTTTTCAAGTTGAGCCTTTTCTATATTCGTTTCCTCAATCTTTTTAATGCTCTCATTAAGTCTTTTGATCATCTGATTAAAAACCTCTATTAATTCGCCTATCTCATCTCCACAAGATTCTTTATAAACTACACACTTCTTGCAATCATGTATCTTTATATACACATCATTCTGAATCTCCCCCTTGCACTTTGTTGCGGATATGTTCCAGCACTTTTTTTTGCCGTAAGCTGGGCAGGTTTTTTCGTCACAGCCAAGCATATCCCAGCAATTGACAATATAATCATTTGGCACCTCTACATCGAGATTTCCAGTTTGAACGAGTTCCATTTTATCTTTTAATTTTTTCATTGGTGTGGTGAGCAAGCGTGCTAGCCCAAAAGAGCCCCATACTCCGATCAGTATAACAAAAGAAGATATCAATAGAAGTTGATTCTTGAGTCCTTTTAAATTATCTTTGATAACCATATCAATGTTTACCTTTGAAAATCCAGCGATTGCAAAACCTAAAACCTCATACCCTACATTTATAGCAATTATAGCCTCTTTTATATCAGGATTCGATGTGTCAACCAACTTTGTCTCGCCAGCATTTGCGATAAGTTGAAAATGATCTTTTTTATTATCATAAAGCATCATACCAAGTAATCTTCTGTCCGTATGTGCAACAACTATCCCTTTACTATCAAGTATAGCTGCATATATACAACCAGGTGATTGAACGGTTAACCTTACTATTTCGTCAAGTCTAAGAGGGTCTTTAATTATCAAAGGCTCTACAGCATCCTTTGCTAAACTACTCGTTAATACAAGATGGGTTTTGCTCAATTCTTTACTCAATAAATTCTTTTGACTAGTAACTATAAAGATATTCACAATGAGCATGATCAGAAAGATCAGAAGGATAACGGCTGCTGAAAACTTTTGTGCAAGGCTCAATTTTCTCAATATAGATTTAATGCCTCTGAACATAATCAATACCCTTTGAGAACTTCGAGTTCAGCCTCATTCACCTGCTTAAACTCTTTTATCTTTGCTGCTCCTAATATTTTATCTTCCCTAAGGTGTATCAATAGGCTCATCACTTTGCTCCCAAGAGATGGATTCCTATCACTACATTGAGCCACTGGCCAATTGGGAAGTGGATGAGTCCTTGCTAATATCTTTATCTGTTTCATATCTATTGCGTCTCTCCATACAACTAGAGCTGCTTCTCTTATAAAGCCCGCGTCAGCTTCTCCTCTATAAATACCGATTATTACATTTTCCTGCTTTTTCGCGTCTATAATTTTCATATCCTTCTCTGTATCTATACCATTTTCCATCAGGGTTATCCGTTGTGAAAGATAGCCACCTGCAGATTTGGGCGAAGTTATAAGAACTTTTTTATTCCTTAAATCCTTGATATTCCTTATTGGACTATCATCCCTCGTTATGATAACTCCTCTAAATTTATCGCCTTGTTCAGCATGTTCGTCAGTAAGAGTATCCTCGCCGACAGTTGTAACAAGGGGTTTTATATCCGTTTCCTTATCTATTAAAGCAAAAATATAAGGATTTTGATAAGAAAAATCAGCCTTTCTGTTTTTTACTATTTGCATAAAGTCTTCAAAATCTTTTGGGATCAAAAGTTTAAATTCATAGCCTGTTTTTGTGGTAAGATATCTCATTAAAGGGTCATATCTGTTATATAGTGTAATAGGCGAGTATAAAGGTAAAATCGCAAATTTGATCGTTTTAGGAGAGTATTCTACATAATCTTTGCCTGTAAGGTTTTTAATCATAAATCTAATACCATCAAAATCTCTGTCAAGAGCTGCGACAAAACCAGAGAGATCGCTATCGATAGATGAAAGTATGGCTGTGTCTTTTAACGATACGAGGGCTTTAATTATATCATTCTTTACCTCATTAGGTAGTATAGCGCTTGCGCATAGGACGAATGAAGGTATAGCTTCTGATTTTTTGATTATTTTTAATCCATAATTGAGATATTTTTTTGCGACTGATTCGCTAATTGCCCCAACATGATGGTAGCCAATAAGCACAGATAGGGCAACTCTATCTTCCCGATAAAGAAAATCGACGCCAGAGAAGTCTTTTGTTTTGATGCCAACCTCGTTAAGCATTGCTAAGGGTATAAGGTAACTGAAGGACGACTGTCTGTTGCCAATCGCAAGATTTTTGCCTTTTAGGTCAGTTATCCTTTGAATGTCGCTGCTATTTTTTACGATCAGGACGCTGCGAGAGGTTGCTCCATCCACCCCTATAGGGCTAACGAGGGGGATAATATTGTTTTTATACTTAGCTCTTGCCTCGCAATATACAGCAGGATCAAGAAAAGCAAGGTGAGAACGCCCTTCTCCTATTTCTTTGACAGCGGTCTCGTAGTCTTTAGCAATCTTTATAATAATCTGCCTTTTTAGAATGCCCTCAAGATAATACTTGAGCAGTGCAAACTTCTCATACATCAGACCTGGGCTTTCTACAGGAAGAACAGAGAGGATTATGGGGGTTCCGACAAAATGCGAAGGTTTATATTGAGGTTTATTTTTAGCTTCATCAAGAGTTTTATCTTGTCCTAAACAAGCAAAGAGAACAAATAAAATAGGCAAAATCCAGAGCCAGCGCAATAGACTAAAATTTTTAATCAATGGCAACATTAAAGATAGCAGTTTCACAAAAAATCACTTTCCAAAGGGGCAGATAGGATACTTGCAATCATTACAGTTAAGACATAATCCACCATGTCCATACTCAGCCAGTTCTTTTCTGCCAATAATCTCTCCCGCAAGTATCCTAGGAAGAATGATGTCAAATATAGTTGTCTTATGATACATCCCGCAAGCTGGAATGCCTAAAATAGGGATAAGTGAGCTATCTGGAGTCTTATAGCAATTTTCAGTTTTATACATATTTGCTGTTCCATTTACAGTATAAGCTACTAAAAACATAGCTCCAGGCAAAACAGGAGAACCATATGTAACCTCTCTGCCAGTTATTCTTTTGATAGCAAACCTGCTTACATCATCAGGATCAACAGACATGCCACCTGTAACAATCAGTAGGTCAGCCCCTGCGCTAAGAAGATCCAAAAGTCTTTTTTCGATATAATCTGTGTTATCAGGGGCATAAAACAGATCTATTATTTCTCCTTTAAATTTACTCAGTTTGTCTTTAATAACCTCTGCGAATGAATCTTTAACTCTACCATAAAATACCTCATTTCCAGTAATCACAACACCTGCTTTAAACTTTTTAAGTTCTCTTACCTCTATCACACCTCTGCCGTTGCAAAGGTGATTCACCGTTTTCCGAGCTTTCTTTAACAAATCCTTTTTTATAACGAGCGGTATGGCTCTGGCACCAGCTATAATCTGACTTTTTTTAACCAGTGTGTGATTATGTAAGGTTGCGCACATAATCTCACCTAATAAATTAAACTCCAAAAGGGCTTCAGTATTTATCTTCAAAATGCCATCTCTTGCTGCAACAAAATTTATCTTACCTTCCTTAGGATTACCTTGAACTGCTACGCCATCCCCTTTAATTATATTACCAATTTCTATAGCAGCGTCGTCTTCATGCATTTCATCATCTGAAATACTTAAAACAAAAAGGTTCTCTTTGCCAAGTCTCCTTAAATGGCTAATATCAGATTCGGTTATTATATGTCCTTTCCTGAAGGCGACCCCTTTAAACTCGTCTTTTTTTATCTCGGTAAGATCATGCGCCAAAATACATCCTACTGCCTGAGAAATAGAAATTGTCTTAAGCCTTCTATTATCAGTTGGAGCTGGATTTGTTGAATGCTCACACATTAAAAATCCTTTCAAATTTTTTATTAACTAACTCGTTGATGCCATTTTCGAGGTTTTCATATTTCCTAAGAAACTCTCTGGCTTCTTTTGTAAGGACCGTCCCACCTCCATCCTTGCCCCCGGCATACCTTTCTACCAGTTTGATGCCAAGCCTTGACTCCATAGCATTAATATAGCTCCATGCCTTTTTATATGATATTTGGATTTCTTTAGCAGCCTGATTAATAGATCCATACCTATCTATAGCTTTGAGAAGCAGTTTTCTCCCTCTGCCAAAAATAGGCTCGCCTTCGATTTCTATCCAGAGCTTTGACCTGACAACAAGTTCGTTATGACCTTTTTGCATAACGACAGTCGAAAAAAAATCTTTTTCTTTTGACGCTGAAGCATAGTAAGCTCCTTCTACGCAAGGCTTGCAAAATATTGCCTCCGAAGTGATTATTTCCCTTAAATCCTGAATAAACTCGCCACAAATACTACATCTAACATGGCTTAAGGGTTTGCCGGGCAAGTCTTCTGGTTTAATCAAAATCTTTACATTCATGACATCAAAGAGTTCCTCGTCTGGCATTATTTTATATGCTTCTATTTGAGCCTTGTATTTATCAGTTATTTCTGGAAAATAATCCTTTGCCTTTTGTTTTGCATCCTCTTTGGCAACAATCCTAACAGCTTTATTGTCGTTTACATTAAGAAAAGCTGCTGCAACCTTGCCATAATCAAAAAATTTCAGTGTTCTATGTCCAAGACTGCAGCCTGTAACTGACTGAATGGCGTCTGTAAGACATCTGTCGGTCTCTACAAAGACAATCAAAGATTTCTTATTTTTGCCTTTGGGGTCTACAACATTAATCTTTTCAAGCCCTAAAATTGACATCCTAACGCCGAGAACCTGTCCAGGGCAAAGGTGTCCGTGAGTGTTAACAGATTCATTCAGTAAATAATCAAATTTTTCAGTTATTGATGACATAATACAAATACAATATAACATTAGAAAAATATAATTCAAGTCTTGAAAATCCCCAAAATCCAAATACACAAAGAACAAAGAAAAGGGACGGGAGGCTGTCTCATAATCACAAAAAATGTGTATTTTGTTATTTTGAGCGAAGCGAAGAATCTATTAAAATTCAATATGTTACAAATTTGAAATTCTTAAGCTGGGACCTCGGAATGACATTTGGTGACAGCCTGCCGTCCCGGTTATTAGTCTTCAGGGAAAGCCGTCTGCGGCACCCTGCAAAGCTCATAAAAGCCTATCATCCAATGTTTTTTTACCATTCTAGGGTCAAATAAAAAGTCTTTATAAGTTATAATATCAGGAAATGTTTTAACCTTTATTGCTCGGGCGTTTAAGAATTTATGACGAAAAAAATAATTGTAGTATCACTTTTATCTATAATACTTCTATCCGCCTTTTTCTTCCTGCGTAGTTCTTATATATCGGATACCCTCAAGAGCCTTATATTGCCGGAGATAGAGAAAACCATAAATAAAAAGGTGACCATTGACAAGATATATATCAATTTTTTCCCTCTTTTTCTCGGCGTAAATGATTTAAAGATATATGAAAATGTTGATGATAAAGAGATTCTCCACGCTAAAAGGATAAAAGGATATATAGGTTTCTTTGAGCTTTTCGGCAAAAGAATCGCTATAAAGAGGCTGTCTATAAAGGAGCCTGTTATTGACTTGGAGAAGAAGAAGCTCGAAGAAATCATCGCCTCCTTTGATGAACAAAAGACCGAAGAAAAAGATAAACCTGTGGTTGTAACAATTAAATCTGTACAGATAGACAACGGAAGCATCTCTCTCAGGGATGATAACCGTTTATTATCCCTTTATGGTATGAATACAGATATTTTGGTTTCTGGCACGCCGGAAGTCAGGGTTTCCGTTGAAAAGGCGCATTTTTCAAAAGATAAGGACTTAAATCTCGACGGAAGGGTTGCATTACGTTTTATTTATAAAAACAATAACATAGACTTGAAATCCTTAAAGGTTACTGTAACTAATTCTGAGTTGAACGCAACAGGGACTTTCGATGTCGGCAAGTCATCCGGCGAATTGAAAACCGAGGTTAACCTGCTTATCGATTCCTTAAAGAATGCATTCGGGCTCATCAATAAAGGAGACGGTTTTTTATCTGCCAAAGGTAATATCAAAGCGGTCGACCTAAAAGCAGGATTCAAGGATATCTTTCTTGATCTAAAGGTAAAGGGAGATCTTTATCTCGAAACATTGATGGAATTGTTGAGGGTGAAGGAACCGCTCTATGGCAGAATAAGTTTCAACGGTGATGTAAAAGGACAACTGAAAGACATTCATGGCAGCGCAGACGCAGAACTCAAGAATGGAAGCCTATTCAGGGTTGACATTGACAAGCTGAACTGCAAGGTTGAATATGCGGGAGGCAAGATGAAATTCACAAAAGGGATTGCCTCTCTTTATGATGGAAGCGCAATGGCTGAAGCAGTTATAAACCTGCCGGTGGTTAATCATTTCACATTTAAGGTCACAGCTAAAGATGTTTCCAGCAAGAGGATTTTTGAGTTGATAAAATGGGATCCTGGGTTGCCAGACGGCAAAATCAATGGCGATATATTATCTTCGGGCGGCGTATTCAACCCATATGTGAATTTTATTTACATAAACAAGACTGAAGGCAAGGATGTCATTGGAAAGATAAGAGAGATTAAGGGTAATTTAAACATGAAGGACAACTTCATTAGCTTCCCGGATATGACGCTCTCAACACCTAAATCAGACCTCCGTACAACGGGTTCGGTAGATTTGAAGAATAATAAAATAAGTTTTACAGGAAGCGGCAGGACTTCCGACCTAAAGGAGCTTACAAGTCCATATTTTTCGGCAGTTTCCGGTTCATGCAGGTTTAATATTTCGCTCTCTGGAAAATTAAGCAATCCTGTTATCGACTTGAACCTTGCATCGGATGCTATGACATTTACAACTGCAAATCTTGCGATGCCGGATATCTTTAATAACAAGGTCTTTGACTTTAATTCCATAAAATCCACTTTAACTTACGATAAAAATCATCTCTTGCTAAAAGAGTTCCGCGCACGGAGAAATAATGAGAAATTCACAGCAAAGGGAAACATCTATTTCAAAAAAGCGGCAAAGCTGTTTGAGGTGAGAGAGCCCGATTATAATCTAAATATAACCACAGATAACGCCGATATCGAAAATATAACTGGAACAGTCAAAGGACTCCCCAAACTCAAGGGCGCATTGAGCGCCGAATTCGGGATGAAAGGCGCTGCAGATTCTCTGAGATTTTCCGGCGAATTTAATTCAAAGGGATTTGCTTATATGGATAATTATGTTGCAGACGCATTGCGCGGAAAATTTTCTTATGCAACAAGGGAATTTCTTATCAGCACCGCAACTATGAAGAAAGGTGATTCCGTTTTGAATCTGAACGGCAGGTTATCATTAGATAAAAGGTTCACCCTCAATGCAGAAGGAAAAAAAATAATGATAAGCGATATCCTTTCAGAATCTTTATCAGGAAAATATAAGACGGATACCATAAAGGAACTCTATTTGGATAATCTGACAATCAAGGGTGAAGGGCATTTTAATAATCCTAATCTTGAGATGAAAGGCAGCATTTCAGGAAAAAAGAATAGGGTAGGGTGGCTCAGCAAAGGAAATATTAATGCAAGAATCTCCGGGAAACAAGCGGACATTGATTTATCCTTAATGGACGGAAGGCTGAAGATAACCGGGAAGGCGGGGCTTGGCGAGAAACTGCCATGGTCTGCAACTGCTGATATAAAACCGGCGAATTACGCCCCACTCGTTTCAGGTTTTTTAAAGGATGCCCCTGATGACCTACTTATAAACCTGACAGGCAAGATAACAGCCAATGGTGATAAGGATAATATAAACGCTGATATCTCTCTGAGCAGGGCGTATGTCTTTTTATACGGGATAGGCCTTGCAAACAGTTCTGATATACTCGTGAATGTCAAAAACAAAAGTATCGCCATAGGAAGTTTCTCGATGCAAGGGGATGATGCGGAATTCAGCATAAGCGGTAGTGTGGTCACTGGGAATAAATATGATTTGCTCCTTGAAGGGACTTCATCTGTGGCTCCTCTGAAGGTTCTTTCCAAGGAAATCGAGACCTTGAAAGGCAAGGCTTACTTTGTCATATCCTTGTCCGGTGGATGGGAAAAACCGGAAATAAACGGCGGGATAGATTTTACAAACGGGACATTTGCGCTTAAAAGCATTCCCAACAGGTTCTCTTCCATTTCAGCCTATCTTTATGTGGATGAAGACAGGATAATTATAAAAAATATAGATGGGAAATTTGCAGGGGGTGATTTTTCCGCATCCGGAACTGCTTTCCTTCAAGGCATGAATTTAAAGAACTTTTTCTTAGAGGCTAAACTTAACGATTTAACCATGTCGCGGACGAAGGATCTCTGGGCAAATTTTGACGGCATCCTGCATTACCGAGGTTCTTTGAAATCACAGGACTTAACCGGCGATATAAATATAAAAAGGGCGAAGTACTCGCAAAGGATTGAATGGAAAAGCTGGCTCCTTCAGATTCGCAAGAGAGAAACGGCTAAACTTGATGCATCAAGATTGGGTCAGACCGCTCTTAATGTGAGGGTAAAGGGAGAAAACCTTATAATCGACAACAATATAGCCGAGACTACGGCGAAAATGGACATGATCGTTCGAGGGACGATAAACAGGCCGGTTTTACTCGGAAAATTGAATGCAGACAAGGGGACTGTATATTTCAGAAATAACGAATTCAAGGTTTTGAAAGCGCGGGTGGATTTTATAGATCCCGAAAAGACGACCCCATACTTTGATATTGTTGCAGAAACAAAGGTCAAAAACTATCTTATCAAACTCGGTCTTGACGGCAATTTTGAGCATTTTGACCTCTCCCTCACCTCCGATCCCTATCTGAATGAAAGCGATACATTCAGCCTTCTGACCGTCGGACAGATTGGCAAGCAGATGAAAGGGCTCGAAGGCGGCGTCGGCACAAGCGAGGCCACATCTTTTCTCGCAGGAAAGCTTCAGGATGTGCTTGAAGAAAGGGTCAAGACCATTACAGGAATAGACAGAATCCAGATTGACCCTCATGTGTCAAAATCAGCGGGCACCGTCACTCCAAGGATTACCGTTTCTAAGAAGATTCTTGGGGATAAACTGCATGTAACCTATAGCGCTTCAACAGGTGAGGGTGAAGAGCAGATATGGAAACTTGAATACTTTTTCGATAAAAATATATCCTTTGTCGGGGTCAGAGATGAAAAGGGAGGGCTTGGAGGAGATGTCAAATTCAGATTTGAATTCAAATAAAAAACTCCTGAAAGCCTTTTGCCATAAAAAAGCTTTTTATTTTTCAATACTGCTTATGTTTTTTCTTTTCTTATTTATGCTTACCTGCAAGTCTGAATCCAGTGCTGTCTCACCCGACAAATCGCCTGTAGCTAAAATTGAACTAGAAGGGCTTTATTCAATTAAAAAAGAAGAACTCCTAAACCTTCTGGATATCCGCAAAGGGGCTATTCTTGAAAAAGAGGCTTTGCGAATCGGCATAAAGAGGGCTTTTCTGAAAGGAATTTTTGAAGATATCGTGATAGAGGGTAATGAGGAACTTACAAGTATTCTTGTTAGGGTTGAAGAAAAAAAGGTGATAGACTGGATTGAGATATCGGGAAATGACTATTTTTCAAAGAGATTTATATTGAGAAATCTGAAGGTAAGTAAAGGCGAAAGGCTTAATCTCCTGAAGATAAAAGAAGGTGTTACCGCGGTAAGGGAGCAGATGAAAAAGAGGGGTTTCGCCGATTCCAGGATTGAATATTCGATCGTTTCATTAAAAAACAATAGATGCGGCTTAAGGCTTCAGGTCGATGAGGGCGAACCACAGATAATAAAGAAAATAATAATTTCTGAACTCGATGATACCGTTAAATCATATTTGAATATGTCGGAAGGAGATATATTCGATATGATAAAGCTGGAAAGACTTGAAAGCAAGGTCTTGAATTACTATAAAAAACATAGATATGTAGATACATCATTAAAGTATACATTTAAGGACGGAATTCTTTTCTTTACGCTCAGGAGCGGTCACAAACTTGATATTAATTTTATAGGCAATGATTCAGTTAAAACAAAAAAATTAATGGAAGAAGCCGTTTTTTATGATATAAACGAATTCAGCAACGACCTTGTAGATGAAATGAAATCAAGGCTGATATCCCTTTATCACAAGGAAGGGTTTCCCTTCGCCGAGGTTACCCCGATAGTATCCTCAGGAGATGAATCCGTTGTTCTGGATGTTTATATCTTTGAAGGCATTAGGTATAAGGTCAAGGATGTAATGTTTACCGGAGCATCAATTCCGGAAGATAAGCTTAAAGATATTCTTGTATCAAGGAAGGGCGAATATTATAATATTGATATAATTGAATCCGATGTGGAAACTCTTACCGAGTTCTATCATTCTCTAGGATATCTTGATGCTGTAGTATCTCAACCTGATATTAAGCTTGCAGATGAAACTGCTGATATCGAGTTTTTCATATACGAAGGTGCGCAAACAACTATTGCAAAAATCTCCTTTAAAAACAATAAGTCTTTTTCAAATGAAGAGCTTCTTAGTAAGCTCTCCATTAAACTCGGCAACCCATATAATGAGATAGATGTCGCCGATTCGAGAAGAAATATCCTTAATCTATACAACAGGTCAGGCTTTATTAAAACAAGGGTTTCGGCTGAAAGCTCCTTTGAAAATAACAACGCAGAGATTGTCTTTTATATTGAGGAGGGTGATATAACCTTCTTCGGTAAGAATGTTATCGTAGGCAATGAGAGGACAAAATCAAAGGTCATCGAAAGGGAATTGCAGGAAAAGGAAGGTCAGCCCTTTAATTACACTCTGGCGCTGAAAGAGAAGCAGCAAATACAGAGGCTTGGTTTATTCACAGACGTAGATTTGAAGCTTTCCGAATATGTAATAGACAACAAGAGGGACGTTGTCTTTCATCTGGACGAAGCGAATCATGGCGCTGTGGAATTCGGCTTGGGATACGGAGAATATGAGAAATACAGGTTATTTATGGATCTGAGCTATAGAAATCTTTGGGGTATGAACAGGATTGGTTCATTCAGGGCTGAGTTAAGCAGTCTCGAACAAAGGCTTATACTAACTTATACCGAACCATGGTTTTTGGACCGTAAGATTGCGCTCAAGTCTTTGATGTTATATGAAAACAGAAAGGAAAAAAGCTTAGACACCAAGGAAGTGCTCTATAAATTAAGGCGCAATACCGCTTCTGTCGGTCTGGAAAAAACCTTGAATGAAAATATTAAGGCTGACATTTATTATGATTTCTCGGTCGTCAAGACATCCGATGTCAAACCCGATATCATCCTAGGCAGGGAGGATGTAGGAACATTGATAATAAGCGGGTTTAGGCCGGGGTTGATATATGATACGAGGGATAATCCATTTGAACCCGGCAAGGGTATTCTTGCAGGCTTGTCCTTCAAGATTGCTTCGGCCTTGTTCTTTTCCGAGACCGATTTTGCAAAACTCATCTTTTATGGGAACAAATATATAAGATTATCCGAAAGAATCGTTCTCGCATTGTCTTTGAGGGGCGGTCTATCACAGGGATTCGGGAGCACGACCGAACTTCCTATCGTAGAGAGGTTTTTCCTCGGCGGAAGAACAACTGTGAGAGGGTATGCACAAGATACACTTGGGCCTAAAGGAGCGGATGGCAACCCTACCGGCGGGAACGCCTTCGCCATGGGTAATATGGAGATGAGGGTTTATTCCGGTAAGGGAATCGGGGTTGTCGGATTCTTAGACGCCGGAAATGTATGGCAGAAAATCAATCAGGCGGATATTTCCGGCTTTAAATATACGACTGGAATCGGACTAAGATATCAAACCCCTGCCGGCCCGTTAAGAGTAGATTACGGCTATAAGCTAAACAGGGACATTGGAGAAAGCAAGGGTGAGCTGCATTTCAGCATAGGCCATGCATTTTAACATGGAGGGTTGAAAATATTAAGAAATGAGTGGAAAGACAAATAAAATTATCAACAAAATTTTAGGACATATTTTTAGCCGTCACTCCATGCTCGACATGGAATCGAGGGTTATTAACAATACCTATATCCCTTTTTCAATACGAATAAGAAAAAAACACTCGCAAATGCTCGGAGAAGGCTTCATTTTTAAGGTATTGCTTTACTGCCTATTTTTATCTACGCTTGCAGTTAACGCTTCCTTCGCAATTATCATTGACAGGCTTGCAGCTTATGTCGACGATACCGCTATTACCCTTTCAGAGTTTGATATTGAATTCCAAAAAATGAGTAAGGCAACCCCGGATATATCGAAAAAAGAGGTCATGGACTCTATAATCAACCGGATATTGCTGATAAAAGAGGCAAAAAAAATAAGGCTCGACGCCAATACCGAGGACGAGCTTGTAAATCTCTATCTTGATATCAAAATCAGGTCCAGATTATTTGTAAAAGATGAAGAAATCATGAACTTCTATAAAGAATATATAGGAGAATTTAAGGGTCAAGATTACCTGCTCGTAAAAGATCAGATAGAGAATTATCTTCTTGAGAAAGAGCTTAATGATATCTTAAAGAAACACATTGAAGAATTGAGGCGGAACGCTGAGATAAAGGTATTTATTACAGATAAATAATGACGGCGTGCTCGTCGCATTCAGGGAATTTTGGACATTTCAGGCAATCGCCCCATATCTTTTGGGGAAGCTTGCTTTTGTCAATATCCTTGAAACCGAGTTTTTTGAAAAAACTGGGTTGGTATGTCAGGGCAAAAACTTTCTTGATCCCGAGGTTTTTAGCGTCTTTAAGGCACTTCTGAACAAGAACCCTGCCTATGCCGCTTTTCTGGAATTCTTCCTTGACAGCCAAAGATCTTATTTCTGCAAGATCCTCCCATAAAATCCTTATGGCGCAGACGCCTTTTATAGTTCCATCTTCTTCATATATTACGAAATCCCTTATTCCCTCATAAAGTTCGTTAAGAGAGCGTGCAAGCATGGTTTCCTGTTTTGCAAACTCGTTGATTAACTTATGTATTTGTTTAATATGCAGGATTTTTGCTTTTTTGATTTTTGCCATGAATGTCCCCTTGTTGACCCTGAATATTCAACTGCCCTCACTATTGGCTATTTGTGAGAAACATTATACCCTTTTCTACAGCGTCATGCAACAGATGAATTTTATGTTATCATATTCTTATCGGATGCCATTATGAAGAATTTTCTTCTGAGTTTGTCCATCAACACAAAACTCATAGCAATGATGCTCTTTATGAGCTTCATTTTAATATCCATCCTTTTGTTTTTTTACCAACGCTCTGAGCAAAAAATATTTAATGAAATAGAAAGGCAGACCGCCGAGCTTACCAAAGCGATTCAGGTAGGCGTTGAGGAAGTGACCGCTTACGGCGCTACCGATGAAGCCCGACTGACCAATTATCTGAAAGAGTTAAATGCAAGGGGAATTCAGGAAATCTCCATTATAAGCAATGAAGACCAGATAATAGCGAGCACAAATACCGCAAGGATAGGCGAACCGATAACGCGCAAGAAAAAAGACTTAATAATCAAGGCTGAACTCGGCGATCCTGTCTCTGACGAAGGCAAGACTTATAATGTCATTTTCCCTGTTGTTGTTGGAGGGACAGAGTATGCATATATTCATTACGGCTATATACATCTGAAGATTAATAAAGATGACTTTTCTGATTTGCTTGAGACTTCAGCTATTGAAAAGATTGTGGTTACCCTGATGGTTTTTGGAATTGGCATTATTATGACAATATTTTTCTCAAGGCAATATACCCGTCCTATTCATGATGTGGTTAACGCAGCGATGAATGTGGCAGGTGGAGATTTGAATCAGAACTTGCCTATAAGAAGCTCTGATGAGATTGGCAAGCTTTCAACCAGCTTTAATTATATGGTCAATAAATTAAGGGAAAGCAAGATGCTTGAAGAAAAGTTAAGGGAGGTTGAGCATCTCTCGGCTGTAGGACAGCTATCAAGAAGCATGGCTCATGAGATAAGAAATCCTCTTAATTTTATCAATCTTAGCATTGATTATATCGGAGACAAATATCTCCCAGACGACCCAAAAAATAAAGAGAAATTTAGCAGTCTCGTCAGAGGAATAAAGGAAGAAATTCAGAGGCTCAATAAACTTGTCAATGAATTTCTTGACTACAGCAAGCCTATTAAGTTAGATATCAGTAAAGTTCAAATCGGCAAGGCTATTAATGACCTTCTTTTGCTTGTTCAAGCAAAGGCTGAAGCCGAAAAGATTAAGATTATCAAAGAGACTACTGATGATTATGAAATTGGCATAGATCAGGAGCTTATTAAATCGTGTATATTGAATCTTATAACAAACGCATTTCACGCAATGGAAAACATTGAACGAGAACATTTTTTAAAAATAAAAACTGCAGTGGATGGTTCGAATTTAATCTTAACCGTTTCAGATAACGGCACGGGTGTCTCGCCCGAAAATCTTTCGAAGATATTTGACCCTTTCTTCTCAACAAAGAAAAATGGACTTGGACTCGGTTTGCCATTTACCAAGAGAGTGGTTGAGGAGCATGGCGGCAGGGTAGAATTTCAAAGCAAATTAAATGAAGGTAGTGAAGCCAGAATAATACTACCACTGGGTTAATTAAATAAATTTTTGATAATTTATACGTTGTTCTTAATTCGAAAGGAGCTTTTATGGCAGTTGTCGTTGTAATTGATGATGAGCTTCCTCAGCTTTCTATTATTAAAACAATCTTGGAAGAAAACGGCTACGAAGTTTATGCAGCATCCTCAGGAGAAGAAGGTCTAAAATTAATCAAGACAATCAATCCTGATGTTGTTCTCTCAGACCTTAAAATGAGCGGCATGAGCGGCGATCAACTTCTTGACGCTTTGAATGAAGAGGCTGTTAAACCTGCGTTTGTTTTGATGACGGCATTTGGAACTATTTCATCTGCTGTTGAGGCAATGAAAAAAGGCGCATTTCATTACCTTACCAAACCTATTGATAAGGATGTGATTTTGCATACGGTGAGAAAAGCAGCTGAGATGATATATCTAGGTAGAGAAAATATTAGACTTCAGGATGCACTTTTCGATAAATTTAAGATAGAGGGAATAGTCGGCGGCTCTAAAAAGATGAAAGACGCTGTCGATGTAGTAAAAAAGGTAACACCTACAACAGTAACAGTGTTGATTTATGGAGAGAGCGGAACGGGCAAGGAGCTTATTGCGAGGGCAATTCATTATAACAGCCCGAGGCGAACGGGTCCTTTTACCGTCATTAATTGCGCCGCAATTCCTGAAAATCTCATTGAAAGCGAGCTTTTTGGATATGAGCCTGGCGCTTTTACAGGCGCTTCTCACCGCAAGATAGGTCTTTTTGAAGCTTCCGACAAAGGAACACTTTTCCTTGACGAGGTAGGCGACCTTCCTCTGCTGACACAGACAAAGATATTGAGGGTTTTGCAAGATAAGGAGATAAGAAGACTTGGCGGGAAAAATAATATCAAGGTCGATGTCAGAATCATTGCGGCAACTAATAAAATGCTCGAAAAGGAGGTCTCAGCCGGAAGATTTAGAGAGGATCTTTTTTATAGGCTTAAGGTTGTAACAGTTGACCTCCCACCCCTTAGAGACAGAAAGGAAGATATTCCTACCCTCGCAGATTTTTTTATAAAAAAATACAACAATGAGTTCGGCAAAAGAGTCAAGGGGATAAGTGATGGGTCAAAGAAGGCGCTGGTTGAGTATTTATGGCCAGGGAATATTCGCCAGCTTGAATCGGTAATAGAGAGGGCTGTCCTCATGTGCGACAAGGACATGATTAATATAAACGACATCAAGAGTGAACTCAAGCTTCCGGACCAAGCTGGCATACTAGAGATTGAAATACCCGACGAAGGGATAGACTTTGAAGAGCTTGAGAGGGAATTAATAAGAAAAGCTATGGTCAAAACAAATAATGTTGCTGCAAAAGCAGCTCAACTATTAGGCATGAGCTATAAAACATTCTGGTACAGACTCGAGAAATTTGGGCTAAAATCAGTTTCCTCAAAAGGGGATATATATCCCGAAAAGAGAAACTAACTTTTTATTTTTTAAAATGAACATTCATTCCGACATACGAGACAATGATATTTACTGTTTTTTCTCCCTTTGAATATGGCATTATATTTGCACATTACAACAAGTTGAGAAGTTTTAACAAAACTTAGATTAAGAAAGGAGGTGACAAATTGATGAAGAGATTAGTGGCGTTAATAGTAGCAATTTTATTTGTTTTTGCCGTTTCCTCAGTAGCCATTGCTCAGGAGAAGCCTGGTGTAAAGCCGGCGGAGCCAGCGAAACCGGCAGCAAAACCTGCTGATGCGCCAAAGGCTGAACAGAAAAAGGCTGAAAAGGCAAAGGTAAAACAAGTTACAGGTGAAGTTGCAGCAGTCGATGCAGCAGCAAATTCCATTACTGTAAAGGGAAAGAAAGCGGAAGTCAAAATGACCGCCGATGCCAAGCTTATTGCTGATGTTAAGGTTGGAGACAAGGTTACCGCAAAGTACACAGTTCAGGATGGAAAGAATGTAGCGAAGAGCGTAAAGAAGGCAGTCGCAAAGGCTGACAAACCGAAAGCTGATGCGAAACCAAAGGCTGATGCAAAGCCGGCAGAAAAACCAAAAGCTGATGTAAAACCATCAGCAGAGCCAGCAAAAAAGCCTTAGTTTAATTTTTGTCATGTAAGGCGTTCAGAAATGGACGCCTTTTTTTATTCCTGCATATTTATCCCATATAATTTAATCTTTTTATGGAGATTGCTTCTCTCTACAGCTATAGCTTCAGAAGTTTTGGAGATATTCCAGTTGTTTTCTGCAAGTTTTCTTATTATAAAATCCTTCTCTAATGCATCTCTTGCATCCTTAAGGGTGTTAAATGAAAAATAGCTATATTTATTTTGAATTTCTTTAAATTGTAGCAAACCCAGATTTTCTATATCAGACACCTCTACTATCTGTGAGGGCACCATTATCATAATTCGTTCAACTGCGTTTTTGAGCTCTCTGATGTTGCCACGCCACTCGTATTTTTTAAACATACTGATGACATCCTTGCTTATCTCCTTTGGCTTTATCGCGCTGTCGGAGCTGAACTGTGATACAAAATGACTTACTAACTCAGGTATATCCTCAAGCCTTTCCCTCAAAGAAGGAGACGCGATAGATATAACATTAAGCCTGAAATACAGGTCTTCCCTGAAAGCGCCTCTTTGAACCTCGTTTAACAAATCCTTATTGGTCGCTGCAATGATTCGGGTATCAACCTTTATATTTTTGCTGCCCCCGACCCTTTGAAAGGTCTGGGCTTCTATCACCCTCAATACTTTAGATTGGGTCATTAAAGACATATCTCCAATCTCATCAAGAAATAGTGTGCCCGTATCAGCGAGTTCAAATTTACCTATCTTTTTTTCAAATGCGCCCGTAAAAGAACCTTTTTCATGTCCAAATAATTCGCTCTCAATTAAATCCTGAGGGATTGCTGCACAATTAACTTCTATAAAAGGATTATCGCATCTCGGGCTTTTTTGATGTAAAAGCCTCGCTATTATCTCTTTACCAGTCCCGCTCTCGCCCGTAATGAGTACCCTGCTACTGCTTAGGGCAGCCATCTCAATCTGTTGATTTAGGTGAGCAATTTTGTCTGAATTGCCAACAAGCCTCCAGTTTTTATTAAGAGCGGCTCTCAGGGTGCGGTTTTCAGAGATCAGCCTTTTTAATTCTAATGCCTTTTTCGTTCTAGAAAAAAGCTCTTTTTCTTCAAGAGGTTTTTCAAGAAAATCATGGGCACCAAGCTTCATAGCCTTTACAGCAGTTTCTATGTCTCCATGCGCCGATATCATAATTATTGGAACATCAAGGGACTTCTTTATTAAAATAAGCGTTTGTATTCCGTCCATCCCTGGAAGCCATATATCAAGAAAGATGGCATCCGGGGCAAATTCCCTGAGAAGCTCAATAGCCTCTTCCCCTGAACCTGCTGTTATGACTTCATATCCCTCATCCTTAAATGTGTCGGAGAGACTTTCTCTTACACCTCTGTCATCATCCACAATCATAAGCAATTCTGTTGGCATTGCAACTCCTTATGTCCTTTATTCTGCGGGCAACCTTAAAACAAAAACTGCGCCGTGTGGAATATTGTCTCTTATGGAGACTTGCCCTCCATGATCTGTTATCACCTTAGCGGCAATGGCGAGTCCAAGACCAGTGCCTCCTTCTCTCTTTGAAAAGTAGGGCTGAAAAAGCCTTTCCTTTTCGTCTGCAGGGATGCCGGAACCTGTATCAGCAATCTCAATAATTAAAAAATTATCATTATCCTTTTTGACTCTTATATCTATGACGCCTTTACAGTTCATTGCTTCAATGGCGTTGTCTATAATATTGATTAATGCCCTCTTGATCTGTTCTCTGTCAAGTTGGACAAAAGAAATATCCTGACTGACGGACAGCTGTATCTCAATATCCTTAAACCCACTATAAAGTATAGCAAAATCATTAAGCAATTTCCTTATATCCACAGACTTTTTTTTGATTTCCGGCATCCTGCCATATTTGGAAAATATATCCACGAGTCTTCGGAGGCTGTCCACCTCATATATAATTGCATTTGTTGATTTTTCAAAAACCGAGTCAAAATCATTGCTTTTCTGTTTCCACTTCTTTATGAGTCTTTCTGCAGATAGTCTGATTGGTGTAAGAGGGTTTTTAATCTCATGAGCCACCTTACGGGCAAATTCCTGCCACGCCATCGCCTTTTGCGCCGCTATTATGTTTGTCAAGTCATTGAAAACAACGAGCAGACCAAGAGATTTAAAAGATTGAGGGTCCCATATACCTGAGATATAAACCATCAGGATTGCCGTCTTGTCTCCGAGTTCAAGTTTGATCTCCTTTTTTATATCTCTTATCTTTTGCCCTTGGAGGGTCTGCACGAGATTATTCAAATCTGTGGAATTGATGCTGACGATAAAATCTCTATAATTTTTGCCCGCAAAATCCTCCTGTTTTATATTCAATATCAAGCAAGCCGCCTTATTAATTGTTAAAATAGTCATATTATTATCGAGAAAAATAACCCCTGAATTGATATTATCGAGAATGTTCTCGAGAAATAATCTTCTCTTATCAGACTCTGCATAAGCAGTTTCAAGGGATTCTTTATTGTCCTTAAGTTCTTTCACCATCTGATTGAATGAGTTGATCAAGATGCCTATCTCATCATCAGTCTTAGCGTCAATGGCAACATTCAGATTACCTGAAGCCACCTCTCTTGTTGCCAAAGCAAGATTTTGGATTGGGTCGGTAATCCCTTGCGATATCTTCAGAGAAACCCACAAACCAGCAAAAACCATAAGAATGGTCATAAAACTGAGTATCAGTATATAATTAAGGCTCAAAGGCGACTTGAAAGATTCAAAATCTAAAAAATCTTCATGATAAGCCCTTAATTTTTCAGACTTGACAGAGATTAACTCAGGCAGTCTTAGCTCAACGACTATTACTGCAGATTTATTATCGCTTCCAACAAGGGGAACGGCAGCCCTGATGATGTCGCCGCTAAAAGAGGAGATTATCTCAGCGGCTTCCCTGCCCTCAAAAGCCTCTCTGATTATTTCTCCTTCATCATCAGCCAGGTTAGTGAGCCTCTTGACGGTTAATCCTTCTGTTAAAATCTCATTACCTTTTGAAATCTGTTTTGCGATACTTAATGCCCTGTTTTTTTCCAAATCATAAAATGCCCTTGCAAGTTCTACTGAATTGGTAAGACTTTCCTTAACGGGGAGGGAGAAAAACCTGTTTATGTAGTTGGTGAAGAGTCCTGCCGAAACAACAAAAAGAGATACTGAAGGTATCAGTATCAAAATCATGAACACAGCAACAAGACGGCTTCTGAAGCGATAGCCCGGCACCTTGTCCCTTCTCTGAACATAAAGCTTAAACAAGTTTTTTACTACAAAAAAGATAAGGGTTAGCAGTGCAATAATGTTGAGGGTTAGAATGCTCGTAAGTATGAATCTGGCTGTTATGTCGGTATAGGGAAATCTGAAGTAGTAGATTTGAGCTAAAGTTATCGTTATTACGAGAATAATTGCCAGAAAAAGAAGTTTGATTTGATTCAATCTTTTCATTGATTAATAGGCAGGCAGCTCAGGCATTATTTAGCAGGTTCTCTCGGAAGCTGAAATAGGAGAGAGTCTCTTGATGTGCTAAACTCTTTTTCGGAAACAAAAAACAAGAAATATCCAATTATCGGGGGCAATTTCTTTTTGGCTGATTCAACAGTGACCTTTACAAAATATTTGCCTGCCTCGAAATCCCTGATACTATATATCCTTGCATCTTTAAAGCTAAGCGACCACGACAGCATAGACTCTATATCCTTGAATCTTTTTTCAACAGTTGTATTACCTTCTATGCTTACAGCAACATATTCCCTTTTGATAGGATCGCTTTTAAGGGTTCTTGTAATTTTTTTTCCTGTAATGAATTCATCGGGCCAAACCTTCCAAATTCTGAAAAGGTCGATATAAAAGACAAGTTCTTTGGACATGCCATCGTTCAAGTCTTCTGCAAACTTAGAGTCTACGCCAAGAGAGCCTGCAACGGATATTTCATTATTGCTGATTATATTAACAGATACAGGGCTTAGCTGGTATGAACAGGAGGTCTTTGGAAACAATATCTGGGCTGAACAGAATGACAGCAAGAAAAAGAAGGGGAGCAGTTTGTATTGTATATACCTTGAAGTAAGAGATATCATCATGGAGTCTCCCATAGCCCTGGGCTCGTGATTGAAAAAAACTGGTTAAAAATATGGAAAAATATTTCATATCATTATAACATAGAAAAAGAAGGTGTTTTATGAGGTTTATCAAAGGAGGAATTTATAATGGAATTCAAAGCAGTCACGGTTAATATTCCGGATGGATGCAATATTATTGTAGGGCAGTCTCACTTTATCAAAACTGTTGAGGATATCTATGAGATAGTTACTGCAACAGTCTCTCAGGCAAAGTTTGGGATAGCATTTTCAGAGGCTTCAGGTCCGTGCCTGATTAGGAGTGAGGGAAATGATGAGGAGATGATAAGCAGCTGTATAAAAATTCTTCAAGATATAGCATGCGGTCATATATTTTGCATTTTGCTCAAAAATGCATTTCCTATTAATATTCTCAATTCAGTAAAGAGCTGCCCCGAGGTCTGCAGAATTTTCTGCGCAACTGCCAATCCCCTTGTGATTATAATCACCTCAACAGAACAAGGAAATGGAATCATGGGGGTCATAGATGGTTCACCTCCGAAAGGGGTCGAGTCTGCTCAAGACAAAAAAGACCGTAAGGAATTTTTACGGAAAATCGGATACAAACTTTAGGTCATTATCATGATGAACCTTGGGTTTTCACCGTGTCCTAATGACACATATATATTTTACGCCCTTGTCCATAAAAAGATTGATTTAAAAGGGCTGGAGTTTAATTTTATTATAGAAGATGTAGAGACATTAAACCAGCTTGCAATCTCCAAAAAACTTGATATCTCTAAGGTTTCATCTCATGCATATTTTTATCTCAAGGAGGATTATGTCTTTTTAAGGTCAGGTGCAGCATTTGGGCGAGAATGCGGCCCTTTGATTGTTGCAAAGGAGGAATTTTCTTTTAAGAAGCCTGAACATCTTAAAATAGCTGTCCCAGGGAGATTGACTACTGCTTTTTTGCTGTTAAAGATCTATCTGTTATCTGAATTTGGCGCCATGTTTATTAATAAAATTAAATATGTTTTTATGCCCTTCAATGAGATTATGAATGCTGTCAAGGAAGGGGACTTTCATGCTGGGCTCGTCATACACGAAGGAAGGTTTACTTATATTGATTGGGGGCTTGTTAAGATAGCTGATCTCGGTCAATGGTGGGATGAATACACAGGACTACCCATACCACTTGGCGGAATTATTGCAAGAAAAGAGATCGCGCCTCATGTCATCCAAATAATTGAAGACCTTATAGGCAAAAGTGTAAAATATGCAAGAAATAATTTTGATGAAGCGCTTCCTTTTATTAAAAAGCACTCGCAGGAATTAAACGATAAGGTCATTACACAACATATTTCACTTTATGTGAATAGTTATACCTTAGATATAGGAGATGAAGGCATAAAAGCATTAAATGAATTGCTTGCAAGGGCTGAAAGGCTTGGTATCAAAACTTTTCTACCTTTAGGTAAAATTTGATTGTTCAGGTATCCATGTAAACAAGCGAGCTGGAAGTAATGAAAAACATTTTATTTCTAATCGTTATTTATTATATAGTGTCTGTTTATAAAGTCAGTTCATGTTTGCACTTTCTTGTGCAGGCAAGCCAGATTGATAAAAGACATGGTTTATAAATAAACTTTGTCTAAATATTAATCACTCAAAATAGAAGGTTAAGATTAAGGAGCGTGTTATATTATGAGAGCCATATCCATAGAGCCATTTACAAATGAACAAAAAATAGCCTATTTTTCTATGGAAATCGGCATCAAAAGCGAGTTGCATACTTATAGCGGCGGACTTGGCGTGCTTGCTGGCGATACTATTAAGTCTGCAGCCGATTTGAGGCTTCCTTTGGTGGCTGTAACCCTCCTCACTAAAAAAGGCTATTTCAAACAGGATATTGATATATTCGGCAGGCAGATTGAACTACCTGATGTCTGGGATGTTGCAAAGTTTTTATTTCCAATGCAAGAGAGAGTGACCGTTTCAATTGAAGGTAGAGTTGTTTTAATAGGCTGTTGGCTTTATGTCGTAGAAAGCGCCACTGGAGGTAAGATTCCCATATTATTTCTTGATTCCGATCAGCCTGAAAATCACCCTGATGACAGAGAAATCACCCATTACCTTTATGGCGGAGATACTTCATACAGGCTTAAACAGGAAATAGTCCTTGGTATAGGGGGAACGAGAATGCTCGAAGAGATGGGTTTTGAGATCAAGAAATACCATATGAATGAAGGTCATTCAAGTTTTTTGACATTGGAATTACTTAAAAGGCATAAAAAAGACATAGAACGGGTCTGGGATGAGAGGCTTGTATGGGACGCTGACAAGGTTAGGAGTCTCTGCGTTTTTACTACACATACACCTGTTGCTGCAGGGCACGATAGATTTGGATATCCCCTGATAGAAAAAATAATGGGTGAAATAATCCCGCTTTCCGTAATAAAGGAATTTGCAGGCCGTGATAGCCTTAACATGACAATGTTAGGCATTAATCTCAGCAATTATATCAATGGAGTTGCAAAAAAGCATGGTGAGGTCTCGAAAAGCATGTTTCCCGGCTACGAGATTCATGCTATAACAAATGGCGTTCATTCATTTACTTGGACATGCGAGAGTTTTAGAAAACTTTTTGATAAATATCTTCCAGGCTGGGCAAATGAACCCGAGATATTTGTAAGAGTTGGGCGCATCCCCGATGATGAGTTATGGGAAGCCCACATGGAAGCCAAGAAAAAACTTATTGACTATGTGAACCGCGAGACCCAGGTGGGGATGAATTACGAAACTCTTACAATTGGTTTTGCAAGGCGGGCAACTGCTTATAAAAGGGCTGACTTGCTCTTCGCAGACCCCGAGAGACTTGCCCAGATCGCTGAAGGAAGAATACAGATTATATATGCCGGCAAGGCTCATCCGAAAGATGATGGTGGAAAGCAGTTGATAAAGCATATATTTGAGATCAAGGAGAGGCTTAAAAATAAAATAAAGATTGCATATCTAAAAAATTATGATATGGATCTAGCTTTAAAGCTTATTTCAGGCGTTGATCTTTGGCTGAATACTCCGATGAGGCCTTTCGAGGCTTCAGGGACGAGCGGCATGAAAGCTACTCACAACGGGGTGCCCAATTTTAGCGTTCTTGACGGCTGGTGGATAGAAGGGCATATAGAAGGTTATACTGGATGGTCAATTGGGCCATCACCTGACATCATAGCAGATCCTAAAAGAGATGCTGATGACCTTTATTCAAAGCTTGAAAAGATAATTATACCTACTTTTTATAACGATAAGTTTTACTGGATTAAGACCATGGAAAACGCCATTGGCAAAAACGCATATTATTTCAACAGCCATAGGATGATGAGGCTTTATGTAACGGAAGCTTATATAAGGTAGATTTAAAGGTATTTATTGATTTAAAACTGGTTATAAATAAACAACCGTTTAGATTTGTTTGAGAATTCAGGTTAGCGCTTTTTGTTAAATATGGTGAAATCTTTTATCCCGAAATGGGTTTAAAGGTTATTTCTCTCACTGTCATTTAACTCCTTTGAATCTCAATTTATAAACTTAAATATAAATTTTAAAATAAAACAGACGACCGAAATGGCAATATTTTCATATCGAGCAACTACTCATCAAGGGGCGATAATAGAAGGCAATATTGAAGCGCCTGATGAAAAAACAGCTGTTGAAAGACTGAGAAATACAGGGGTTATTCCCCTTAAGGTTTTTACTTCAACTGATGTAACAAAAAGAAAATTTTTGTTAGGTTCACCAAAGGGAGACCTGCTCACCTTTACTACAGAGCTTTCAGCGCTTTTATCCGCCGGACTTCCTCTTGACAGGAGTCTGAATATACTCGCCCAGATATCTGAAAATAAGCATATGAAAGGAATAATCCAATCCATTCTCAAATCAATCAGAGAGGGCAATTCATTTTCCGATGCCCTCAAGAAGCATCCAGATGTCTTTTCAAGAATTTATATTAATATGATAAGAGCTGGTGAGGCAGGTGGGGTGCTTGATGTCGTGCTCGATAAACTTAACGAATATCTTGAGTCATCAAAGGAATTGAAAGACCATATCTTTTCTGCGATGATCTACCCTTCGATTATTATGCTAGCGGGCAGTATTTCGATTATTGTTCTGCTTACTTATGTTTTGCCGAAGTTTTCAGCGATATTTGCAGAATTGGGCACTTCAATGCCTTTGCCGACTCAGATATTGCTTACATTCAGTAGTTCACTCAAGTCATATTGGTGGCTTATACTGATTTTACATATTGCTGGGCTGGTTATACTAAAAAGTTATATAAAAACATCCGCAGGAAGATACAAATGGGACCAAATAAAGTTGCGATTATTTAAAGATATCATCACAAAGCTCGAAACAGCAAGATTTTGTAGGACTCTCGGCACACTGATCAAAAGTGGCGTGCCTCTGCTGCAAGCGTTGAATAACTCAAAAGAGGTTATAAATAACCATGTTATTTCCTCATCTATTGACGCAATCTCCAAGGGTGCAAAGGAAGGAAAGGGAGTTTCAGATCCGCTTTATAATGCAAAGGTCTTCCCTGAGCTTGCCCTTTCAATGATAAAAGTAGGGGAAGAGACCGGTAATCTTGATGCAATGCTACTCAAGGTTGCTGAAACATATGAAAAAAGCCTGCGTCTCTCTATCAAGAGGTTTATCAGCCTCCTTGAGCCTGTCATGATACTTTTTATGGGTATCATAATCGGATTTATTGTGCTTTCGATGCTGATGGCTATATTCAGCATTACAGAAATACCGTTTTAGCATGTTATCAGTTAGTGTCTCCCTAAAGGGAAAAGAAAAATCCGGCTTTATGCTAATAGAGCTCATAATTGTAGTGTTTTTAATGATACTTATATTGGGGCTCTCTACTGTTTTTTTCGCAAATTCTTTGCCTTCAGCTAGATTTAACTCAACTGTCAGGGAGATGGCATCTAATATTAAATATGCCAAAACCTTTGCGAAAATCAAGGGAGAAAACCAGCTTTTCTTTATAGATTTCGATTCAAGGCAATACGGCGTAAACGGCGTAAATGCTAAAGATATGCCCATAGGCATTAATGCCAAGGCGATTAGCCCCCTATACGGTGAGATTTATAAAGGCAGGTATCAGGTTGTTATGTTTGCTTCAGGTGGACTTGAAGGAGGGGCTGTAATACTTACAGATGGGAAGAGAGCGGCAACCATTTATCTTGACCCTGTTGTCGGTTCGATTGTGGTGAAGTGATGCGTTTAAACAAGGGATTTACTTTGATTGAGGTAATTGTTGCTCTTTCAATACTTGGCATTGCGGTCACGATAATATTGCAACTGTTTTCAGCCAACTTGAAGGCTGTATCTAAGTCCGAGGATTATGTTCATGCATTGGTGCAAGCAGACTTGAAAATGCGTGAATTGTCGCAAACAGATGACTTGCCCGAAAAGTCATGGTCTGAAATTACCGAGCAGGGATACAGATTTGATATATCCGTGTCAGATGTATTGAAAGAAAGAACGGAGACCCTTCAGACAAGATTGATGGAGGTCCAATTGACAGTGAGTTGGCAGAGGGGCCATCAGAAAAAGTCCCATACGATCAAAACATTAAAGGCAGTGGAGAAGAAGATTTAATGATATTTAAAAAAACACAAGGGGGGGTTACTTTACTTGAGTTGATGATCTCGATTACATTGCTTGGGATAGTAATGCTCATTATCTTTGGGACCATGAGGCTCGGATATCGCTCAATAGAAAAAGCTGAAAGAACGATGGAGTTCCTTGAAAGATTAAGGGCGTCTCTTGGAATTATTGAGTCACAACTTCAGTCCCAAACCCCACTTTTTTATGAAAGAGATGACGAGAAAAAAGTATATTTTGCTGGAACTAACGAATTTATTCAGTTTTCTACAAATTATTCCATTTGGAGCGGACAGTTAGGGTATGTAAAGGTTGCTTATAATGTAGAACGAAATACTCAAGGGAAACTAACCTTATACGCCACGGAAAATACAATATCAGTCGAAGATGCTCGAAAAACTATACTTCTTGATAACATTGATGACATATCATTCAAATATTTTTACAAGGACCCAACAGCAGAACATGGAGAGTGGAGGGATGAGTGGGTGGAGACATTTTTCCTGCCCGAGATGGTATCTGTCAACATCTTTGACTCATCGAAAAAACTTACATTGACTATGCTGTTTAAGATAAAAAATACACAATTACATGCTACACCTGTTCAGCCGGCAAGAGAACCCGGAAGACAAGCGCCAAAAAGGGGCGGAGAACTTCCAAGGAAAAGTAGTTGATATTTACATGGTAAAAAAGCAGGAAGGTATTATACTCATAATTGTGCTTTGGGTGTTGACCATTTTAATGGTCATTGTCTTGTCTTTTTCGGTAATGACTCGATCTGAGACATTTGCCTCTCTTGCCTTCAGGGAAGGGGTTGATAAAAAATTTATTGCGGAAGCCGGTATAGAGCGCGCTATTATTGAACTTTTTTACAGAAACAAATATCGTGGATACTCCATGCTCGAAGATGAAAAGAAGGTATGGCGGACAGACGCCACTCCCTATACAATCTCTTTTTCAGATGGATGGTTTATTGTAAGAATCTCCGATGAATTAGGCAAAATAGATATAAACAACTTGAATGATTTATCTGGTATAATACTTAAAAATCTTTTGATGAACTCGGGGGTTAAAGAACAAGAAGCGACGGTAATAGTTGACTCTATTTTAGACTGGAAGGATGCTGATGATTTTAAGAGGCTTCACGGGGCCGAAAGCGATTATTATATGTCGCTTCCAAAGCCATACCAGGCAAAAAATGCCAGACTTGACACACTTGAAGAGCTTTTGCTCGTAAAAGGCATGGGTCCTGATATCCTTTATGGTGGTAATGGCAAAAAGGGTATAGTAGATTTTATTACGATTTATTCTAACAGCAATGCAATTAATATAGTTTCAGCATCCAGAGAAGTTCTTCTCGCAATACCTGGCTTAACCCATGAACTGGTGGATGAAATAATCACTAAAAGAGAGGCATTGACGTCTGAGGCTTCATTGAACGCAACGATACCCCCTGAAAGTTCTCAATTTATTTCTCAAGGGGGGATTTCCTATTTTTATACAATTGAGTCGGCAGGATATAAGACAGGGCAAAAAACACCCTTTGCAATTAAGGCTGGGATAGCAATTGAAGGGAATGCTAAATATAGATATTTTTATTACAAAAGTCCGGTGCAATTAAAGCAATGACAGGTTTCACATCAATTCAAAAAATATCATCTGTCGCGTCAGGATTTTATTCAGCAGCAGCTCATACGATAGCTCCAATCTTTAAAGTTCTCACTTATGATTTTTCAGAGATAATACTGCCTAATAAATCCGTTAGCATCTCGATTGAAGGTTTAGGGGGGTCAGTTGCTATTGTTAAAAAATCATTTATGAAATTTAAAGTTAGCGGCATAAAGAAATACCAGATTGATTCACCTTATCCTGAACCAGCACAATTCGCCTCTTCTGTTTTGCTCGCCATGAGCGAATTAAAGACCGAGAAGTCTCCAGTTACCTTGAGCATCCCTAAATCATGGGCAATAGTGAAGACAATCGAGCTTCCTTTATCTGTAAAAGAAAACATAGCAAATGTCCTTTTGTATGAAATGGACAGGATTACGCCTTTTAGCGCTGAAGAAGCCCTATACGATTTCAAGATAGTAAGTGAAATAGACGGTAAGATTAGAGTCTTGCTTGCTGTAGCAAGAAGCCAGCTTATCCAGCCTTATCTTGATGCTTTAAGTGAGAAGGGAATCACCGTAAGCAAACTGACACTTAATATTTCTGCAATCCAAACCCTTATTAATTATATCGACAACGAGCGCCCCATTATATATTTAGAGATCGATGAAAATAGATACGAGGGTGCTTTTTTTACTGATTTTGCAAGTTTTAGTTCCTTTGCAGGAGAATTTAAGACATCAGACGATAAAGAACAGATAACCCAGATTGCCGAAAATATCAGTCTGGTCATTAATGGCGAGGGTAGGACTGGAGTATCCCCAAGGATTTATACCCTTTTTAAAAATAAAACCCCTGCATTCAAAGAGATGTTCAAAGCTGGACTGAACAAGCCCATTAAGGCATTGGACGAAATTGATACGAAAATAAGCTTCAGCGGGGCTAAAGATATAGTCTCATATTATTCAGTAGGCGGCGGTTTAGAAACCATCATGCAAAAATCAACAGGTTTCAACCTCCTCACCAGGGGGCTTAAATCCAGAGAGCGTAAGCCTTTTGCCTTGACTGTAATATTTTTGGTAGTGCTTGCAGCCATTGGGATTTTTTATGCCCTTGCCCCTCTTTATATTGAAAACAGAAAGATTGAAGAAATTGACCGACAGATTCAAGCCAGAAAAGACGAGGTTAAAAAAGTCGAAGCCTTAAAAAAAGATATTGAATTACTCAATAAGGATATAGATACAATCAATAGTTTTAAGAAAGATAGGCATATGACTTTAAACATATTGAAGGAATTTACAACTGTCGTTCCGAAAGGGGCTTGGCTTACCCGTATAAGGATTACGGATAAAGTCGTGGAGATTGAAGGGTATGCAGCCTCGGCAACCGATCTGCTTCCAAAGTTAGAGGCATCAGGACTGCTCCAGAAGGTTGAGTTTGCATCCCCCACTTTTAGAGATGCAAGGATGAATATGGATAGATTCAATATAAAGATGGAGATTGAAGAGCTTAAGAAATGACAAAGCATAAACTTTTGATATTATTTATACCTTTGTTTATTATTCTGTTTAGCCTTGTAATTTATGAATATGGGTATCGATCAGTTCAGGAAGAACTGGCGATCGCTAACGAATCATCAGCTGTAAAAACAAAAACCCTTGAGAGATATATCCAGCTCATAGCTGAAAAACCTGAACTTGAGAAATCTTTGGCATCTCTAAGGGAACTAAGAAAGACTGACGAAGCAAAGCTTGTCGAAGGACAGACCCTCTCACTTGCTGCCGCGACCTTGCAGGAAACTGTTAAGGGAATCATAACGAGCAGGGGAGGCACCATATCGAGCGAGAGGGTTGGGAAGCCCGATAATCTGGGGAGTTTTAAGGTTATAAGTGTCAGTATAGATGTCGTCGTCCCTGATACGAGAGTGCTTAGCGACATTATTTATTCCATAGAGACGCGGACACCTTATCTTGCTGTAAAAGAGATTGATACAAGGGTTAGGAATCACAGGGAACCAAGGGAGCTTATTGTAAAGCTCGATGTTTTAGCCCTTTCAGCCGTTAAGTAAAGGAGAAAAATTTATGCTGCTTGGCGTGAATGTTGATCATATTGCTACAGTGAGAGAGGCTCGAAAAACCTTTGAACCAGATCCTGTAATAGGGGCTACTTTTGCAATCTTAGGCGGGGCTGATGGAATAACAGTTCACTTAAGGGAAGACAGGCGGCATATAAATGATAGGGACTTAAGGCTTTTGCGCCAAGTAGTGGCTTGCGAGCTTAACCTCGAAATGGCTGCTACAGAGGAAATGATTCAGATAGCATTCGAGGTAAAACCAGACCTTGTCACTATCGTTCCAGAAAATCGGCATGAATTGACCACGGAAGGCGGTCTGGATGTTGCGGGGCAGCGAGAGCATCTCACGGAGGCTATAGGAAGGCTTAAGAGAGCTGGCATACGTGTAAGTCTGTTTATTAATCCATATGTTTCAGATGTGGAGCTTTCGGCAGAGATCGGAGCTGATATGGTTGAGATCCATACAGGATTGTATGCTAATGCCAAAGGCAAAAAACAGCAGGAAGAACTACACAATGTTATTGAGGCAGCAAAAACAGGTAACGGGGTTGGATTATTGGTCAATGCAGGACATGGACTGACATACCATAATGTCAACAATATTGCCTCCGTAAGCAATATCAGAGGGCTTTATATTGGACACAGCATCATATCGAGAGCGGTATTAATCGGGATTAAGAGCGCAGTGATGCAGATGAAGGATCTAATAAATCTGCATAGTATCGTGAGGCATTGTAATGAAATGCAAAAACTGTGATGGCGAAATAAGGCTTATTATCAATTGAGCATCGGTATATTTATGCTGCAAGGTTTGCAGCAAGATCTATCAACTTTCAGAATATATTGATGAGATTGATGATGCCATGTGGAGTATGATTAGCCTAAGACCGAGCAATAGGGCATAACTTTTTCTTTTTTTATAACCTCTTGTATTCATCATTATTAAGTCGGATCCCAATAAACCCTGGGCTATAAATAGAGTCTGTTCATAAATTGCTGTTTTTTATTTTTGTCATGCCCGAAGCCTGCCCTCGAAGTTTGTAGTCGGGGGTCCTTAGTCGGGCATCCAGAGATAAGGAATTGGATTCCCACTTTCGCGGGAACCACTGGATTCCTGCTCCCTGCTTACTGCCTGCAGGGACAAGCTTCGCAGGAATGACAGCCTTTTATACCAATGAGATTTTATAAACAGACTCTAAATAAAGTCTGTTTATAAAATCAGCTTTTTCATCATTCTCGCTAGCAAATGGAGACGAAATCCTTCTCTCTAGCTAAGGGAATGATTTTGACGATTCTGTTTTAATTAGGTGAGTTTTTGCGGATAATCATTGATGGTTATAATGTTATTGGCGTCTTGCATAATGACATGGAAAAGATAAGAAACAGCTTTATTGAGCTTTTGATTAAATATAAGAACCTCAAGCATCATGATATCACAGTAGTTTTTGATGCCTATAAAAGCGGAGATAAATATGAGCAAACAGCTTTCAGCGGTGGGGTAAAAATTATATATACAAAGCTTGGCGAAACTGCTGACGACATGATTAAAAGAATCATTTCGCATGAACAAAGAGAATGGGTAGTTATCTCCACTGACAGAGATTTAACAAAATATACATGGTCTGTAAATTCTGTCCCTGTGCCGTCAAGTTTTTTTTTAGATATCCTTGAGATAGGTATCCAGCCTAAAAGGTTAAACGGTGAAGATGAAGACGATACCGTTGAGATTAAACCATTGAAAGGAAGCCCATTCAGGCTATCCCGCAAAGACAAGGCGTTAAAAAGGGTTATTGGCAAGTTGTAGTATCATATAAATTAACTTAGGAGGCATAGAAAATGGTTTCTCAAAGGGCTATGAATGTTAAACCTTCGCCAACTCTCGCAATGGATGCAAAAGCTAAGGCAATGAAGGCAAAAGGCATTGATATTGTGAATTTTGGCGTTGGCGAACCCGATTATGATACGCCAGAACACATTAAGGATGCGGCAATAAAGGCTATCAAGGAAGGGTTTACTAAATACACCCCTGTTGGCGGTATCGATGAGCTAAAAGATGCAATCATACAGAAACTGAAAAAAGATAATAATCTCCAATTTACAAGGGAAGAGATATTAGTCTCTTGCGGCGCTAAACACAGTCTTTATAATGTCGCACAAGCCCTTTACAACCCTAAGGATGAGGTCATTATCCCTTCTCCTTTCTGGGTTTCATATCCTGATCAGACATTATTGAATGACGCTGTCCCTGTTTTTGTAGAGACATATGAAAAAGACAACTTCATGTTAAAACCAGAGGCTCTTGAAGCTAAAATTACTAATAAAACACGAGCTCTTATACTTAATTCACCATCTAACCCAACAGGCTTTACATATAATGAAGAAACGCTTAAAGCTATATCCAAAATTGCGCTGAAATATAACTTATTTATCATCTCTGATGAGATATATGAAAAGTTTGTCTATGATAATACCAAACACATAAGTATAGCCTCATTCGGAGATGATATTAAGGAGAAAGTTATCGTAATTAATGGACTTTCCAAATCTCATGCAATGACCGGATGGCGTATAGGTTATGCCGCAGGACCCAAGGACATTATAAAGGCAATGACCAACATACAAAGCCAGTCAACATCCAATCCAACATCAATTGCACAAAAAGCAGCTCTAGCGGGGTTAACTGAAAGCCAGGATTTTATGGTTGAAATGATCCATGAGTTTGACAGAAGGAGAAGCTTTCTTGTCAAGGGGCTAAACTCGATTCAAGGCATCACTTGTCTAAAACCAGACGGAGCCTTCTATGTATTTCCTAATGTTTCTATGCTATATGGGCGCAAGACGGCACAAGGGCAACCAATCAATTCATCAATTGATTTTGCTTTATATCTTCTAGAAACTGCAAATGTGGCATTGGTTCACGGAGGAGCATTTGGGAGCGATGCCCATATAAGGCTTTCCTACGCCACATCGATGGAAAACATCCAAAAGGGGTTAGAAAGAATAAGAGATGCGGTGTCAAGACTGAAATAATGATATATAAGCAAGAATTGTTATTAATGGACCTAAACAGATAGAATATAAATCCCATGACATTAGAGAAACTTCGCAGCGGGTATGTTTCCATTACAGGTCGGCCCAATGTCGGCAAGTCAACATTGTTGAATACCATATTGGGAGAAAAGATAGCGATTGTAACACCTAAACCTCAGACGACAAGAAACAGGATTATAGGGATAAAAAACATGCCTGACTGCCAGATAATATTTATAGATACACCTGGCATTCATAAACCAAAACATATGCTAGGCAAGATAATGGTGCGAGAGTCGAGGGAAATTGTTAAAGAGGTTGATGTTATTTTGTTCGTTGTCGAATCCAAAACGCCTGGCAAAGGGGATATTTTCATCCTCAAAACCCTAGTGGACTTGCAAAAGCCAGTGTTTCTTATAATTAACAAGGTTGATACCATCAGAAAACCTGAACTGCTTCCCATAATTCAAGAATATAACTCCTTATTTAAATTTAACGAGATTATTCCCATATCTGCTCTCAAAGGCGATGGAGTTGATATTCTTTTAAAGACGATAATAAATTATATCCCTGAGGGTCCTAAATATTTTCCTGATAACCTTGTGACGGATCAGGTCGAGAGATTTATGGTCTCGGAGATAATCAGAGAGAATATTATAAATATGACAATGGAAGAGGTTCCGCATTCAGTAGCTGTTGAGATAACCGATTGGCATGAAAGGCAAGACGGTGTGATTTTTATAAAAGCTAATATTTATGTTGAAAGAGAAGGGCAAAAAGGTATTATAATAGGGAAGGGCGGAGAGAAGTTAAAGGCTGTTGGCAGCCAAACAAGGCTTGAAATAGAGAAATTGCTGTGCGCTAAGGTTTTTCTTGAATTGTGGGTCAAGGTAAAAAAGGATTGGCGGAGCAATGCACAAGCTCTAAAGGAATTGGGGTTTAGATAATTATGTTTATTCAGATGAAGGTTGAGGGTCTGTTATTTGACCCCAGAAGTGGAATGTATATACTCCTTTTGCATCAGGTTGATGGCAATGCAACATTGCCTATATGGATAGGCAAACCAGAGGCGGATTCGATAGCGTTGGCGTTAGGCAAGGTAATAACTCCTCGCCCGCTAACCCATGACCTCATCAAAAATATATTTGACAATCTTAATGTTCATGTAAACAAGGTAATAATCACTCAGATAATTGATAATACCTATTATGCTGTAATATGCGCTCAGGATTATCGTGGAGATATAAACATTGACTCAAGGCCATCAGATGCTGTTGCAGTTGCTGTAAGGGTGCAAGTGCCTATTTTCGTTGATGAGAATGTTCTTGATGCGAGAAAGGCAGACGAGCTTGAAGAATGGCTTAAAAATCTCAAGCCGGAGGACTTTGGTAATGTCATGTAAGTGTTTATCATAGATTCTAAGAAGTCGTTTTAAAATGTTAAAAAAAACCGATGCTATTGTTTTAAGAAATTCATCCTTCGCTGATGCTGATTTAATCGTCACATATCTAACGCTTAAATTTGGCGTAATAAAAGTATTCGCAAAGAGCCCCAAAAAAATAAAATCAAGGTTTGGCAGTAGTCTTGAACCCCTGACATATTCCAATATATCCTTTTTCGGAAAGGAGCACTCCGCCCTTCCAAGACTCACTCAGTCTGATATATTAAAACCCTTTCAATCCCTCAGAGAAGATTTTAAATCCTTGATGCAAATATATGAAATGCTTGATCTCTGCATAACTTTTTTACCTGAAAAAGAGCCAAATGATAAAATTTTTAAACTGCTACTCAATACATTGCTAAAGATGGAATCCAGCGGCAACCACAAAATTTGCAGACTTTACTATAAACTTAAATTTCTTGAGATTGTTGGACTCCTTCCATGTCTTGATGTATGTGCAAAATGCGGGCAGTTATCTGTCAATAAGATGTATCATACATTTTATATCTCGGACGGCTCGCTAATCTGTTGCAGTTGTTCTAAAAATCAAAAAGACCCCATTATCCTTTCAGATAGTGCAGTCAAATTCTACAGAAGCATCCTTAAGTGGAATCCAGCATTGATTGATAGGATAAAAGCGCCCGAGAGCCTTTTATCAGAGTTGTTAATTCTTATAAATGCGCATATTAATTATGCAATAGGCTCAAGATCGAGTATGATTAAGACTGTTTTTCATTAGTGAAGGGGGGAATTGTCTAATTCCCTATGGCAGTAGAAAGATAAGTTCTGTTTTACGCTTTTTATATAGCGGCTATTGTCAAGGTTTTGAATGCTTATTTTTGATGGATATGAGTTTGTCTGAATGGTTTTTCGGAGCAACCTTATTTTGATTGTATGTAACCTGATTCGTAAGGGGCAAATTGAAATATAAAAATATATTTATGGATTGTCTCATTTAAAAATATTTTAAATGGAG
>JBBIIV010000003.1:0-37521 GCA_037446295.1 Nitrospirota bacterium
TTAAAGCTATTGCCATTGCATCAAAAACTTCCGCGTAATCCCAAAAAACGAGTTGTTTGTTATAATATAAAATTCTATCTTTAAGTGAGGTTATCTTGAAAACCAAAAGCTATACCATCGGCGTTGATATAGGAGGGACAAACATCAGGCTCTCACTGATGTCCCGAGATTATGATGTTTTGTATAAACTCAAGGAACCTCGGGGAAGCGATCCACTTTTTACAGTTCATAAACTGCTCGGTTCGCTTTTTCAGGAATGTCCTGACGATATTTTAGCGGTAGGTATCGCTGTGGCAGGGATAATAGATAGAGAAAATGGTATAGTATTAAACTCTCCTAATATTCAAAGTTTAAATGGAATAAATCTTGTTTCAGAAGTCGCCAGCCGTTATAAAACGCCTGCTATCATTGAAAATGACGCCAATGCGGCGGCATACGGCGAAAAAATTTCGGGAGCAGGTAGAGATTATAAAAATTTTGTTATGCTCACACTCGGCACTGGAATCGGTGCTGGCATAATAATTGAGAATGAATTGCTGCCTGTAGCTGCTGAAATAGGTCACATTACGATTAATCAAAACGGCAACAAATGCGGATGCGGCAATACCGGATGTCTTGAAGCCCATGCATCGGGTTCTGCAATTATTGAGTATGCCATATCTAAGATAAAAGATGGCACTGAGACTATTTTAAAGAAACTTTATAACGGCAATTATTTTAAGATTACGGCGGAAGATATTTATAAATCTGCACTTGATGGAGATTCCTTGTCGAGAGACACCCTCAAGGAGGCAGGCAGAAATCTAGGTTTGGGCTTGGCTGCTGCCATTAATATTTTCAGCCCTGAAGCTATTATACTTATGGGAGGGCTCACTGGTTCATGGAATATCTATGTTGAGCACGCAATTAAAGAGGCTTCAAGGAGGTCATTGAGAGAGCTTTTTGAGAAAACAAAAATAATTTCTTCAACCCTGGGCGATAATGCCGGAATTATAGGGTCTGCTGCCTTGGCTAACAAAAGATTTAATCGGGCTTTATAACCAAGCCGCTTAGAGTCTAAATTAGCTTTCTCTTAAATAGTGTCTGTTTATAAACTATGACTTTCCCGTCATTCTGGCTCTTGTCCTTGCTTGTCAAGGATCGGTCCGTAATCTTTCTTTATGGCTTGACATAAGGATTCTCGACGCGCATTGCTTGCCTGCCTGCGCTTAGCATGCAGACAGGCGAGAATGACACAGAAACTGACTTTATAAACAGACACTATTTAGACTTTGTTTATAAGGTCACTTTTTTAGTTGCCTCAGGTCTTTTGCTTTGCCCAAATAAAGGTTTGTTATGCTGTCACCCTAATTTTTATCGCTCGACAGCATCACCACGACAATCATTAATTTTGCTGGATGTTTTTATTAAAAATTTATTATAGAATTATGGGAAAAAAAATACGGAATTTTTCGATTATAGCCCATATTGACCATGGAAAATCTACCCTTGCTGACAGGCTCCTGGAGTTTACAGGCACTATCAGCTCAAAAGACATGATGGAGCAGGTGCTTGACTCAATGGATCTTGAGAGAGAAAGGGGCATCACAATCAAGGCTCATGCAGTGAGGCTTAATTATAAGGCGGATGATGGAAATAGCTACATCTTGAACCTTATAGATACACCTGGTCATGTTGATTTTTCCTATGAGGTATCGAGGAGCCTTGCATCCTGCGAAGGGAGTCTCTTGATAGTTGATGCAACACAGGGAGTTGAGGCCCAGACGCTTGCAAATGCATATCTTTCCGTTGAGCATAACCATGAGATTATCCCTGTAATAAATAAAATAGACCTGCCAGCCGCCAACCCCGCTAATATTAAAAAACAGGTAGAGGATTTCATAGGGATAGACTGCTCCGAAGCCATTCTTACAAGCGCCAAGACGGGCTTAGGAACTAAGGAAGTCCTTGAAGCGGTAGTAAAAAAAATCCCCCCGCCATCTGGTTCTGATTCAAAGCCTCTCAAGGCGCTTATCTTTGATTCATGGTTTGACAATTATCTTGGCGTAGTTGTTTTGGTGAGGGTGTTCGACGGGGCTATCAAGCCCGGCATGAAGATAAAATTGATGGCTGTAAACAAAGAATATGAGGTGTCAAGGGTGGGCGTTTTCACCCCTAAAATGTCGGATGTGTCTGTATTGTCATCAGGAGAGGTAGGTTATGTAATTGCTACGATAAAAACTATTGGGGATACCAAAGTCGGAGATACAATTACAGACGCTGTAAACCCGGTTGACGACCCCTTGCCGGGGTATAAGGAAATTAAACCCATGGTTTTCTGCGGATTTTACCCAACTGAGCCTATTCAGTATGAAGAGCTGAAAAGCGCATTGGGCAAGCTGAGGCTCAATGACTCTTCTTTCACATTTGAGCCTGAGTCATCATCGGCTCTGGGATTTGGTTTTAGATGCGGGTTTTTAGGGCTTCTTCATATGGAGATAGTTCGTGAGAGACTCGAAAGAGAATTCGGGCTTACCCTCATCAGCACCGCTCCAACCGTTATTTATAGGGTCTTCACTGACCCTCTCAAATATGTTTATATAGATAACCCAAGCAGTCTGCCAGATAGGTTCGCTAAGATAGAAGAGCCTTATGTTAAGGTTATTATATTCACCCCACAGCCTTATCTGGGACAGATATTTGAACTTTGTCAGGGCAAAAGAGGCGTTCAGAAAGATTTCTCATTTATAGGCAAAGAAAGGGTTGTTATAATATACGAAGTGCCTCTCAACGAGATATTATGGGATTTCTATGACAGACTTAAATCTATCTCGAGAGGTTATGCGTCAATGGACTATGAATTTATAGGTTACAGGGAATCAGACCTCGTGAGGCTCAATATACTCCTAAACGGAGAGCCAGTAGATGCACTCTCCTTGATTGTTCACAAAGACAAGGCTTATTATAAAGGTCGCGAGATAGCAGAAAAACTGCGGGGGCTGATACCGAGGCAGCTTTTTGAGATAGTGATTCAGGCTGCCATCGGGGGCAAAATAATCGCAAGAGAGAGCATTAAAGCACTTAGAAAAAATGTCCTCGCAAAATGTTATGGTGGTGATATAACAAGGAAGAGAAAGCTCCTTGAAAAACAGAAAGAGGGTAAAAAAAAGATGAAGCAAATCGGCAAAATAGAAATACCACAGGAGGCTTTCCTCTCTATTCTGACAATCAAAGAATAAAATAAAGGAAATCAAGCTAACTCAATGCAAAATAAGAAGACAAGCAAATTATGGGAATATACAAAGGCAATAGTACTGGCGCTGATATTGGCGCTTTTTATCAGGGCGTATTTCGTTCAGGCATTTAAGATTCCGTCAGGCTCTATGATACCTACTCTCCTTATCGGAGATCATCTCCTTGTGAACAAGTTTATATATGGAACAAAGATCCCCTTTAGCGACGGCAAAATACTTATCTTCAGAAAGCCAGAGAGGGGCGATATCATAGTTTTCAGGTTTCCGCACGAGCCCGACAGGGATTTTATAAAAAGGATTGTAGCAGTTGAAGGCGACACAATCGAGGGCAAAAACAAAGAGATCTTTCTGAACGGCAAAAAGCTTAGTGAGCCTTATGTCCAACATACGGATATTTATTTAATCATGGGCGGCAGAGAGCCGAGAGATAACTTTGGACCTCTCGCTGTTCCAAAAGATATGTATTTCGTTATGGGGGACAATAGGGATCAGAGCTTTGACAGTCGTTACTGGGGGTTTGTAAGCTCCAAAGACATAAGGGGCAAGGCTTTTATTCTTTACTGGTCATGGGATGACGGTGAGAAATTTCCGCGTTTTGGAAGAATTGGAAATTTGATTCACTAATAAATCAGCAAATTTTAGGATAATATGTTAAATTTGGATACCTCGAAAATTTAACTTTTTAATCAGCGATAAATGTTTACAGGATTAATCGTCGAGCTTGGTGAGGTTGTCTCATTAGAGAAAATGGCTGAAAATGCCCGTCTTTCTCTTAAATGCAGCGTGATCATAGGAGATGTCAAGATAGGAGATAGCATTTCTGTAAACGGTGTCTGTCTGACCGCGGTGAATATCAAGGGTAATGCTATCTCTTTTGATGTTTCTTATGAGACACTGAAGGCTACCAATTTAGGCTGGTTAAAAAAGTCGGACAGGGTTAATATAGAGCCTTCTCTAAGGGCTGATTCTAAGATTGGCGGTCACTTTGTTACTGGTCATGTTGATGGGATAGGAAAAATAAGGTCAAAGCTAAAAATCGGTAATGTAATTAGAGTGGAGATAGAATCTCCACCTGAGATACTTAAGTATTTAGTGGAAAAAGGTTCAATAGCTATTGACGGCATCAGTCTTACAGTTGTTGAGGTTTTCAAGAATTCTTTTAGTGTTGTGATTATCCCCCACACAGCCAGTCTTACGACAATAGGTCTTAAGAATCAGGGCGAGACGGTGAATCTCGAAGCTGATATTCTTGGCAAATATGTTGCAAAATTTCTCAATGCAACCAAGGATTCCAGTTTATTGTCAGCCCTTAATAAATCAGGATTTATTTAAATCTTTAAGGAATTATATCAGGAGGCTTAATGACTATTACAGAGAAGATACTAGCGTCGCATTGCGAGAAAGAGAAGGTTTATCCTGGGGAATTGATAAATGCAAAGGTTGATCTTGTTCTCGCAAATGACATAACAGCCCCTATAGCTATACAAGAGTTTAAAAAAATTGGGGCTAAAACCGTCTTTGACAAAAGCCGAATTGCTTTAATCCCAGACCATTTCGCACCCCAAAAGGATATCAAGGCAGCTGAACAATGCAAAATATTAAAGGAATTTTCTGCAGAACACAACATATCTCTTTACTTTGAAGTTGGGAGAATGGGGGTCGAACATGCCCTTTTACCAGAGCAAGGATTGGTTCTGCCTGGGGAAGTGATAATAGGCGCTGACAGTCATACCTGCACATATGGAGCTCTTGGGGCTTTTGCGACAGGAGTTGGTTCTACTGACGCTGCATCAGCAATGGCTACTGGAGAATGCTGGTTTAAAGTTCCCGAATCCATGAAGTTTATATATTATGGGAAATTAAATAAATGGGTCGGGGGAAAGGATTTAATACTGCATACAATCGGAGATATAGGGGTTGACGGTGCATTATACAAGGCTATGGAATTTGAGGGTGAGGTTATCAGATCACTGCCCATGCACGGCAGGCTTACAATGTGCAATATGGCTATAGAGGCAGGCGGCAAAAGCGGTATAATTGTTCCGGATTTTATAACTGAAGAATATGTTAAAGCACGTGCAAGAAGGAATTATACTTTTTATGATTCAGATACTGATGCTATTTATGAACAAATCAAGGAATTCGACTGCTCAAAAATCTTTCCCACTGTATCATGTCCGCATCTCCCATCAAATACAAAGCCAGCCTCACAATTGTCTCATATAAACATTGATCAAGTTGTTATAGGTTCATGCACAAACGGGAGGATAGAGGACCTCAGAGAGGCTGCCCAGGTGTTAGCAGGCAGGAAAGTCAACACAAATGTTAGGATGATAGTAATCCCAGCAACCCAGCTTATTTATAAGCAAGCCATGAAAGAGGGATTAATGGAGATATTTATTGATGCGGAGGCGGTTGTGTCAACGCCTACATGCGGCCCATGCCTTGGCGGTTACATGGGAATCCTCGCAAAAGGAGAGCGGGCGCTTGCTACGACTAACAGAAATTTTGTTGGAAGAATGGGGCATCCCCAGAGCGAGGTTTATCTTTGCAACCCTGCAGTTGCTGCGGCATCCGCTGTGCTCGGGCGAATCGGAGTCCCTGAAGAATTAGGGCTCTGACAAAAATTGGCAAAAATATTGAGACACAATCTCCATGCCTCATATCCAAATCATCTGCAGTCGTAAATATCCAGAACTCCAACTCTGCTGGTATTGATGATTTCTATCTTTGGATTCGCTAAATCGAGCGGTTCGCGGTTCTATCTGTGTTTTTTTGGTTTCTTGTTTTCTTATTTAATTTATGATATCTTTAACTGTTTAAAAAATTTATGTAAGTGGATTATCTGACTTTGGCTGTAAGATGAAAATGCTCGGATTAAGAAATATTGAAATCAGCAGAGATTCACTTGCTAAAGGCTGTAGTAATTTAAATTTAGGAGGGGTTAAATGAAAAAGGTTGGAAGAATTTTTTTACTGGCAGTAGCTGCTTGCTTGTTCATATTTGCCGTATACGGAACTTCTTATGCCAAGCAACCCTATAAGATTGGAGCTATTTTATCTGTAACTGGAGCGGCTTCCTTTTTAGGCGAGCCTGAGAAAAATACCGTGATAATGCTTCAGGAGCAGATAAATAAGGCGGGGGGTATTAATGGCCATCCACTTGAGGTTATTATTGAAGACTCAAAAAGCGATGAAACACACGCCGTCCTTGCAGCAAAGAAACTTCTTGAGAAAGACAATGTGCTCGCAATTATAGGTCCTTCTACAACTGGCGAATCAATGGCGGTCATTCCAATTATGACAAATGCAAAAACTCCATTGTTGTCATGCGCTGCTGGCGCCGGTATAACCTTGCCAGTTGAGGAAAGATACTGGATATTCAAATCCCCTCAGTATGATTTTAGCGCTGTAGAGGCTATCTTTGCTCATATGAAAAAACACCAGATATCTAAGGTTGGGATATTAACAATATCTACTGCTTTTGGAGATGCTGGCAGAAAGGCACTTTTGGAGTTAGCACCGAAATATGGCATTACAATAGTCGCTGATGAACGCTATGGTCCTAAAGACAGCGATATGACTACCCAGCTTGCAAAGACAAAAGCTTCCGGCGTGCAGGCAGTAATAAACTGGTCTGTAGGACCGGGTCAGGTAATAGTAACAAAAAATTGGCATGCCTTAAAAATGGGCATACCCCTATATCAAAGTCATGGATGGGGAAGCAAAAAGAATATCGAACTCGCGGGCAAGGCTTCAGAAGGTGTGATAGCACCGCTTGGCAGGCTTGTAGTGTGGGAGAAACTGCCTGATAAGCATCCTCAGAAGGCTCTTTTGAAAAAATATACAACTGATTATGAGGCAAGGTTCAAGAGCGAACCGGGCACCTTTGGCGGTCATGCTTATGACTCCCTAATGATGGTTGTGGAAGCCCTCAAGAAAGTCGGCCCCGACAAAAAGAAGATAAGGGATTATATTGAAACCAATATCAAAAACTGGGCTGGCACTGCAGGCATCTTCAATATGTCCCCAAAAGACCATTGCGGTCTTGACGCCACTGCGTTTGAAATGGTGGTAGTGAAAAATGGCCACTGGGAGATTTTGAAATAATAGATAAAGATTTGCTCACGGAAGCAGGAAGATAAAACTTCCTTCCTGCTTCCGTGTATTCAAATGAGTTGCCTTTAAGGCGTGTGGGGTCAAGGCTTAAGCGTAATTAAGGCTGGTTTAACTTAATAATCGCTTGGTGGATAGCTGTTCAATCCTCTAATAGTCTTAATTGCCTGATTTATCTAATATTTAAAGTCCAGTCTGAATTGCTGCTGTTTTAACTTGTGATTATCCTGATATAATATTTTTTCTGCCGAGTGATAGCCTTTTATCAAAAAATAACTGTAGGAACTACAAGTTATTACAATAAAGCCTTTTAGGACAAGCGTCATGCCTGCTTAAAATTTAACCATGCAGGACAGTAGTGATTAATTAGAGTCTGTTTATAAACTGTATGAAAATCTTTCTGTCATTTCGAACGAAGCGAGAAATCTTTGAGTCGTAAGATTCCTCCTTTCGCTCGGAATAACAAAATAATAGGTTTATCAAGTTTATAAACAGACACTAATTAAAATTAAGTATTTTTTGGGCTTTTAGGAGAGACTTAATTTGTTGACTGTTTTTTTACAATTTCTTTTTTCCGGCATTACGGTAGGGGCTGTATATGCCCTTGTCGGGATGGGCTTTAATATAATCTACAACGCAACATCAATTCTCAATCTTGCACAGGGTGAATTTGTAGTAATCGGGGGGTTGATGATGTGGTTTTTCAGTGTATCATTAAAACTCCCCTTTTTGCTATCTGTGCTTTTAACCATACTTTCAGTAGCAATTGTTGCTCTTCTTATGGAAAGGCTGACAATAAGACCAATTAAAAAGACAGACCTTTTGTTAATGATAATGATAACTATATCTGTTTCGATACTCCTTAAGGGTTTATTGATGTTTAAATTTGGTAAGGACCCATATGGATACCCTCCCTTTACTGAAGGCGAGCCTATAAATCTCTTTGGCGCCATTATTCAGCAGCAGGCATTATGGGTTATAGGCATCAGCGGTTTATGTATAATTCTGCTTTTTCTTTTTTTCAATAAAACTATTGTCGGCAAGGCAATGAAAGCATGCGCAGTCGATCCTGTTGCAGCGAGGCTTGTCGGGATTAATGTATCTCAGATGGTTATGTTGTCGTTTATCATTAGCGCTATAATAGGCGCCATTGGCGGGATCGCCATCACCCCAATTTCTTTGATGGAGTATGATAAAGGACCTATGCTCGCCGTAAAAGGTTTTTGCGCCGCTATCCTTGGTGGGCTTGGTAGAGGAAGAGGCGCAGTAGTGGGCGGGTTTAGCATAGGCATTCTAGAATCAATGACCGCTGGCTATATACATTCTGGTCTTAAGGATGCAGTGGCTTTGGTAATTTTGCTGCTCATCCTGTTTTACAAACCAGCAGGCATTTTTGGAAGCAGCGTTCAAGCCCAATTAAGGAAGTTTTAGTTTATGAACAGGAATGTTCTGATTGCTTTTTTAATATTTATTGCATTAATTTTCTCTTTCCCGTTCCTTTCGGGAACTTCATACAATCTAAGCATAGCGATCTTTGTCGGAATCAACGCTCTTCTTGCGATAGGACTGTGCATTTTAATGGGATATGCAGGACAGATATCCTTAGGGCAGGCCGGGTTTTATGGGATAGGAGCTTATGTATCAGCAATCTTAAGCCTTAAATTTGGATTGCCCGCTATACTGAGCCTTATCGCGGCATCTGTTGTTGCGGCTATTGCGGCTGTAATACTTGCCGTTCCTGCGTTAAGGCTAAGAGGACATTATCTTGCTGTAGCAACCTTGGGTTTTGGCGAGATAATTCATATTTTGCTCAATGAGTTTGGTCCTGGAGGACCTTCGGGGTTTGGGGATATCCCCCGCTTCAGCATACTCGGTTATGCCTTTGATACACCTACCAGTTTTTTCTATCTGACATGGGTAATCGTGGCATTAGTGATGCTGTTTTCGAATAACTTCATTAATTCCAGAACGGGAAGGGCTTTAAGGGCGATGCATGACAGCGAGGTCGCTTCAAAGGCTATGGGGCTTGATATTGTATCATTGAAGATAAAGGTTTTTGTTATAAGCGCCGTATATGCCTCAATAGCAGGGAGTCTTTATGCCCATTATATAACATTTGTGAGCCCTAGCACTTTTACATTATTTCATTCGGTATTGATAGTCATGATGGCGGTAGTTGGAGGGATTAACAATCTCTGGGGAGGGGTCGTAGGTGCCCTAATTATCACTATTCTGCCCGAACTGCTGAGAAAATTTGAGGAGTTTGATGTCCTTGTTTACGGCTTGATACTTACCCTCTCGCTGTTATTTTTCAGAAAAGGGCTTATGCCCATAATAGCTGAGAAAATAAAGAAACTCAAAGGGACAGCATTTGCTCAAAATTAATGGTATATACAAAAGTTTTGGAGGACTGACGGCATTGAAAGATGTTAGCTTTATAGTCAGGAGCGGCAGCATTAGCTCCTTGATAGGTCCTAACGGCGCAGGAAAGACAACCCTTATGAATATAATCACCGGGATTTATGGTCCTGATAGGGGAGAGATATCTTTTTTAGACAAACGTATAAACAACCTGCCGCCAGCTAAAATCGCTCGTATGGGAATATCAAGAACCTTTCAACATCTTGAGTTGTTTTCAAATATGACCATTCTGGAAAATGTTATGGTTGCCAGACATATTAAGACAAAGGCAGGGTTAATATCATCAGGATTTAGATTGCCAAGCGCCTTAAAAGAAGAAAAAGAGATTAAGAACAGAAGCGAAGAGATACTTGATTATATCGGATTGCATGAAAGAAAAAATGAATTAGCCTCTAATCTCCCTGTTGGCGAACAGAGAATTTTGGAGATTGCTCGAGCTTTAGCTACTGAACCCAAGCTCCTTCTCCTTGATGAGCCTGCAGCAGGATTGAATATCAAGGAGACCAAAAGACTTGGCGAGACAATTATTAGCATCCTTAATGATAAAGGCATAACTATCTTGCTTGTTGACCATGATATGGAACTCGTTATGAAGATAAGCAACTGGATAACTGTCTTGAATTTCGGGGAGGTTATAGCTGATGGAGCTGCTCTTGATGTCCAGAAAAACCCTGCGGTAATCAAGGCGTATTTGGGGGCAGAGGAATGACATCCGGGAAAGAGACGATGCTGGTTATTAAAAATGTTGATGTCCATTATGGAAAGATACATGCGATAAAAAGGCTTTCTCTACATGTCAACAAGGGAGAGATAGTTGCGCTTATAGGTAGTAACGGCGCTGGCAAGACCACCCTTTTAAGCGCAATATCAGGATTGCTCAAGGTAAGCGGCGGCAGTATCAGATATAACAATATTGAAATTACAAGTTTATCTGCTGAAAAGATTGTTAAAGCCGGGATATCCCATGTGCCAGAAAGAGGGCTTGTTTTTAAACCCTTAAGCGTAGAAGACAACTTGCTGCTGGGAGCTTATCATTCATATTCATTTAATAAACGAGCTGAATGCAAAAAAGATATTGAACAGATTTACAGAATGTTTCCAGTGCTCAAGGAACGAAAGAAACAGCTTGCTGGAACCCTCTCTGGCGGTGAACAGCAGATGCTCGCCATAGGTCGCGCCCTTATGGCAAGACCTAAGATGCTTTTATTAGATGAGCCGAGTATGGGTCTGGCTCCTCTAATTGTCAAAGAGATACTAAGTTATATTAAAAAGTTGAGAGACGTTTTTGGTCTTACGGTCCTGCTTGTTGAACAAAACGCAAGGAGCGCACTCAAGATTGCTGATAAAGGTTATGTGCTTGAGACAGGCAGGGTGCTTTTACAGGGTTCTGCCGAGGACCTTTTCGCCAACAGAGATGTCCAGAGGGCATACCTTGGAAGGGATCTTGATGTAGAGGCATAAAATTTAGAATTATATGACACAGAATATAATTAATGATTTAATAAATAGCCTGACAAAGCTCCCTGGCATAGGCAGAAAGACCGCGCAGAGGCTTTCTTTTTTTATCCTCAATATGCCTGACAAAGAGGCGAAAGAACTCGTCCAGTCCATCATCAATATAAAAGAAAAGGCGCGCTTTTGCTCTGTCTGCTTTAATATAACCGATATTGATCCATGTGTTTTTTGCAGTAGTCCATCGAGGGATAAAAACCTAATATGCGTAGTCGAGGAACCAAGTAATATATTGGCAGTTGAAAAAACTGGGATATTCAAAGGGGTATATCATGTCCTTTTGGGCGCTCTCTCTCCGTCAGACGGCATAACCCCTGAAAGACTGAAGATCAAAGAGCTAATCCATAGGATTCAAACCAGCGGTATCGAAGAGGTAATACTCGCCACAAACCCCAATACAAAAGGCGAAATTACAGCACATCACATAAGAGAATCTCTGAAGCCTTTTAATATTAAAGTTACCCGAATTGCATATGGGTTGCCGATAGGCAGCGACATAGAATTTGCGGATGAAGTCACCTTGACAAAGGCGCTCGAGGGCAGGAGGGATATGTAGATGACTGCTTGATGTCGGTCTTCATCCAAAACTTGAAGAAATATCAAAAACCAACAGTAGTGTCCGGCAAACAACATGTAGTATTGATAATACAATATTTTTATTGGTCATGAAAATAATGATTTCCTCTATTAAGCGTTTTACTGACAATGTTAACCTAAAAAATGCCTTTCGTTTAAAAAGAGCAGACATAGATGCCCGAAAACCCTTTGTCCTGAAACACCTCAGACACGCAATACCTCAATATTTTTATGCAGCACAGATTAGGCAACCGAAAGATAGAGATAGAAAATTATCATAGCGAGGCAAAGCCGAAGTGAAATAAGTGTCAGAGTGTCATTTGATACTTTGATACTATAAAATGTTTGAGGGTATTTATGCCTGTTAAACAAGAATTCAAATGGAGTTTCCTGGTTAAGCTAAGCTGAACATTTTAATAAGAGAGTGTTGTAGCCTTGCCGAAGCTGCACAGACAATGTAAAACAATGACTGAATTATATTTTGCATAATGCTTTAATATATCTCTAATATATTCAGTAATGCATCCAGGATGTGAGTTGTAAATTATGAAATTTAATTTTTCATTCAGTCTGCCCGACCCTGAAAGGGCTTCTAAAAACCTTGAAACCTTCTTTTCTCTTCATCCAGATTATGAAAATCAATTGAATGCTAACTTATATGCAGTTTCTATGCTTTTTGCCTTTTCTCAATTTCTTGCGAATTACTCAATGAAAAATCCTGATGCATTGATTTATGCATTGACCCACCTTGACAGTTCATTGGATGGTGAGAATCTCAGAAAAGATTTAAAGAGAAGATTTGCAAGGTGTGAATCATTAAACGATGGAATAAAAGTTGTGAGGAATTTTAAGAAAGAAAAACTATTGATAGTAACTATGAAAGACATCCTTAAGAGAATTGAACTTCAGGAAACCATGAATGAGTTGAGCCTGCTTGCTGACATTATTCTATCTGAATCTCTGGATTTCGTTTTCCCTTTTTTGGCTAACAGATACGGGCATCCGTCGCGCAATTCCATCGCCGTCATCGGGCTTGGCAAGCTCGGTCCCAGCGAACTGAATTATAGCTCTGATGTCGATTTAATATTCGTTTACGGAGAAGAAGGTGAGACTTCTGGAATAGTATCCCCCCAGGGCATTACAATTAACAGATTATCGTGTTTCGAGTTTTACTCAAAGATAGTGGAGGAATATTCTAGATTCCTTTCATCTAATACTGAAGATGGTTTTTGTTACAGGGTAGATTTAAGGCTCAGGCCTCAAGGACAGAGAGGCAGCCTTGCCATTACCTTACGTGATTATGAGGAGTATTATGAATCATGGGGACAGTTGTGGGAAAGGGCTGCCTTAATCAGAGCAAGATATATAGCAGGCTGTCCAGAAACAGGTAGTGAATTTTTGAAAATTATTGAACCATTCATTTACAGAAAATATTTAGGATTTGACGCTATAGAGGAAATAAGGCGCATGAAATCACAGGTAGAGCAAATAAAGATGGATACCCTAAGCAGGGATATTAAAAGGGGATATGGAGGCATCAGGGAGATAGAATTTTTTATTCAGATATTTCAGTTAATTTATGGAGGGAAAGAGTCTCTGTTAAGGGAGAGCGGCACGCTTAAAGCTTTACATAGGCTTTTGCAGAAAGGATATATAGGTCATGAAGACTTTCACAACCTTTCAGAAAGCTATATCTTTCTAAGAACTCTCGAGCATAGACTCCAACAATTAAACGATATTCAGACTCATATGATTCCTTTGCAGGAAACAGAACTCGAAATTCTTGCCAGAAAAATGGGATTTCAAGATAGAGGGTATTTTTTAAACACACTTTACTCAAAAAGGCACGCTGTCAGGAAGATTTATGACTCTCTTTTTGAAATTAGGATCCCTGATTCAACTGCTGACAGGAAGGATACTGGATTATACGGAATGCTCCTGGATTCAGTTTATTGGGAAATGGATTCTCCTATTGAAACGCTTATTATAGAAGCGCTTGAAGGTTCTAAGGTTAAAGATACAAAAAAAGCTCTTTACTGTCTTACAAAAATCAGAAATTCCATGTATTCTTTTCAGACCTTAAAAGGTAGAAGGCTGCTTGAAGAAATTATTCACAAGTTTATTGATGAGGCAATTCAAGGAATGAACCCTGACAGCTCGCTTTTGCAATTAGTTGATTTTTCGGCTGTTCTTGCATCACGCGAATCTTATTTGGAATCAATATCTAAGAGGCAGGATATCATCTCTACCTTGAACTTTATCTTCTCAAACAGCCCTTATCTCTCAAAAACTATTATGAACAACCCAGATTATTTAGACTCCCTCATTACCGGAGAATCTTCCAAAAAGGTAATCAGCCTTATGAAAAAGGATATCGAGATACTTACTGAAAAGCACGGCATCACAACAGCAATAAGGCTGTTTAGAAGACATGAGGAGATAAGACTTGGCACATCCTTTTTAAATTCAAAAATAGGCATAAAAGAATTAATGATTTCATTGAGCAGGATAGCAGATGTCATTTTAACGGCTGCCTTGCAATCCATCACTCAAAACGTCGGCACTAAAGAAGGAGTTACACCTTCAGTTGAAACATTAGCTTTAGTAGGTTATGGAAAATTAGGGGGGATGGAAATAACCTTCAACTCTGATATAGATATTATTTTTATCTGCCCGTATGAGCCCTCACAGTCTGACATCAAAATGGCAGAAAAGTTAATAAGGCTTATTTCATCATATACTAAAGACGGCATGGCATATAGGGTTGATATCAGATTGAGGCCTGACGGCAGCAAAGGAACTCTTATTAACTCTTTAGAAGGAATAGAAAACTACTATTTGCTTAATGCTCAGTTATGGGAGTTACAAGCACTGTTAAAGGCGAGGACTTTAAACTGCGCTGCAAAAATCAGCAAGAATTTTATGAAAATGCGAAAAAGGGTTTTAATGAAGCGGGCAGGGGAGATATCCAAGGTAAAGATTCTGAATATGTGCGAACGGATACAGAGTGAGCTGTCAAAAGAACTGCCGAATGCTGGGGTTGTTGACATCAAATATGGAGCCGGTGGGCTTACAGAATTAGAATTTTTTATTCAGTATATGCAGCTAAGAAATTGTATTGAGAACCCTTATATAATCATCCAAAATACTTATGATGCAATAAAAAGGCTCTGGCACAGTTCTTTTTTGGATTCTCAAGATGCCTTGGCTCTGAGAGAGACATATCTATTTTATAGAACGGTGGAGACACTGTTGAAACTCAGAAACGAAACAATTCTTAAGGAAAAAAACGGCGCCCTCAAGAGCTTTGCATATTACCTGAATATTGATGAAGAAGACTTTATTAGGCTTCTTAACGAGAAAAAGAAATTTATAAAAAATATATGGGAAAGATATTAAACCCAAAATTGTCATTATGAATATAACCAATTGTTTTATAAATATTTATTCCTAATGTGAAAAATAGAGATAGAAAGTTGTCATTTCGAGCGGAGCGAGAAATCTTATCGTTTAACTTAAAGATTCCTCACACCCGTTGGGTGTTCGGAATGACAGATAAATCAAGCGGTTTGCAGGTCTATGTCTATTTTTCAACCTAATATCCGCCATTAGAAAAACTGATTGATAATAAAGGATTTTTAAACTCTAGCAACAATTCTAGGTTAACCCTGAATTGTTGCTAAGGCATAACATGTTTTATTGTAGTAGCGTCCGAAAAACAATCTTAGTTCTCAAGATTCCTCCCTTCGGTCGGAATGGCAATATACTACCAAAAATGGGGGGGTTCTTGCTATATTTTTACTCTATAATTCTTGATGCTTAAGGCTTTATTCAATGTTTTTTGCTGCTAAAGTTGAATTAATAATCCAGCTGCATTTCTAAGACTGGATTATTGTTTTTGTCGAGCTTGATTATCTTTGGGGAGAAAACGGGGATTTCATCTTCAAAGAGAAAGCAATATGAGAAAATTATTATCCTGTCACCTACTATTCCTTTTCTTGCTGTTGGACCATTAAGGCATATTTCTCTTGAGCCTGCCCTGCCAGGTATTACATATGTTTCAAAACGTTCACCATTGTTCATATTGCTGATCATAACCTGTTCAAATGGCAATATCCCTACCATCTCCATGAGTTCGCTATCAATAGTAATGCTTCCCTCATAAGTGATATTGGACTCAGTAACGGTTGCCATGTGTATCTTGGCTCTTAAGAAAACTCGCAACATATCTTCAGCCTCTCTTTAAAAATTAACAGGGAAAATAATTTAACTTGTAATTTCCTGTAGTCTTGCTGGAGGGTCTCCTTTTGTCATTCTATAATTTTTGGAACTATATAAAATCTCTCATTGCAATCGGGGGCGTTTTTGAGCATCTCCTGTCGGGGCAATGATGGACTTTTTACATCTTCACGAAAAATATTTTTTAAAGGAATGACATGAGATGTAGGCTCAATATTATTGGTATTAATTTCTTTCAATTGCGTTACATACTCAACGATATCATTTAGCTGCCTGCCGATGACGCCAATCTGTTCATCGGTCAGGGCAATTCTCGCAAGCTGTGCGACATGCCTCACATCCTCAGGAGTTATTTTCATTAATAGGTCTTCTCCAATTTCATTGCGACAAAATGCTCCACAATGTCATTTCTGTAACTGTTTTGGAGATTAACCTCATTAATTAACCTTCTGAAGATTCGCAAATTTTAGTGCAAGGCGCTTCATGCCAACACCCTGAAAATTAATCATAACCTTTGTATCTTCGCCCTCTCCGCAACAATCCCTGATCGTTCCAATGCCCCATACAGGGTGCTGAACCTTCACTCCAACAATATATCCAACATGAAACTTTGGAGTAACAAGTTTGGCTGCCTCAGGCGCATCATCTATTTTATGGCATGTTCTCTCAATCCAATTACAACATTCTTGTGGAATATCAGACAAAAACCGAGATGGTTCAAAATCCTGAAATTTAGAAAATAATCTTCTTCTACTTGCCCCCGTCAAGCACAAATAATCCTTTGCTCTTGTCATCCCTACATAGAGCAATCTTCTTTCCTCCTGTAATTCATCCTTATTGTTTATAGCTTTGAAATAAGGCAGTATCCCTTCTTCAAGTCCAATTATGAAGACCACAGGAAATTCAAGCCCTTTGGCATTGTGTAAGGTCATAAGGGAGACGGAATTGCCGAGGTGATTACCATCTGAAGGGGAGATGAGAGCCACCCTATCAATAAAGTCCATTAGAGGCTCGTCCTCGGCCATTGATATAAGCTCAAGCAAATTTTGTATTCTTTTATCGTCGAGATTGCTTATATAATCAGTTCTTTCGAGAATTTCCTTAAACATAGCGGCAGCACTCTTATATGACTTAGATGATATGGCTTCAAAGCTGTTTAGAAAAGAGGCTAATTTGCCTTTAAGGGATTGATTAAAGTTGCCAGAATTTGACATTAACTTGATAGCGGAGAAAAAGCTGACCCCATTTCTCTTTGCTTCATGCTCTATCTTTGTAAGGGTAGATGCACCTATACCCTTATAAAAGTGATTTAGTATCCTTATAAGACATATATTATCGTCTGGGTTAAGAACAACCTTTAGAAAAGAGATTAAATCCTTGATTTCTTTCCTCTGATAGAAGCTTAAACCGCTCACTATATGATACGGAATTCTTTCGGACCTCAGGGCGTCTTCTATCGCCTTGGCCTGGATGTTAATCCGATATAAAACAGCAAAATCCCTGTATTCATAATTTGCCTTCAGATAAAGGTCTTTGATGCTGCGGGCAACATACTTGGCCTCGTCCTCCTCCGTATTAAGGCGGCAATAAAATACCCTCTCACCGCAGGAATTTTTTGTCCAAAGCTTTTTTACATTTCTATGCTGATTTTTGGAGATAAGGTGTCCTGATACTTCAAGGATATTCTGTGTTGACCTGTAATTTTGTTCTAATTTTATGACCTTGGCTTCAGGAAAATCTCTCTTGAAATCCAAAATATTCCTGATATCCGCCCCCCTGAACTTATATATGCTCTGATCGTCATCTCCGACTGCGCATATATTCCTGTGTCCAGATGAGATGAGTTTAAGCAGCGAATATTGAGATTGATTCGTGTCCTGAAACTCATCGACCAAAATATAAGGAAATAATTCCTGATATTTCTTGAGGGTTGACGGAGATGTCTCGAAAAGTTTCACGGTCAATAAGATAAGGTCATCAAAATCGAGGGCGTTATACTTTTTCATTTCGTCTTGATACCGCAGATATATCCTCCCGAGTTTTTCGTCAAAATTAAAGCCGTTGTTTGTTGATATGAATTCTTCAGGAGGTAGCAAAGACGACTTGAGTATGCTTATTTTAGAACCGACGCCTTTATGGAGAGCTTCATGAATTCTAAAATCTTTTAATATCTGCCGTATGAGGCTAGAACGTTCATCTTCATCGTATATCGAGAAATCATTTCTGTAACCAAGAAGGCTGATATCTTTTCTCAATATCCTATTACAGAGAGAATGAAAAGTGCCAATCCATGGGCGCTGAAGCTCACTGCCCATAAACTTGTGAATCCTATCTTTCATTTCATCTGCGGCTTTATTAGTGAAGGTAACCGTAAAAATAGAGGATACAGGATATTTCTTTTTCTTTGCAAGAAAGGCGTATTTGTGAGCGATAACCCTTGTTTTTCCGCTTCCAGCGCCTGCAAGGACAAGCATTGGACCTTCACTATAAAGAATAGCCTCTTTCTGTTGGGGATTGAGATTTTCAGTCATTACTTCTTTTGTCATCTCTTTGCCTCCATATTATAACATAAAAAGCCAGTACTGCTAAAGATAAAGATAAAAACTGCCAACCCTCGATTTATGAATCATTGCAAACAGCAAAATTGGCTCCAAGCTTTGGCTTAGATGCTCCAAATAACAAAACTCGATATTTATTCCAGCAAAAAAGAAACAAGCGATATTAATATATTCTGAGCATTCATAAGCTATAAACTACTCCACGGTAACGCTTTTTGCGAGATTTCTTGGCTGATCCACATCGCAGCCTCTCAAAACGGCAATGTGATAAGCAAGCAGCTGAAGCGGAACAGTAAGCAGCGCAGTATTGAGATAATCATTGATCCCTTCTATTGCTATAGTATAAGAAGAAACATCCCCAATTGCCTTGCTGCCTGTAGAGGTAATAGCTATAACTGTGCCTCCCCTGCTTTTTACTTCCTCTATATTTGATAAAATTTTTTCAAATACCTTTCTCGCATTTACAATAAAAACCACAGGAAGTTCATCATTAACGAGGGCTATCGGACCATGCTTCATCTCGCCCGCAGGATATCCCTCAGCATGGATATATGATATTTCCTTAAGCTTTAATGCCCCCTCAAGAGCTATCGGATAATCGATTCCCCTGCCAAGATATAAAAAATCCTCTGCTTTAAAAAATCTTTTTGCGATCTTTTTTATCACATCATCATATGCAAGGACGCTCTCCAAAGCAGAGGGAAGACGAAGAAGGTCATTAACAAGATTGATGCAGGATTCTTCTGAAAGAACACATCTAAATCTCGCCAGAGCCAGGGCCAAGAGATATAATGCAACTATTTGAGCTGTAAATGCCTTTGTTGAAGCTACTCCTATCTCTGGTCCGGAGTGGATATAAAACACAAAATCAGATTCTCTTGATGCAGTACTGCCAATTACATTGCAGATGGCAAGACATTTTGCGCCAAGACTCTTTGCCTCTTTCATCGCAGCAAGCGTATCAGCTGTCTCGCCTGACTGAGTTATCGCTATAAAAAGGTCCCCGCTCCCAATCAAGGAATTCCTATATCTAAACTCAGAAGCGATATCCACCTCCACAGGTATCCTGCTTAACTCCTCAATCATGTATTTGCCAACACACGCAGCATGATACGAGGTGCCGCAGGCAACAATATATATTTTATCAAAACGATTAATATCTTCAGAGGTTAACCCAAATTCCTCAATCGCAACTTCTCCCTTTTCGGAAATCACCCTTCCTCTTATTGTGTCTGCAATTGAACGCGGCTGTTCATATATTTCCTTAAGCATAAAATGACGGTAACCCCCCTTTTCAGCCATTGAAGGGTTCCATGATATAACTGATACATTCTTATTGATAGGTCTGCCATCAAAATCCGTTATGATAACTCCATCAGCGTGGATAATTGCCATTTCATTGTCATCAAGAAATATTACTTCTCTTGAGTGACTCAAAAAAGCAGGGACATCTGATGCCACAAAATATTCTCCATCGCCAAGTCCCACTACAAGAGGGCTTTCCTTTCTGACTGCAATGATTTTATCGGGCTCCTTTTCGCTAATTACGGCAAACGCATAGGACCCTCTGATATTTTTTATAGCCTCACGAACCGCATCCTCAATTGGGAGTGTTGATGAAAATTTATTTATTAAGTGGCAGAGGGTTTCGGTATCGGTTTCTGATCTAAAAATATATCCTTCAAGAGCAAGTGATTTTTTAAGCTCAATAAAATTTTCCAAGATGCCGTTGTGAACAATTACAATTCCGTCAGAACGATGTGGATGAGCGTTTTCATCAGACGGTTTGCCGTGAGTCGCCCACCGAGTATGACCTACCGCGAGATTGCTTTGTATGCCTAAATTAACTACATCTTTTTTTAATTCATCAATCTTGCCCTGCTTTCTTTGTATCTCGATCCTGTCGTCAACGAGATATGCTATCCCCGCAGAATCATAGCCCCTGTATTCAAGTCGTTTAATGCCTTCCATTACTATTGGAATAGCATTGTTTTTGCCGATATAACCAATTATTCCGCACATAAGTTATAAATTATTCTCCTCCTCTAAAAAAAGAAATAAAAGTTAGCATCATTACACCTGCCGAAAAATAGATATCAGGTTATCATCATTTTCTCTCATCATCTGAACTACTTTTTTTAGAGAGCTTCGTAAAAGTTCTTTTTTTAATATTTTTCTGAGAAACGCGGCTCACTGCCAGAGAAAGAGGAGGGACATCTTTTGTTATGGTTGAGCCTGCTCCAATATAAGAGCCCTTACCAACTTTCACAGGCGCAATGAGCTGTGTATCACTCCCTATAAAGACATCATCCTGAATAATAGTTTTATGTTTTATTTTCCCGTCATAATTGCATGTTATGGTGCCTGCTCCAATATTAACATTGCTGCCGATTTCTGAGTCCCCGAGATAACTCAGATGAGAAGCCTTAACTCCAAAACCAAGAACAGATTTTTTTATCTCGACAAAGTTTCCTATTTTTGACGAAGGTCCAATAACAGAGGCAGGCCTGATGTGTGTGAATGGGCCTACAACTGAGTTCTCTTTTATCTCGGATGATTCAATAACAGTAGAGTCTTTAATAATGACTCCATTAGCTATTATGCTGTCAACTATTCGCGTATTTGGATATATTGTGCAATTGGCGCCTATAATGGTTTCACCCTCAAGATATACATTAGGATATATAATCGTATCTATTCCAATTTCAACATCGGGATGGATAAATACTGTGTTTGTGTCCAAAATGGAGACGCCTTTCCCAAGCCATTTCTCAGCTATACTTTTTCTTAAATAGTGTATGGCTTTATGCAAGTCTTCACGGGTATTTATCCCCATAAGCTGTTCCTCGCTGGCGATATTATGAGCCCCGACACTGCAACCTTTTTTTACTGCGATCTCAACTATATCAGTAAGGTAAAATTCACCCTTTGGTTCATTTATCTTTATCTCATTGAGCAAAGTTGTTATATGTGAACTGAAAGCATATATTCCGCTGTTTGCCTCTGTTATTTTTTTCTGTTCTTCATTTGCATCCCTATCCTCAATAATAGCCTTCACACTTCCATTCTCTTTGAGTATCCTACCGTAGGAATGGCTGCTGCCTGCAGTAAAGGAAAGAACCGAGATATCCTCAGAATTATTAATATGCAGTTTGATAAGTTCCTTTAATATAGAAGATGTAATTAGAGGAGTATCTCCATTGACAACAAGCAAGGCACCGCTGAACCCCTGAAGTTCAGGCATGGCAGCATTAAGCGCATCTGCAGTCCCCTTCGGATCCTTCTGAACTGCATATATGATAGGATGGGGTTTTAGCGCATTCCTTATTTCATCATCATTGGAGCCTACTACAACTATTGACTTTGCAGGAGATAAAGCTGCTAATGATTCAAACACATATTGAATAATGGGTTTGCCGAGGATTGAATGGAGAACCTTAGGCGTTGAGGACTTCATTCTCGTGCCTAAACCAGCTGCAAGGATAACGGCAGCGAGTCTCATTTATTTTCCCCCTTTATACCCATAATTTCCGATGGTGCGGCAACGCCCCCCGATAAGACAATTTTTATGCCGTCTTCAATAGGAATATCTGTATAAATAATGCTTTTTTCATCCAGCAAGACAATCTCCCCAAGATACAAATTATTTGTAGGTATATAAACTGTTTTCATGAAGGCATGTTCATCAGAGGAAGAAATCATGCACTCCTTTGTCAAAAAACCAAATGCATAAACGCCTCTTCTGGGGTATTCAGCGATGACAAACTTCTTGAATGAGCTTTTATTTTGAGGAGAAAATGCGTTAACAAGCTGTTTTATAGCGCTGTAAATGCCTTTGAACACAGGAATAACAAGAAATATCCGCTCGATAAATCCAAGAACTATTTTGCCCAACACATTTGTTGAGAGAACCCCGATAAAATAGACAATAATAATGGCGCTAATAAAACCAAGACCGGGGATATTTACGCCGAGAAACATCTTAAAAAGAGGATTCAGTATTCCATCTATAAAATTGAATAACACCAAAAGAACCGAAATAGATATAACAGCAGGAATTGTAACAAGCAGTCCAGCAAGAAATTTGGCTTTAAGGGAATTTGTTAATGTATCAAGCATTATAATAATCTGCACATCATATAATAAAGTAATAAAATATAGTTGAAAAATAGAGATAGACCTGCAAACCGCTCTATTTATCTGTCATTCCAAACACCCAACGGGCGTGAGGAATCTTTAAGTTAAACGATAAGATTTGTCGCTCTGCCCGAAATGACAAATTTCTATCTCTATTTTTCGGATAGAATCAAACAAACATCTTCTTAAGGGTATTATTGCAAGAATGATGTAATACCCAAATCCAGCAGCAATTTTCCAAATTCGTCATTTTTCGATTCCCAGAACATATCTGAGTAAAAATTTATTTGAAAAATTATACAATTGAACCGCCGTTTTCAGACCGGTGGAATAACAACCATTATCCCAAATTTTAAGCAATTCTTAATTAATAAATGCCGGCAGAATTTAGCATTCCATTGCTTCATCAGGCACCTCGAAATTGAAGTAAACATTTTGAACATCTTCGTTGTCCTCGAGGGATTCCACCAATCTTAACGCCTGTTCGGCTGCCTGTCTGTCGAGAGATATATAGGTGTTAGGGAGCATCGTTATTTCAGCTAATGTGATGGGAAATCTTTGTCTTTCAAGAAATTGTCTGACTGTAGAAAAAGACTCTGGCATTGTGATTACCTCAAAGTTACCCTCATCGGGGTCATTAATGAGATCTTCCGCACCTGCCTCAAGCGCTGCTGACATCAATGCATCTTCACTTGTGCCAGCCCTATCAATCAAGATATAGCCTTTTTGGCGAAAAATCCAGGACACGCAGCCGACCTCTCCAAGGCTCCCGTTGTTCTTAGAGAAAATATGCCTTATTTCCGATACTGTCCTGTTCTTATTATCAGTCAATGCCTTTATCAAAAGTGCAGCCCCATTTGGGCCATATCCTTCATAGACAACATCTTCATAAGCAACGCCAGGCAATTCCCCAATGCCTTTCATGACTGCTCTTTTAATGTTTTCTGAAGGCATATTTACTTCTTTAGCCTTTTCTATGGCAGTTCTAAGCCTTGAATTTGATTCGGCATCTTTGCCGCCTAATCTTGCGGCAACAGAAATTTCCTTAACGATCTTAGAAAATGTCCTGCCTTTCTTGGCGTCAGTGTGTGCCTTTTTATGTTTTATCTGAGCCCATTTGGAATGACCCGCCATAAAACTCCTAATTTGACAGATACAATAGAAGAAGGTGCTTCAGCATATAGAGGTTAGTATAGCCAATCTCAGCTTCGAGTAGTGAAATTAATCTCCCCTATAGTTTTCCCAGAGGGAATATACTTATGTAGTAACTAAATCAATCTATATATAATAGAAGGATTTAATTAATAGTGTCAAGGACTTATACCTAAAAAGTAGAAAATGACTGCTTTATATCCCTATATTATCGGATTCTGTGATCATGCTTGACTTATTAATTATTAATCGCTATTATTATAAATTAGCTTATTTTAAAAAAACATGGATTTTCTGTTTAAAACCTGCCAGCGAAACTATGCTTAAGAAATAAAGCAGGCACAGAAAATATTAAGAATATCAATATCTTATAAAACGAGGACATAGCATATATATCTTTTTGACCGGCATTAAAAATGATTCTCATTGAATAGATTGGACTGATGATTGTAAACAAAAGTCAATGAGTTAATTAATTTCACTGGCATGTTGATAATTAAGCTTTTAAGCCGAACCGATATTTTCGGTTCGTTAATTTTACAATTATTTTATGAATCTTGTATATCGTTTCTGATCAAGATTTATACTTAGTATAAGATATAATAAAAGTTAAAACATTGATAAACTGTTTTAAATCTGTTTACGGCTAAAAAATTATCATATACCGTGTTTAATTTCAATTTTTCTGGAGAAAATGCAGGTCCTCAAATGAATTGCATTATCTTTCCATTTGTTTTTAAGATTTATATAATCAGTCTTCTTGATTATAACAATATAAAACCGCCTATCCTTCCTTCACTGCTTTCAGATATGACATTAAAAATAGATTTGCTTTTAACTAAATATATGCCATTCATTAATTTCAGTTCGGCAATTTTCTTGTTCATCGGGCTTCTGTTATATATTTTTCATTTCAATTTTTTTTCTAACAAAGTCTGGGATTTTTACATTTATGAAATAGGGACTATTTAGAGTCTGTTTATAAAACCATCATAGTTAGAAAAGGCTGTCATTCCTGCCTCCGCAGGGATCCGGGGTTCACACGAAAGTGGGAATCCAATTCCTTATGTCTAAATGCCCAACTAAAGATTTGGGACATAACAAAGGTAAAAAATAGCAATTAATAAACAGGCAATATTTTAAGGAGGCATAAAGATGGGCTTTAAGCAAATAAAGTATTGATGGAGTGATTCAAAATTTAAGAAGGGAGTTTTAGCGCTATCATGAAAATACATGAATATCAGGCAAAAGATATCTTACGAGAGTATGGCATACCTATACCAAGCGGAGAGGTTGCAAAGACACCGGAAAGGGCAAAGGAGATAGCTTCATCCTTTAAAGGAAAAGTTGTTGTCAAGGCGCAAATACATGCCGGCGGCAGGGGTAAGGGAGGCGGCGTCCGTGTGGCATCCACCGTTGATGAAGCCTATGAAGCGGCAAAGTCTATCATTGGCATGATCCTCGTCACACATCAGACGGGTCCAGAAGGTAGAATAGTCCGCAATGTCTTGATTGAAGAAGCTTTTGAAATAAAACAAGAGCTTTACCTAAGCCTCGTGATCGACCGCTCTCGCTCAAAGGAATGTTTGGTCTATATGGCATCTCAAGCAGGAGGAATGGATATTGAGGAGGTGGCAAGCAAATCGCCAGACAAGATTATCAAAGCTGCTGTTCATCCTGCGACAGGGTTCAGTCCTTTTCATGCAAGAAAGCTTTTTTATGGATTGGGGCTCGATAAGTCTTTAAGCAGTCAATTCGCCAATATTGTCAAGGGGCTGTATCAGGCATTTACGGAAAAGGACGCATCTTTGATAGAAATCAATCCCCTTGTGATTACGCAAAGCGGTGAACTGTTAGCGCTCGATACAAAAATAAGCTTTGATGATGATGCTCTTTACAGGCATCCTGAGCTCAAGGCTTTAAGAGATATAAACGAAGAAGACCCTCTTGAGGTAGAGGCTGTAAATACAGGCGTCAATTATATAAAGCTGGACGGCAATGTCGGCTGTATGGTAAATGGCGCTGGGCTGGCAATGACTACAATGGATTTGATTAAACTCGCTGGCGGCGAACCTGCTAATTTCCTTGATGTAGGAGGTGGAGCAACTTCAGAAAGGGTTGAAAAGGCATTCCGCATCCTCACATCCGACCCAAAGGTAAAGGTTATCCTTGTGAATATATTCGGGGGGATACTCAGGTGCGACCGTGTCGCCACAGGCATTATCGAAGCTGCATCTAAGATAGAAAAGAAGCTGCCTATGGTCGTCCGCCTTCAAGGTACTAATGTTGATGAAGGGCGCAGACTTCTCAGAGAATCAACAGTAACATTCGAGGTTGCTGAAGAGCTTTACGAAGCTGCAAGTAAGGCAGTTGAGTTAAGCAGATAATTAGCATAAAATAAAGAAAGGAAATTATAAAACATGGCGATATTGTTTGATGAAAATACTCTGGTAGTTACACAGGGGATTACTGGTAATGAGGGTAGTTTCCACACACGCGAGGCTGTCATGTTTGGGACAAAGGTAGTTGCTGGAGTTACCCCTGGGAAAGGCGGCATGGATATGGACGGCATCCAGGTCTATAACAGGGTCTTTGATGCGGTTCAAAACAAAGGCGCCAATGCATCGGGCATATATGTCCCTGCCTCCTTCGCCCCTGATGCGATAATTGAAGCCATTGAGGCAGGCATCAAATTAGTAGTGTGTATGACAGAGGGCATACCTGTTTTAGACATGATTAAAGTTAAACAAGCTCTGAAAGGCTCGGGATCATGGCTTATAGGTCCCAATTGCCCTGGAATTGCCACTCCTGGCGCCGGCAAGATTGGTTTTATCCCCAATTTCACATTAAAAAAGGGGAATGTGGGTGTTATCTCTAGAAGCGGCACTCTTACTTATGAAGTTCTGTGGCAGTTAACCAATCTTGGAATTGGACAATCTACCGCAGTTGGCATCGGGGGCGACCCTATTGTAGGAAGCAGTTTTGTAGATTTGCTTGCCCTTTTTGAGAAAGACCCCCAAACAGAAGCTATAGTCTTGATTGGCGAGATAGGAGGGAGCGCTGAGGAAGAGGCTGCCGAGTTTATTCAAAGTAATGTCACCAAACCCGTAGTGGCTTTTATAGCTGGGAGGACCGCTCCTCCTGGGCGCAGGATGGGACATGCAGGAGCTATTATCGCCGGAGGGAAGGGAACATCTCAGGAGAAAGTAAATGCCCTTGAAAAGGCTGGCGTAGTTGTAGAAAAAAACCCTGCAGAAATGGGCAGAATGATCAAAAAAATCTTAGATAAAAAATAGAGGTGGTTATGGATGACAAACAAAACACACAAAGAATCGCTGAAGCCCTAATGGCTTGGGAAGAAAAGACCAATAAGCAGATTCAAAAAAAACCCGAGCGTAAGCCGAGATTTGAGACTCTTTCGGAGCTCCCTATCAATAGACTATACACTCCCATTGATATCCAAAATATTGATTATTTAAGTGAAATCAGCTTCCCTGGACAGTATCCCTTCACACGAGGCGTTCAAGGCACTATGCATCGCGGAAGGCTATGGACGATGAGGCAGTATGCTGGATTTGGTTCCGCCGAGGATACAAATAAACGGTTTCGCTATCTCCTTGAGCAGGGGCAGACAGGTTTGAGCATCGCATTTGATCTTCCAACCCAAATAGGCTATAACTCGGACCACCCGCTTGCACTGGGTGAGGTTGGAAAAGTTGGGGTAGCGATTGATTCCGTGAGAGACATGGCGGTTCTTTTTGACCATATTCCACTGGCTGATGTGAGCACCTCGATGACCACCAATTCTCCTGCCGCGGTGATAACTGCAATGTATCTTGCCCTTGCAGAGAAAGAAGGGACAACATTTGATAAGCTTAGGGGCACAATCCAAAACGATGTATTGAAGGAATATATTGCCAGAGGGACATATATATTTCCTCCCAAACCTGCTATGAGGATTACTACCAATATTATAGAATACTGTGCCAAGAACATGCCGCAGTGGAACAGCATCAGTATTAGCGGCTATCATATGCGCGAAGCAGGCTGCACAGCCGTTCAAGAGGTTGCGTTTACACTGGCAAACGGCATTACCTATGTGCAGTCCGTGATTGATGCTGGGCTAATGATTGATGAATTCGCCCCAAGACTCTCATTCTTCTTCAGCGCCCATCAGGATTTTCTCGAGGAAATTGCGAAATACAGAGCTGCAAGAAAGCTCTGGGCAAAGATAATGAGGGAGCAATTCAAGGCAAAAGACCCTCGTTCATGGATGCTTCGATACCATGTTCAGACCGCCGGATGTTCTTTAACCGCTCAACAGCCGTTGATTAACATCCTTAGAACCGGCTTTGAAGCCCTTTCAGCCGTTCTTGGGGGCTGTCAATCTTTGCATACAAATTCTTATGACGAGGCTTTAGCTCTTCCTTCCGAACAAGCTGTGCAGATCGCCCTTAGAACCCAGCAGGTTATAGCTTATGAGATAGGAGTAACCGATACAGTTGACCCTCTTGCAGGTTCTTACTATATAGAGCATTTGACAGAAAAGATTGAGACTGAAGCATATGAGTACATCAAAAAAATCAGCGAGATGGGCGGTATGATCCCAGCTATCGAAGCTGGATATGTTCAGGAAGAGATAGCCCACAGCGCCTATGAATTCCAGAAAAAGGTGGAGTCAAAGGAGAGAATCGTAGTTGGTGTTAACAAATTTCAGATAAAAGAAACTTCGCCTTCAGGTCTTCTTTCTGTCGATATGAGCGTCGGTCAAAAACAAGCGGAGAGGTTAAAAATTTTGCGCAAAGAGCGTAATAATCAAGCTGTTGTCACTTCCCTTGATAACATAAAAAGAGGCGCTGAAAAAAAGGATGAAAATCTTATGCCTTTAATCCTCGAAGCGGTTAGGGCGGAAGCCACTTTGGGTGAAATTTGCGATGCAATGAGAGAGGTTTTTGGCGAATACATTGGAGGAACCTCCTACTGATATCTATCGCGCTTTATTTAAAGCCTGAAGACTAAGACTAAAGGAGCAGATAAATGGACAGAAAAAAAATAATTCGTGTTTTATTAGCAAAGCCGGGGTTAGATGGTCATGACCGGGGAGTGAAGGTTATAGCAAGGGCTTTAAGGGATGCTGGCATGGAGGTGATTTATACAGGACTCAGGCAGACTCCCGAGCAGATTGTTGCCGCTGTGGAGCAGGAAGACGCAGATGTTCTGATGTTGAGCATACTTTCAGGCGCTCATACATATTTATTTCCACGAATCATGGAACTGCTCAAAGAACGAGGTATAACCGACATTCTTGTTCTTGGTGGAGGCATAATACCGGAAGAAGACATCCCAGCAATGAAAGATATAGGAATAAAAGGCATCTTCGGACCTGGCACGGAACTAAAGACTATAATTGATTTTATTCATACAAATGTAACATAAGGAGGGGTTTCCTATGAAAATCATCAGGGTAGATCATATAGGCATCGCTGTTAATAACTCTGAATCCGGGCTGAAGTTTTTTTCTCAACTTCTTGGACTCAAATTGGAGGGAGAAGAAACAGTGGCAGAACAGAAAGTCAAGACCTTCTTTCTCCCCGTTGGCGATACTGAGGTCGAGCTTTTGGAGGCTACTGCTCCTGACAGCCCAGTAGCTAAATTTCTCGAAAAAAGGGGGGAGGGAGTTCATCACATAGCCTTTAGCGTTGAGGACATTGATTCGGCTTTAAAGGAATTGCAGGACAACGGGATTGGCTTGATAGATGCAAAGCCTCGTATAGGAGCTGGCAATAAAAGAATAGCTTTTATTCACCCGAAATTCACATCTGGTGTATTGGTAGAGCTTTCTGAAGCCAAAAAATAAATCGAAAATAAAGTTTGAATCTCTGGATTCGAACCAATTTTAATCATTTTGACAAAAGGAGACAATATAATGAGGGATACACCTCCAAAGCTAAAAGATTTAGAGATACGCGAAGCAGCCGCAATGGAGATGGGCGGGGTAGAACAGGTGCGGAAACAGCATGAGGCTGGCAAGTTGACTGCCCGTGAAAGGATTAATTTGCTTTTCGATCCAGGCACTTTCCAGGAATTAGACATGTTCGTCAAGCACCGCTGCACGGATTTTGGGATGTCTAAGGTCGAAATACCTGCGGATGGGGTTATTACCGGCTATGGCAAAGTAAATGGACGCAATGTTTTCGCCTTTTCTCAGGATTTTACCGCACGGGCAGGAACGTTGGGCGAGATGCATGCCAAAAAGATTTGCAAGGTAATGGATATGGCACTCAAGGTAGGTTGCCCAATAGTGGGCTTTAACGATTCTGGCGGGGCAAGGATTCAGGAGGGTGTTGATGCTCTCTCAGGATATGGACAGATATTTTTCCGTAATTCATGCTCATCAGGGGTTATACCGCAGATATCCGCTATCATGGGACCGACAGCAGGAGGCGCCGTTTATTCGCCTGCTATGACCGACTTTGTTTTCATGACAAAAAAGACGAGTTATATGTTCATCACTGGACCTGAGGTTATAAAACAGGTTACTGGCGAGGAGATTGACTTTGAAACCCTTGGCGGAGCCATGGCTCACTGCACAAAAAGCGGGGTCTCTCATTTTGCCTGCGAGAGTGATGAGGATTCTATATCAAAGATTAGGCTCTTGCTGGACTATATACCATCCAATAATATGGAAGACTCTCCATTTGTTGATACAGGTGATGACCCATACCGCATCGATGAAAGCCTTGATATTATCATCCCAGAAAACCCTTCTCAGACATACGATATGAAAGATGTTATTACATCACTTGTCGATAATGGTGAATTTTTAGAGCCGCATGAACATTTTGCCAGAAATATAATCGTTTGCTTTGCCCGTATGGGAGGGCACTCAGTCGGAATAATCGCCAATCAGCCGAAGGTTTTGGCAGGATGTCTTGATGTTGACGCCTCTGACAAGGCTACAAGATTTATCCGTTTTTGCGATGCCTTCAATATTCCCCTGCTTACTATTGCCGATGTTCCCGGATATTTGCCTGGCAGCAATCAAGAGTGGAAAGGCATAATTCGTCATGGCGCAAAGCTTTTATGGTGCTATTCAGAGGCAACAGTGCCGAAGATTACATTAATAACAAGAAAGGACTACGGAGGCTCTTATCTTGCAATGTGCAGCCGCGACTTAGGTGCAGATATGGTAATGGCATGGCCTACTGCTGAGATTGCTGTCATGGGAGCGGAAGGGGCGGCAAATATAATATTCAGATCTGCCATTAAAGCTGCCGAAGACTCCAAGGCTAAACGGCAAGAGAAGATCCAAGAATACAGGGACCTTTTTTCAAATCCTTATGTAGCAGCGTCAAGAGGATATATTGACGCTGTAATCGCTCCGAGGGAAAGCCGAGCTAAAATTATACAGGCTTTGGAACTGCTTAAATCCAAGAGAGAAACCAGGCCACCGAAGAAGCATGGTAATATTCCGCTCTAATATTTATAAGTAATGAGGACAAAATGGATAAAAATATATCTCCTAAAATAGCTGCTGCTATAACATCAGCGATAAACGCTTACCGCGAAGAAAAAAGTCATTTATACGAAGTAGAAGAGTCAAGAAAAATATGCCTTCTCCCTGACAAAGTCAATCTGTGGGCTATGGCAGGACGCCATGAGGCAGCATTTCAGAGGAGGCTTTGGCAGATGAGAATGTATTAGCATAGAAACCTTATTTCGAGACTTTCATAAAAGCGGATATGCTTTTATAATTTTTATTTAAAAGGAGTTTGTCAAAGATGAAGGATAAAAAGAATACAGATAAGCCGATTAAGATAATGGATACAACCTTTCGCGATGGACACCAGTCTTTGCTGGCTACAAGAATGAGAACTGAAGACATGATGCCAATCATGGAGTTGGTAGATTCAGTTGGCTTTCACTCTATAGAGGTGTGGGGCGGGGCTACCTTTGATGTTATGAAAAGGTTTTTGAATGAAGACCCATGGGAAAGGTTAAGAAAACTTAAAAAAGCGCTTCCAAATACCCCGCTTCAGATGCTTCTTAGAGGTCAAAACCTTGTCGGTTACCGAAACTATGCCGATGATGTGGTGAGAGACTTCGTAATGCACTCTGCAGACTGCGGTATGGATATATACCGTGTTTTTGATGCACTTAATGACGAGAGAAACTTCGAGTCATCCTTTGAGGCTATCAAGAAGGCTGGGAAACACATTCAGGCGACTATTTGCTATACCTTAACAGAAAGAAGGCTTGGAGGGACTGTTTTCAATATCGAATATTTTGTCACTAAAGCCAAGAAAATGGAATCGATGGGAGCGCACTCTCTTTGCGTTAAGGATATGGCAGGATTAATTTCTCCATATGACGGATATGATTTAATCAGGGCTCTCAAAAAGGAACTTACTATCCCCATCCAGCTTCACACTCACTATACAAGCGGCATGGCTTCCATGTCCTATCTTAAAGCTGTTGAAGCAGGCGTGGATATCATTGACACCGCGATAGCGCCTTTGGCATTGCGTTCTTCACAGCCCGCGTTAGAGCCTATCGTAGTTGCGCTTCAAAATACTCCGCGAGATACTGGGATCGACCTTAATAAGCTTTTTGAGATTGGTGAATATCTTGAAGGGATACTCCCCAAATACCGCCATCTGTTAGATACCTCCAAGACTGCTGTCATTGATACAGGAGTGCTGATGCACCAGATTCCAGGAGGGATGATAAGCAACCTTGTAAATCAGTTAAGGGAAGCCAACGCCCTTGACAGGCTCAAAGAGGTTTATGAAGAGCTTCCTAGAACCCGTAAAGAGCTTGGATATCCACCGTTGGTTACTCCTACAAGCCAAATGGTAGGTGTTCAAGCTGTCTTTAATGTCTTAATGGGACGGTATAACATGATTACATCGGAGGTAAAAGATTACTGCTATGGACTTTACGGAAATCCTCCTCGTCCGATAGACCCTGAAGTCAGAAAAAAAGCGCTCAAAGGTTATCCAAGAGGTGAGACACCCATAACCTGCCGTGCAGCAGATGTATTAGAGCCAGAGATGGAAAAAGCAAAAGAAGCCACTAAGGGAATCGCAAAGGATATCGGGGATGTGCTTACCTACGCCCTTTATCCGCAAACCGGCATGAGATTTCTCAGGTGGAAATATGGATTGGAAGAGCCGCCTGCCAGTGTAAAGCCTAGGACATTGGAAGATGTTAAGAGAGAAACTGAGCTTGTAACAAAGGCTTTGGCAGGAGAGTTGGTAGAAAAACCTAAAAAGGAAGTTCCAGAAAAAGGCGCTGGGTTAAGGAAATACAATGTATTTGTGGATGGGGATTATTATAATGTAGAGGTTGAAGAAGAAGGCGGTGGAGAGACTATAATCCGCCGTGCTGCACCCTCAGTTAAGGCTGCCCCGGCTCCGGCAATTCAGCCCAAGCCTGCCCCGGCGCCAGTAGCGGCAGCTCCAAAGGCACATGAGGAACCGATAGATGGTAAGGGAGCGATTGTAGCGCCCATGCCAGGCATGATATTGAATGTAAAACGAAACATTGGAGATAGTGTAAAAGAGGGGGATGAGGTAGTCGTTCTTGAGGCAATGAAAATGCAAAACTCTCTTACCGCTCCCATATCAGGAGTTATTAAAGTGATAAAGGTAAAATCTGGAGATTCGGTTAAAAAAGGTGATTTGCTAGTAGCAATAGGATAAATAAAAAGGTTAATCTCCAAAACAGTTGCAAACTTGTGATAAACTTCTTGCCTTAGATTCCCTGCGGTCTTGCTTGCAGGGAATCTAATGTTTTTTAGACAATGAAAAAAGAATGAAACTTTTAGATGATGCCTTCAAAGGCTCTGTTCGCTCATTAGGCAAATTAATATCCATGATTGAAAATGAGCTTCCAGGCTTCAGGGAAGTCCTAAAGGCATTATATCCTTATACCGGCAAGGCAAAGATAATAGGCGTTACAGGACCGCCTGGGGTTGGAAAAAGCACTCTTGTCGGGCGGCTCGCTAAGATATATCAAGAAAATAACCATAAAGTGGGAATACTCGCGGTTGACCCATCAAGCCCGATTTCTGGAGGCTCTCTTTTAGGTGACCGCATAAGGATGTCCTTTCTTTTCCCCGCTGATAATATCTTTATCAGAAGCCTTAGCACAAGAGGGACACTAGGAGGCATCTCGCAATGCACAATGAATGCAGTCAGGGTTCTGGATGCCGTTGGGTATGACATAATCATCATAGAAACTGTTGGCGTAGGGCAGGATGAGTTTGAAGTGATTCATATTGCTGATACCGCTATTCTCGTTTTGGCTTCAGGATATGGGGATGAAATTCAGGCTTTAAAAGCAGGTATTATGGAAGTAGCCGATATTTTTGTAATAAACAAGGCTGACCAACTCGATACATCCAAATATGTCCATACTATAGAGAAGATGATTCTCCAACTTTCTCCCCAAAAACCATGGACGCCCCCGATTGTTAAGACGATAGCCTTGACTAATGAGGGTTGTGAAGAGCTAATACAAAGAATCGAAGATCATCTAATATTTTGCCAAACAAATGAATTAATTATTGAGCAGAGGAGAAAGAAACATATCCGAGAAATAGAAAGGCTTGTCGAGCAAAAAATAATGGAAGATATAGAGGTCTTTTTTAATCAAAAAAATAATATCCAAAGCCTCGTGAGCAAAAAACTCACTACAAATAAAGACCCTTATTCCATTGCTGAAGATATAGTGGAAATGTTCTGGAAATCCCACAAAGAGTAAGTAAAATCGGCTTTCATTATGTTGTTCGCTAAATTTATAGTGCGGCTTTCAAAGCCAAACTTCATAGCCTGTTGAAAAAGAACTGCATTTCATTTAAAAGTTGTAATGCCCTTGAAAACGGGTATCCAGAACTCTTTAAAATGCTATATTCCAGCATGGGTTGAAATAATTGATAAAAAATAAAAAGGGTTTTCAACAAGCTGTTCATGCCCTTATAATGCTAACAGGCTGAATCTGGATGGCTTTTTTAGCAGGGTATATTCCCGCCATAACACCTATTGTTATAGTCGCTACAAATGTTAATGCCAGCCCTTTTAATGATATCACTATTGGAAGGTCGCTTATATTAAATATTATTATGGTTGCTATAATACTGAAAAACAACCCGGCAGTGCCCCCGCACCATGAGATCACAGAAGATTCCATAAGAAATTGAAGCATGATATCCCTTTTTCTTGAACCGACTGCCCTTCTAATGCCTATTTCAGTTCTTCTCTCGTTTACTATCAAGACCATTATTGATAAGATACCTAATCCGCCTATAATAAAAGATATTATCGCGGCAACCCTCCCAAGCACCCTTATCATGTCCATTGCTTGTGTGCTCAAGGCAACAACATCCTTAAGGTCTATGACGGTAAAGTCATCCTTTTTTGCGCCTGTTATTTTATGTCTATTCCTTAAAATATGAGTAATCTCAGTTTTGGCAGCGCTACTTGATTTATCATCCAGAATCTTTACGGAAATGTTATTAATATACGACTTGTTGATAAATGCCCTCATAAAAGTATTAAGGGGAATAAATACCTGGTTGTCCTGATCCACGCCGGATATATCCACTCCCTTCTCCTCGAGAATGCCTATTACTTGACATGGCACCCGAAATATAAGGATTCTCTTGCCGAGAGGGTCTTCTTTTCCAAAAAGCCTGTCGGCAACCTTTTTGCCTATAACCGCAACCTTTGCAAGCCGTTCATTGTCATCTTCGGTAATAAAACTTCCTGTATCGACACTGAAGTTTCTGACATCTGTATAATTAGGTGTTACACCTATCACCAAAACAGAAGACAAAACAGTCCCGCCATACCTAACAGGATATACCTTGTTTCCAGATGGGGCTACATCTTTTACATAAATAGAATTCTGCCTAATTGCCTTAGCGTCATCAATGGTGAGGTTGGTCGCCTCCCCTAAAAGGGTTGTGCCTGGTCCCAATCGCCTGACAATCCCGCTTTTTACTATAAGAAGATTATCTCCGAGCTTGGATATCTCTAATTGTGTTTTTTTAGAAAGGGACTCAGATAGGTTAGATACAACAATCAGTGAAAAAGTGCCCAAAAATGCGCCAAGCATCGCAAGGGCAGTTCTAAGCTTAAAACTACCTAGTGACCTGAAGGCTATTTTCATATTGAGGACAAACCTTCTCATCCTTTTATAGCCTCTATGGGATTAAGATTTGAGGCCCTGTGCGCAGGCTGAAGCCCGAATATAATGCCAACGGTCCATGAAAGTAAAAAGGCTGTAGCAAATGGCTTCCATGAAAAAAACACTGGAAACTGTGCCACATATGTAAGAATCTGTGCAGACAACAAAGATAAGAGAAATCCTGCCAATCCCCCAATAGTCGTTATTATCACCGCCTCTCCTAAGAACTGGAGAAGGATATCTCTTTTTTTAGCCCCTGAGGCTCTTCTTATACCTATTTCAGAGGTGCGTTCCTTTACAGATAACAAGAAAAGATTAGTGAGAACAAAACCTGCTACTATCAGTGAAATAATACCTGTTATCCCAAGAAATGTGACGAGAGAGCCTGTCAAAGCAACGAGAAATTTTACAATTTCTTTCGGTGTAATAATCCTGAAATCATCAGGTTCGGATGGGGATAGATTATGCTTTAATCTCAAGAAAGCCCTTAGCTCATCAGCATGTGTATAAAGGTTTTCATGATCTATAAATCTCGCCCTGAATGCAGAAACATATTTTGGTTCGTTTAGAATCTTTTTCATAACGGTTGTAATAGGCATTACAAGTCTGTCATCAAGTTTATCTCCACCAGGAGATGTCCCTCTCTCGGATAAGACGCCTACTATTTGGACAGGTATTCCTTTTACAAAAACATATTTGCCGACGGGATCCTGATCGCCAAATAGTTCTTTCATCAAATCTTGCCCTATTAATCCCACATTTCGTACTCCCTTGACATCCTCATCAGTGAAATCAGAGCCTTGAAACACAGGCCACGACCATGCACGGCTATAGTCGCTGGTAGAGCCTACTACATGAGTCTGGTACTTGCGCTCTCTATAAGAAATATTGACATTTCTCACAGAAGTCATAGGCACAACTATGTATGCACGAGTAAAGGTCTGCCTCACGGAATCTACATCGTCAAGCGTTAAGGTTTTTGACCTTATGCCTAAAGCTCTTGCCTCCTCGCCCCCGCTCAAGACAAGAAGAGAATCTGGACCGAAACGAGCAACAATCTCGAAAGCTTTTTTATATGCACCTTCGACCGCAGCTACAATAGTAGTTATAGCGGCAATTCCGAGAGCGATGCTTATTAGGCAAAAAAACGTTCTCAGTTTAAATGACCTTACTGCCTTTATGGATTGTGATGCGATCTTCGGGATGTTGTTCATGTTCGTTAAGTTAAATCAGGGGTTACTTTTTAATTTACAATTTAATGCTGGTTTTATTCAAATCGAAATTTGCGAAAAAAAATGAAACTGATAAAAACCAGCCATATTTTTTATGAACCTGTTACAGTCACCCCATCAACTAAAAAGCCGCGCAAGGTTTATCTATGCTGGA
>JBBIIV010000004.1:0-35532 GCA_037446295.1 Nitrospirota bacterium
ATTGGGCGGAACTTCGGATTAAGCCTTGAGTATCTCCAGATTTGTATGTGGCATGAAAAGCGCTCCAGGGAATTCTTTCATAAATTCACTCTCTGTATTCATTTCTTTATATGTAATTAAACTGCAAATCTTATCTATATCTGCTAAAAGGTCTCTGTTTGTTAGCAGCATCTCGGCGCCTCTTAAAGATGAATTGCCAATGGGTATGATTTTATCTTTTTCAATATTGGGTATCATGCCTATATTTGCAGCCTTTTCAGCGTCTATTCCCCTGCCGAATGCCCCGCTTATATAAACCTTGTGGATGTCTCTAAACTTTAATCCGACAGATTTGGTAAGCGCATAGAGGGATGTAAACATAGCAGCCTTTGACCTAAGAAAGTTCTCAATATCATGCTCCGAGATAGTGAGCACCTTGCCCTTTGCATTATAAATGATAAAACCTTTAGCGCTGTTTTTTTCCAAAAACCTGCCTGCGTTCTTTTCAAACCTGCCCTGACTGTTTATAATCCCTACCCGAAACATCTCTGAGATTAGCTCGATCATCCCAGAGCCACAAACGCCTACTGGCTCTTTATCTCCAATAGTTTTGAATTTAACCTTACGATTATTATCTATTGAGACGCTGTAAATAGCGCCGTCAATCGCTCTCATCCCTATTTCAGATATACCGCTCTCTAGTGCAGGTCCGGCGGCGCCTGCACCGACAAGCAGCCAGTCTTTGCAGCCAAGAACAATCTCTGCGTTGGTGCCGACATCAATCAGCATAGACGGCAGTTCATCCTTATACATCTCTGATGAGAGTATCCCAGATATTATGTCACCACCGACATAGCTTCCTGCATTTGGGTAAATATATACCAAACCTTCGGAATTGATATTGAGCCCTATGTTCGAGTTTTTGGCAAAACCGAATTTGTGACATACAGGGATATACGGCTCAATTGGAATGTTTGCTACATTTAGATTGGTTAAAAAATGAGACATTATGGTATTGCCCGAGATTACTGTTGTATAAATATCTGAATGGGTTATGCCCATAAGCTGGCACAACTTGCTGATAAGGAAATTTATCCCACTAATAAGCAATTCGTTCAATTTATTAGCCTTTTTAGACATGGCAATGTGAACCCTCGTAAGAACATCAAGCCCAAGCGTTATCTGGGGGTTTTCATGTTCAGATGTGCATAGCTTTTGGTAATTTTTCATGTCATAAAGAGACGCAGCTAGGTTTGTTGTACCGACATCAATAGCGACTGCGTATATACGATCATTATTGCGGATATCCAGAATGTTTGTATTATTATCTGTAATGCCGATTACCGCAAAGGTGGAAAATCTATTTTCCCTCAGAAAATGAGGCAATTTACGAAGGGCATTCAGACATATTTCTATAGGATGCTCAGAGTTTAATACAGCTCCAACGCCTTCAAGTAATCTCTCCTTATCAGCTCTTTTGTCCAAAGCAGATGGCTCGGCAAGTTGCATATTTAAAGAAAGCAGAAGTGGATTCATAAGAGTCAGGGAAATACCACCTTTCCCATGTCATTTGCGTCATAACCGCCTAATGATAAAACAGCTTCTCTAAATTCTTTATCGAATCTTATAATATTCAATAATTTTTTAATCAAGTCTGTTTCCATATATTTAAGTGGAATTGCTAAATCATATCTCTCGTTGGCAACAGGGATAAAGTCAAGACCCAAGGCTTTTGCAGAGGAGTAAATTCCAAGACCGACATCCGCGATCCCAGACAGCACAGCAGAAGCAACAGCCATATGGGTATATTCCTCTTTCTGATAGCCTCTTATTTCTTGGGGGTTGATCCCAATATCTTTTAAATGCTTATCCAGCAAAAGCCTTGTGCCCGACCCCACCTGCCTGTTGATAAATACGATATTGTCTCTCGTTAAATCCCTGAAGCTAAGAATCCTTTTCGGGTTGCCTGTTTTTACCAAAAGCCCCTGTTGACGATATACGAGGGTTATCAAGGAGATGCCGCCTTCAGGGAAAAGCCTCTTAATAAATGTCACATTATATTCGCCTGTATTTTCATCCAGCAGGTGAGTTCCAGCAATATGCGCCTCTGACTTTTTAATTGCCATTAGTCCGCCCATAGAGCCTACATGGGCGGATGAAAGAGAAAGTTCAGGATAATTCCTCTTTAAAATATTGGCTAATATATCGAGAGTATTGTCGTGGCTTCCGATGCATACAATTGTCTTTTTAATTTCATCTATGCCTCTAAATAACTGGACATTTACTTTAGAGCCTGAAGCATAACCTTCAGAAGATGAAGGGACATTTATAATTCCATCAGCTCTTACAATAGACATTAACAATCCAGCTCCCCTCCCGACAGGTGTAGCGATATAATTCCCGTCCACTAGCCCGACTTTAACCCTGATATACTCATCAACGCCAAGCTGTGAGGATACCTGTCTCGATATGCTAGCCTGGGCGAACTCGTGTTCTTTCACTGGTGCGCCGAGGAGCCTTGCTATCACCGGCTTAACGAAAAGCTCAAAGGTTAGAAAGGCTGATACAGGGTAGCCGGGTATCCCGAAGACTGGCTTGCCTTCTATAAAGCCGATAATTAAGGGTTTCCCTGGTTTGATGGATACGCTGCTAACTAAAACCTCGCCAAGATTCTTTAGTGCAGCCAGCGTGAAATCTTCAGAACCTCTCCCTGAGCCTGCATTTATAATAACAATATCGGATATCAGGATAGCGTCTTTAATAGATTTCATTATTGCTTCAATATTATCTTTTACTATGTCAAATCTTATGCTTTCTGCTCCTGTCTCTTCAACAAGCCCTGACAGCATGGCAGAATTATATTCAATTATTTCAGGAGGCATAGGTGGTCTATTCCTTATATCTTCAGGTTCTATTAGTTCAGAGCCTGTAGGTATGATAGATACAACGGGTTTTTTCTTGACTTTTATATCAAGTATGCCGCTTGCAAGCATTGCCCCGATGTCAATAGCTCTTATTCTATGGTTTTGCGGGATTATCAATTCGGTTGCTACGATATCTTCCCCGATTGTTCTTACATGTTGATAGGGTGTGACTGCACTGTATATCTCTATAAAATCGCCGTCGAGATTGACATCCTCTATCATTATAACCGCATTGAATCCATCGGGTAGGGGATCGCCTGTATCTACATATACGGCATCAATATTTAACTTGAGATGAATTGGGTTCCTTTCTGATGCCGCGCATGTATCAGAAAATCTTACAGCATAACCATCCATTGCAGCAGAGTGGTAAAAAGGCGATGAATACCGAGCAAAGACAGGTGAAGTCGTGACCCTTCCAAGAGATTTCTGCACTTTGACTGTTTCTGTTTCGAGTTGGCTATAGATAGATAAATCGAGTTTTCTAAAAAGGAGGTTGAGAGATTCTTCAAGTGAATGTGCGTTCAAAAAAACCTGTTTCATAGAAAACTTATTCTATTAGAATTAACCCAGAAACTGCAATTAAATTTTTGTTTAGCAGGCATTCATGCCCGCACTTTTGAAGCAAAATGCGTTTTTTGGGTTAAATGAAGTTATGCAACAACGCTTATGCTTGTTGCTATACATTTAATTTTTATTCTTTTTCATATCTGTCCAAAATAAATTTTTTGATGCTATACAATCGTATGAATATGATGCGATTTCTGAAGCCAAAACCATGGGTAACCTGGACGAGGCTGAAGACGGAGCGGAAGCCTCGACCCAGATGCTGAGAAATCAACTTGATGTCTATCAAGTGTTTACACTTATATAAAGGTAGTTCTTTGGCAAAAAAAATCGTGTCATATCACTTTTTAAATATTATTTTGGACACTTTTGATTCTTTTTATATTATTATAAAGGAGGTAGTGCTTATTATCTAAATTATTCGCTCTTGAATGCTGTCGGATAAGTATTTAAGCCGGTAATATATCTTTGATTTATCCTTGGCATATCAAGGCGGGTTGTAGGAGGTTACATGCCTGAGTTGAGAAAAGACCCTGTATCCGGAAGATGGGTAATACTATCTATTGAAAGGGGTAAAAGACCTACAGATTATATCTCCCCATCTCAGAAGAGGAAGGCAGGCGGTTTTTGCCCATTTTGCCCGGGGAATGAGCATACGACAACGCCTGAGATAATAGCTTTTAGACCCGCGAGCACTTCTCCTAATTCTCCAGGATGGACGCTGAGAGTCGTTCCGAACAAGTTTCCTGCCTTACAAATACACGGCGCTTTAAATAAAATGGGGGAGGGGATGTTTGACAAAATGAACGGCATAGGCGCCCATGAGGTTATCATTGAGTGCGCCGATCATCAACTCTCTCTTACTACCATGTCTCAACGCGCAGTAGAAGATGTCTTGTGGGCATATTATTTCAGAATGACAGACCTCAAGAAGGATTTCAGGTTCAAGTATATAGTTATATTCAAAACCGAGGGAGAATCAGCGGGGGCTTCACTGGAACATACACATAGCCAGCTTATAGCTTTGCCGATCATACCAAGCAGCGTTAAGGAAGAGATTGACGCCTCAAAGAAATACTTTGAGAATAAAGAGAGATGCCTGTTTTGCGATATAATAAATCAGGAACTGAGCTACGGCAAAAGAATAATATATGAAAATAATTCCTATGTTGCTATATCCCCTTTTGCTCCGAGAGAGCCTTTTGAAACATGGATACTGCCAAAGGAGCATGAATCCAACTTTTATCCTCCTCTTAAGAGTTTTTCCGGGCTTGCAGAATTGCTTCAGAGGGTTTTAAAGCAGATTGACACAGTTTTGGATACCCCTCCATACAGCTTCGTGATTCACACATCTCCATTTAAAGACGAGATTAATGAGCATTATCACTGGCACATAGAATTAATACCCAAACTTACCAAGATGGCTGGATTTGAATGGGGAACTGGATTTTATGTGAACTCTACCACTCCTGAAGAAGCGGCTAAATTTCTCAGGGAAGCAAAGATATGAAGATAGCAATTGTCAGCTCAGAGGCACAACCTTTCTCCAAGACAGGCGGGCTTGCAGATGTTACCGGTTCTCTTTTTAGGGAATTCTCCAAAATGGGGCATGATGTGTATTTGTTTGCGCCATTTTACAGGTGCACACTTGAAAATTTTAGGAATGATATAGAGAAGGTTTCTTTTGAATTTGACATCCAGCTCGGTGATGGCATTAAGCATTGTAATATATTTGCATATAGTCAGGGACAATCAGTTGATCTTAATTGCCCCTCAAAACTTTCGCAAAAAATTTTTTTCATCGGCAATAGTGAGTTTTTTGACCGCCAGGAGTTGTATCAGGACGAATTTGGATCATTTGCTGATAATTCTGCTCGTTTTACCTTTTTTTGCAAGGGTGTTCTTGAATTAATTAAGCAGATGGAAATTAAATTTGACATAATACACTGTAATGATTGGCAGACTGGAATAATCCCACTTTATCTTAAAACTTTGTATAGCCATTACGATGTATTTAGAGATACACGAACCATATTTACTATTCATAATATCGCCTATCAAGGGTTATTTCCGCTTGAAACTTTTAGAATAACTGGTCTTGGCTCAGAGTTTCTCAATCCTGAAGGCATTGAGTTTTACGGCAATATCAGTTATCTAAAGGCAGGCATTATGTGGGCCGATAAGATTACCACTGTCAGCGATTCGCATGCAAAGGAATTATTGACTCCAGAGTTTGGCTTTGGCATGGAAGGAGTGATTAATAAGATGTCCTATAAGCTTGTTGGGATATTAAACGGAATAGACTATACTGAATGGGATCCGTCATCGGATACAAAACTCCCATATAATTATACTAAAACGAAACTTGCCGGTAAGACCGATTGCAAAAGGGAACTTTTAAGGAAATGCACTTTAAAAGACGACATTGACACTCCTTTAGTCAGCTTCATAGGAAGGCTTTCATACCAAAAGGGCATTGATCTCTTGATTTCGTGCCTTTCGGAATCAATAATGAGAGAATTAAATATTATTGTAGTAGGCAAGGGGGAGGAGCAATATCAAAGGCTTTTTGGCTATTTAAAGTCTCGATTCCCTAAAAATGTATTTTTTTATAATGGTTATGATGAATTTTTTGCTCATCTTGTTTATGCAGGTTCCGATATCTTCCTGATGCCATCTCGGTATGAGCCGTGCGGGATGGGGCAGATGATAGCTATGCGATACGGAACAATCACTGTAGCAAGAATGACCGGCGGACTGTTAGATACTATTGAGGATGGGGTGACGGGCTTTTTCTTTAAAGATTTCTCTAAAGAGGCTTTGACAATAGGGATTAAGATAGCTTTAAGTTCTTTTAAATTTAAAAGGCTCTGGCGCGAAATGGTAAAAGAGTCAATGAGCAGGGATTTCTCGTGGGCGAAGTCAGCCCAAAAATATTTAAAGGTGTATTCCGACGCATCTCAATGAAGGTGAGCTTTTATTAAAAACCCTATCGAGTCTTATTGGAAAAAACATGCAAAATAATAACAATCACAGCATGAGTCGTAAAAATATATTTCAGAGGCTCTCCGTAATATTTGAATTGATCAAATCAATACTATATCTGGACGATTTCAACGAACTGCTCAATAAGATCGCAAAAGAAACAGCAAAGGCTTTTGATGCAAATATCTGTCTTCTGCGCCTTCTGGAGGATGGAAAGTTGTTCGTTAAGGCTTCATTTGGCGTCCCAGATATTGAGAACATAAGAGACGAACTAACTGTCTTGATTGGCGAGGGCGTGGCAGGTAAGACATTCGAGCAAGGCAAAACAACTTTATTTCACTGCCTTGATGATTTTAACTTTTACAGTCCCCTCTCTAAACACATGGAACTCCAAACAGCTATCTGCACCCCTTTGCTTATAGGCAGCAGTATCATAGGGACTTTCGGACTTTACAATAAAATGTCTTCTGATGGCGTCGTAATCCCCTTTTCTCAAGATGACAAAATTGTTTTGGAAGGATTTGCATCTATAGCCGCCATTGTCATTCATAAACTTGTGCTTTTAGAGCAACTCAGGAATAAGGAGAAGGAGGCTGTGGATGCAGCAAGAAGCGCCTCCGACCTCAGAGAACTGCTTGAAGGCTTGATTGAAAACACAGCCGATGCTATCGTGACTACCGATATGGAAGGAAGGGTTACATTGTGGAATAGGGGGGCTGAAAAGATTTATGGATTTACAAAAGAAGAGGTAATGGGGAGATTTTTGCCTTTTATCCCTGACACTTTAATAGAAACTGAAAAAGGATATCTTGAATCGGTTAGAAACAGCAATACTATTAAGGACATAGAAACAATCAGACTCGCAAAGGACGGCAGGATAATAGATGTAAATCTTACCCTCTCGCCAGTAAAGGATGCAGCAGGCAATATAATCGGGACAAGCGGAATTTCAAGGGATGTTACAGAAAAGAAAAGAACCGAAAGAGAGCTTCGCAATAAGAATGAGGAGCTCTCGAGGCTGTATTTCATTAGTTCTGCTATGCGGGGCACACTTGAATTGGATAAGCTTCTCAGAATGATATTAGCTGCGGTAACTATGGGGGAAGGGTTTGGCTTCAATAGGGCTTTACTCTTTTTATTGGACGAGGAGAAAAAGGCATTCAAAGTAGCTATGGGCATAGGCCCCTCGAGCCTTGAACAGGCTTCAGATATATGGTTAAGGCTTTGGAAAGAAGGCAAGACCTTGCCCATTTTGATTAATGAGATTGATAAGAATCTTCATAATCAGGATTCATTAATAGCTGGATTATGCTGCGATTCTGAACTTCAGCTTCAATCAAACTCTATACTTGCAAAGGTTTTTAATGATAAGGCTGTGATAAATGTTACAGATACTAATTTATATTCCGAAACTCAAGAGCTTTTTACTGAGCAACTTGGCTCTAATGCTTATGCTTTAGTGCCGCTTATAGCCAAAGACAAGGTGATAGGTGTTTTATGGGTGGATAATCTCTTTACCGGCAGAAAAATCTCCGACTCCGATATAGATTTTCTTAGGAATTTTACTGACCACATGACAACTGCCATTGAAAATGCTCAGCTTTTTAAGAAGGTTACAACGACAGAAAAAGAGATGGAGAATATATTTGATTCTATCTCGGATCTTTTATATTATAACGCCCCTGATTATACCATTAAAAAAATAAACAAGGCTGTTGCTGAAAAGATTGGCAAGCCTGCTCATGAGATCATAGGCAAAAAATGCTATCAAGTTTTTCATGGGCTCAATGAACCTTATGTAAAGTGCCCTCATCATAAGACATTAAAAACTGGACAGCCCTTTATTGAGGAAATGGATGACTCTAATCTGGGCGGCTCTTTTTTGGTCTCAAGTTCTCCTATATTCGATGAAAAAAAATCTCTTCTTGGGACGATCCACATAGTCAGGGATATCTCTGAGCTTAAAAAATTAAGAGAGAGGCTTATTGCATCAGAGAGAATGGCAGCCCTTGGTGAAATGGCCGCCAGAGTAGCTCACGAAATAAGAAATCCGCTTTTGTCTATCGGCGGATTTGCCAAGAGACTTGAGAGGAACTCCACAGGCGATTTAAGAGAGTACGCAAAAATAATTGTTGACGAGACTAGAAGACTGGAGAGCGTTCTTAGCGATATTTTGATTTTTGTGAAGAGCGGGCATATAGAGAAAAAGAAGGTTGATATTAATGAAATCATTGACAGTATAAGCGCTTTGTTGATTCCTGATTTGGAGTCAAAAGGTAATGTTTTAATAAAAGAGATAGAACCAGATATTTTTTTATGGGGGGATCCATACAGGCTCAAGGAGGTTTTTATAAATCTCATAGGCAATGCCAATCAGGCGACGGATTATGGGAAAATATCATTGAAGGTTTACACTCAGAAGCATAATTTTAATTCGTCATATCTTTATGAGGAAGGGATTCAGAGCAAACAGGTTGTTATCGAAGTAAGCGACAATGGTTGTGGAATTAAACAAGATGACATCGACCGGATATTTGACCCATTTTTTACGACCAGGGTTATGGGCACTGGACTTGGGCTATCAATCACCAAGCGGATAATAGAAGAGCACGGGGGCAGAATAGATGTAGCCAGCGTCTGGTCAGAGGGAACCGTTTTTAAAATTTATTTGCCCATAAAGGAGGATTAATGAAGATTCTTGTTGTCGATGATGAAAAAAATATTTTGAAACTTTACAAGGCAGAGCTTGAAGATGAAAATTATACAGTCATGACTGCCAATTCAGGCGCTGAAGCTCTTGAGGTATTTTCAAAAGAGGTTCCCGACCTTGTAACGCTCGACATATTGATGCCGGATATGGACGGGATTCATGTTTTAAGGCTTATGAAAGAAAAAAATCCGCAAATTCCTATAATAATGCTTACCGCTTATGATTACAGGGATGATTTTTCTGTCTGGGTGGCTGATGCTTATGTAGTGAAATCTTCGGATTTAACGAACCTAAAAAATACAATCAGCCAGTTGCTTAGCAAAACTAAGGGTTAAAAAGCAGCCAAACTGATTACTGCTCAAAGCCGTAATCCTTAATCTTAGTTAAAAGCGTTTTATAGCTTACCTTAAGTAGTTCGGCTGCTTTTGTTTTGTTGCCTTGAGATTGCTTGAGGGCATTAAGTATCCTTGTTTTTTCAACTGCCCTTACTGCAGATTCGACCACATCCTGCAATGGAGCTTCCCAGTCAATCTTGCTGCCTGAGAAGGCTTCTTGTAGATTAAGATGTTCGGGCATAATTGATGAACTGTCGCATAATATCACAGCCCTTTCGATAGTGTTTCTAAGTTCCCTGACATTGCCTTTCCAATCATTGCTCATAAGCATCTTCTCAGCTTGGGGAGAAAAGGTAACGACAGTTTTATGCATTTCCCTGCAGAAACGAGATATAAAATGCCTGGCGAGAGGTATAATATCTTCAACCCTTTCTCTGAGAGGCGGGATAAAAATAGGAAAGACATTCAATCTGTAAAACAGGTCTTCCCTAAAGCTGCCTTTCCCAGTTTCCGTTTGAAGGTCTTTATTGCTTGCAGCGATAATTCTCACATCAACCTTGATGGATTTTGCACCTCCTATTCTCTCAAACTCGCTCTCCTCCAAAACCCGCAGTAGTTTTGATTGCAAGGAAAGAGACATATCGCCTATCTCATCGAGCAATATAGTTCCTTTATCAGCAAGTTCGAATTTCCCGGGCTTCACCTCATTGGCTCCTGTAAATGCCCCTTTTTCATGTCCAAAAATCTCATTCTCAATTAAATCTTTTGGCACTGCGGCGCAATTTATAGCGACAAATGGATTTGAACTTCTCGGGCTCATGTGATGAATTGTTCTTGAAATAAGTTCCTTTCCGGTTCCGCTTTCCCCCAAAATCAAAACAGTGGTTTTAAGAGGAGCTACTCTTTTGACCTTCAATAAGATTTCTTTCCATGCAGGACTTGATCCTACCACATCCGGCGGTTTGAAAAGGTCTGGAAACTCCTCTTTAATAATGATATTCTCTTTGCTTATCTTGCTTTCTGATATGGCGCGTCTTAAGATAAGGACAAGATGTTCAGTATTAAATGGTTTGGTGATAAAATCATATGCCCCGAATTTGACGGCATTAACCGCAAGCTCGATGCTTCCGTATGCAGTCATGATAATAACCGGCAACAATGGATGGCTTTCTTTGGATGCTCTCAATATTTCAGTTCCTTCGCCGTCAGGGAGCTTTAAGTCTGTTATTACAGCGTCTATCCCGCCCTCTGAAAGTTTAGTGAGCCCGCCTTGAACCGAATTTGCCGTGACGGCAGAAAAACCTTCCATTTGAAGGGTTTTTTTGAGCATATCAGCCATGCTTTTCTTATCTTCAACTATAAGGATATTATGCACTACTTCCCTCGCTTTTGAGCTATAATCCTACAGGCTGTCAAGATAGCATTAACGATAAACTATGCATCTTTAACAATTTAGAACCTAAATGACTCAATTTTGCTGCAATATGGCAATTCCACATTATCCGGATCCGGGTAAAAAAACCTTAAATACCGTTCCCCGCCCTTCCATAGAATCAACGGCTATGTTGCCCTCGTGGGCAGTTATTATTTTGTGAGCCATTGCCAGACCAATACCGACGCCATCCGCCTTGGTAGTAAAAAAGGGCATAAATATTTTATTGATATCCTCTTTGGGTATCCCCTTGCCTTTATCAAGGATATTCATGAAAACACCCTGCTTTCCAAAAAGCGTACCTTCAAAAGCCTTTATCCAAACCTCGCCGCCCGCATCAAGGGCATTTTGAACAAGATTTTTAATCGCCTGCGTGATGAGAGTATCATCACCTCTAATTTTTAGATTTATGGTTTCATCAAAGTTAATCTTTTTACTATTCGCTGCCATAGAATGAGCTACTTTTTTTATTAGTTCTAAGATATCAATTTCGGTCTTGTTTATCTGTTCATGCCTTGAGAGCCTGAATAACTCTTCCATAACCTTGTTCATTTCCTCAACCTCTTTCAGAATCGCCATAAGCATATCTCTTCTTTTGTCATTTTCGTCAAGGCTTTTAAGAAGAAGTTTGCTGTAGCCTGCAATCACCGCCATAGGATTTCTCAATTGATGCGCAATCCCGGCAGATACTTCCCCCATCGCAGCTAGCCGATCCTTTAACAGGAGTTGTTCTTTTAATATATTAATCTCTCCGCCAAGAGATTTAAATGCATCAGTAAACTGCTCCATCCCTATATGAACAGGAGGCTTTTCATCTCTTTTTTTAAGAAACCTCAGGATTGTAATAACCGTTGCGAGTATTAATACGAGCAGAAGCGTGAAAAGTAAGAAGGTGACAAATAATTCGGGGGCATTTTTCATTTGTTATGTATTTATTAATTTTTTAAATAATCAGTTAATGTAATTTAATAATTAAACGGTTTTTTATGAGGAATCAATATATTAAAGATTATTCCATTTGAAAAATTCCAATATTCATTCAGAACTTAAATAATAATAAAGAATTCTTTCTTGAATTTCAAGATAACTTTTGTTATACTTTCGCGTGTGGAGAGCCTGCTTGGATTAAGCCAAAGCGATAATAAGCATCAATCCTGCCTTTTCCCTGAGTTATGGCATAAACGAAAGGCGTTGCTGGAATCATTGCTTTTTGTATCGACTGAGCCTGTTTCTGTTAGCAATATTGCCAAGGTTGCGGAAATGAGTGAGCATGAAGTCAGGGAAGTAATGGATGGATTAGTTGTCGAATATAGGGCAAGAAGCTCGGGCATTTTGATTTTTGAGATTGCAGACGGATATCAGATGCTCACTAATCCTGATTATTCTGATTATATCAGGAAGCTTAAAAACATAAATATTTCAAACAGGATGTCACAGGCAGCGCTCGAAACACTCGCAATAGTCGCATATAGACAGCCGCTGACCAGACTTGAAATAGATAATATTAGAAGTGTAAATTCGGAAAGCGCCCTAAAAAGCCTTCTTGATAGAAAACTTATCAGGATAGTTGGGAAAAAGGAAGTGCCTGGAAGGCCATTTTTATACGGGACTACAAAGGCGTTTTTAAACCATTTTGGCTTAAAAAATCTGGCTTCGTTACCGCCTATTGGCGATTATTTTAGAGTAGCGAATCTAGTTAGTTAATTTTCTACTGAGTTTATTAAGGAGGTGATCGATTCTAAATCTTCAAACAGGAGGGTAAGTTTTGATATACTGCCGCAGTGCAGCGAAAAATGGAAGAAACTGCCCTTCTTATTTGAATTTTAAATTTAGTTGCTAATGTAATATCTTTTGGAGTCAAAACTAAAGTCTGGAAGGAATGGTCATGAAAAAGTTTTTGTATTTATTTTTGCTTCTTACTTTTTCTTCGCTGCTTTTTATATATGATTCTTATGCAAGCCTTAATTACACAGTCAAAAAGGGTGATAACCTATATACTATCGCCAAAAAGTTCAAAGTTTCGGTGGATGCTATCAAGGAGCAAAATAATCTTCTATCCAATAAATTAGCCATCGGTGATAAACTTTCTATCCCGCAGCAAAACAAACCCTCAATTAAAAAACAAACACCTAAAATCACCAATACAACTCTAACATCTGGTGAAAACGCTGTTGCTGCCCCCGATCCGTTCGATGCCCGTTATCATCAGGTTAAAAAGGGTGACACAATCGCAAAGATCGCAAAAAAATACTCTATAAAAGCTGATAGGATAATGGAAATAAATGGCTTAACGAGCGATAAATTAAAACTTGGGCAGCAACTACTGATAAAAACCACAAAGCCCTATACACATACTGTTAAAAAAGGCGATACCATCTGGAGCATATCCGTTAAATATGGCATCGCCCCAGATGAATTAAAAGAAATCAATGCACTTGAAGGCAACTCCCTTAAGCTGGGACAGAAACTTCTGCTTGTCAAAAAGGATCAGGAGCAAGAGGAAGTCATTCAATCGCCTAATGCCTCTTTGCGTTCGTATCATTCAAAGTTGTCTCCTGAAGCAGCCTCTCAGAAGATGGAAGATATTAAAACGCTTGCAAAAAGCAAAGAACTAGAGGAATTGAGCATCAGAGAAAGGCTTGTAATATTTGCTAAAAAGATGATGCACCTGCCGTATAGATTTGGCGGCAGCACGCCTTTTGGGATTGACTGTTCTGCATATGTTCAGAAGGTTTATAGTTTTATCGGGATATCTCTTCCCAGAAGCGCTAGGGAGCAATTCCGTTTCGGTGATGTAATAGACAAGGATGAACTTTCAATCGGGGATTTAGTTTTTTTCAGGACATATGCTTCATTTCCATCACATGTCGGGATTTATATAGGTGATAACTTGTTTATTCACGCATCATCCAAGGCAAAAAGGATTACAATAGACAGCCTTTATACCCCCTATTATTTAAAAAGATTTATCGGGGCTAAGAGAATAATATTAGACGAGTCATTTGCTGTTAATTGAAAAAAACAATTAATTTTTCATTGTTTTAAATATATGGTGACACCTGATTAATCGGCACTATGACTCGAGAAATAACATTTCGTTTCCCACTCCTACTCCTACTGTCAAAGGCATTTTGATATCTTTAACCCCTGGAAACCGCAATTGAATTTTTGTTCAGCAGGCATAAATACCTTCGAACCCTTTGTATTCAACTAAATCATTCAACTTTCGCAGCAAAAATGTTGAATAAAGCCTTCCCGCGACGGTGGAAATCCAGTTTCTTCATCATTCTTGCCTGATTGAATGCCATAATCCTTCTTTATCGCTAATTTTAGCTGTCTAGATTGATATGGCATCACACATCACATTATGTTATTCTAATCAAAAGTCATTTGAGGCAGTTTATTAATTTTAATGCCGCAAATTCACTCTTACTTACCTCTTAACAAAAATGAATATTAACGATATTTTTTTAAAAAGAACTTCAGGTGAGAATATTGGCGACCTCCTTATTTTCTACGACCTCTCAAAACCGCATATCTGGAGGCTTATATCAGCTGTTATTTCTGGGGGAATACTGGCAGGCATTAACGGCGCTATAGCTTGGCTTGTGAAGCCCGCACTGGACTACTTTTTTCTTCAGAAGTCCCCAGTATTATTGATTCTCCTGCCTATAGGGATAATAATTCTTTTTTGTATGAGAGGCTTATTCGGTTATTTAACCAATTATCTGATGAGTTCCATAGGCGCCAAGATCGTCCGCACTTTAAGAAAAGAGGTTTATGAGAGGCTTATAATTTTGCCTATCTCTTACTACTCTAAGACATCAAGCGGCTCAGTTGTCTCAAAGGTTATGAATGATATCGGGCTTTTGCACTCAATTGTTGCTCACACCATCAAGGATTTCTTCGTGGAGGGTGCGACAGTCATTGTGCTTGCTATTGTGGCCATAACAAGGCAATGGGAACTTGCATTGTTATCTTTTATTGTGATTCCTGTCATGATATATTCCATTGGGAGGCTCGGAAAGATAATGAAAAAGACGAGCCTTCAGACACGAAAACTAATATCTCAGGTCACCAAAATCCTGAATGAGAGCCTTCAGGGAATGAAGATTATCAAAGCATATAATATGAACAAAACTGTATCTGCACGACATGAGAAGGCGCTCTCAGAACACTACAGAAATATAATGAGGGAGGTCAGGATAGATGAATTTTCGAGATTTATGGCAGAGATTTTTGCAGGTATCGGAGTGGCTATAATACTGGTTTACGGGAGCCATCTTGTGATATCAGGCGAGATGACTGCAAGCTCTTTTTTCTCTTTCGTTGCTGCTATTTTAATGATGTACACCCCGATAAGGCGGCTGAGCAAGGTCTATAATAACTTTCAACAGGGTAGGGCGGTGCTTGAAAGGGTAAGAGGGATATTTTTTGAACAAACGGAGCGGGAAGGGGGGATAGAAAAACTCCTCAAGGGCGAAATTGCTTTTAAAAACCTTTCATTTAAGTATCCATCTTCCAATGAATATGCGATAAAGGGATTTAATCTCGAGATTAAACAGGGAGAGATTATAGCTATAGTCGGCATGAGCGGGGCAGGCAAGAGCACCCTTGTTGATCTTATGGGAGGTTTCTGGAGTCCCACAGAGGGGCAGTTGCTCATAGACGGGATAGATATAAAAGACTTGTCTCTGAAATCCATCAGGTCAAGTATAGGGCTTGTCACCCAAGAGATAATACTCTTTAATGACACCGTTCGAGCTAATATAATCTGTGGAAAACCCGATGCTACAGAGGAAGATATGATATTTGCCTCTGAGGCTGCCTATGCTCATGAATTTATCCGCGAACTTTTTGACGGTTATGATACTATTGTCGGTGAGAGGGGCATGAAACTATCAGGGGGGCAGAAGCAGAGATTGACTATTGCAAGGGCAATATTAAAAAATCCTACCATCTTAATCCTCGATGAAGCTACATCTTCGCTCGACTCCGATTCTGAACAAAAGGTTCAAGCAGCGTTGGAAAAGCTTATGGCAGGCAGAACAACCATTATCATTGCTCACAGGCTTTCTACGATAAAAAAGGCTTCACGGATAGTCGTGATGAATAAAGGAGAGATACAGCAGGTAGGGACTCACGAACAGATTATATTGAGATCCGAGACATACCGTGATCTATATAACTTGCAGTTTCAGAAGGCATCTTCTACTTGAAAATAGTCAGGGGATATTTGAGGCTAATTCAGGTTGGCATCTCGAGTCTCTATCTTCGATAATACCTCTATCAGGACATTAGCGGTAAAAGGTTTTTTAAGTATGTCTAAAAATCCATATTCTTTGTAATTTGCCAGAACCGTGTCATTTGAGTATCCACTTGTTACTATTACCTTTGTTTCCGAATCTATTTTCAAAAGCGCTTTTATCGCTTCTCTGCCTCCCATTCCTTATGGAACAGTCAAATCCATTATGACGGCATCAAAAGCATTTAATGCATTTTCATACAACTCTATTGCCTCGCCTCCTTCTGCTGCATACTGAACATCATAACCCATGTGCTTCAAAAGTTTAGTAAGAACCTCCCTGATGGTTTCCTCATCATCCATTACCAGAATGCGGACACATTCGCTTTGCTCAGTGCATAATTTATCCCGAACTGGAAAGGAAAGATTCCTCCCCTTCGCTTCGCTCAGGGCTTTGGCTCACCCGCTCGGAATGTTAAAGTGAGGGATTTGGAACGACAAAAAGTGCGTGGGATCGGAACTACCATATTTTTATTTCTATTCTTCAGAAAAATTTACCATATAGAAAAGTTAATATATTTTATGGTATTTTGAATATCACACTCTTTAATAGTCCAAGATTGAAGGAGCGATAAAAAAATGAAAATGTCAGGCGCTGAGATAATTGTTGAAAGCCTTAAAAGAGAAGGGGTTGAATATATATTTGGGTATCCCGGCGGCGTGGTGTTGGGGATATTCGACCTGCTTCATGACGATAAAGATATAAAACTGATTCTCACAAGGCATGAGCAGGGCGCTGTTCATGCCGCTGATGGCTATGCGAGATCAACAGGCAAGCCCGGAGTTGTGTTAGTTACCTCTGGTCCTGGCGCTACTAACACCGTTACTGGAATTGCGACAGCTTATATGGATTCCATCCCTCTTATAGTTATTACAGGACAGGTGCCTACAATGCTCATAGGAAACGACGCATTTCAAGAGGCAGATATAGTCGGTATCACGAGACCATGCACAAAATATAACATCCTTGTTAAAAATGTTAAGGATGTCGCAAGGTTAGTGAGAGAGGCATTTTTTATAGCAAAAGCCGGAAGGCCTGGACCTGTGCTTATTGATATGCCTAGGGATGTCAGCGCATCAAAGACTGAGTTTATATGGCCCGAAAAGGTATATATAAGGAGCTATAACCCAACTTATGAAGGCAATCGCTGGATGATTGAAAAGGCAGCAAACGAGATAGTTAAATCCAAAAAGCCTGTCATTGTTGCAGGCGGCGGATGCATACTCTCCAACGCCTCTGAGCAACTGAGGGAATTAGCTGAACTTGCAAACATCCCTCTAACTATGACATTAATGGGTCTTGGGAGTTTTCCAAGCGCCCATCATCTTTGTTTGGGTATGCTCGGTATGCACGGGACATATTATGCAAACAAAAGCGTCCAAAACACAGATTTACTGATAGCAATCGGAATGAGATTTGACGATAGGGTAACTGGCAAGATAGAGGGATTCGCTCCAAATGCTAAAATAATCCATATTGATATAGACCCTACCTCTATCAGAAAGAATGTAAGGGTAGATGTCCCCATAGTCGGGGATGTTAGAAAGGTTCTTACATCTTTAAATCAGGTCTTGAGAGATGAAGCTAAGGAGCAGTGGAAAGAGATAAGAAATGCATGGCTAAAACAAATAACAGAATGGAAAGCCGAAAGGCCCATGTTTTATGACCATACCCCTGATGTGATTAAACCTCAATTTGTGATAGAACAGATATGCGAACTTGCCGGTGAAGATGCAATTATCACAACAGAGGTTGGGCAAAATCAGATGTGGACAGCCCAGTTTTATAAATTTACTAAGCCCAGGACATTACTCACTTCAGGAGGGCTCGGCACTATGGGCTACGGATTTCCTGCCGCTATAGGCGCGCAAATAGCTAATCCAGGCAGGCTCGTAATAGATATAGCCGGAGACGGCAGCATACAGATGAACATACAAGAACTCGCAACGGCAGTAATTCACAATCTGCCTGTAAAGGTTGCTATTTTGAACAATCAATATCTTGGCATGGTAAGGCAGTGGCAGGAGCTATTTTTTAATGAGAGATATTCGCATACTTACCTTAATGTAGTTCCAGACTTTGTAAAGGTTGCTGAAGCTTATGGCGCTGTTGGCTTCAGGGCTGTAAAGCCTAGCGAGGTCAAAGTTGTTCTTACCGAGGCTTTTAGGATTAAAAAGCCTGTATTCATGGATTTTGTCTGCGACTGGAAGGAAAAGGTATACCCAATGGTTCCAGCCGGTGCAGCTTTGGATGATATGCTCTTTTTGGAAAAGGAAAGCAAGGCTGAGATGAAATTGAAAGCCGTTAAATAGAAAAGGAGAGGACTGTTATGAGGCATACGATTTCTGTGCTTGTCGAGAATAAATTTGGTGTTCTTTCAAGGATTGCGGGGCTTTTCAGCGGGCGCGGCTATAATATCGAGAGCCTCTCGGTTGGTGAGACGATTGACCCTCAGATATCTACAATGACTATTGTAACAACCGGAGATGACTGGATAGTTGAGCAGATCCTAAAGCAGCTTAATAAATTGGTTGATGTTATCAAGGTTGTTGACCTCACCGAGATAGACCATGTTGAAAGAGAGATGATACTCGTTAAGGTTGCTCCAAAGCAGGAAGTTAAATCCGAGGTTCTAAGAATAGTCGAGATATTTAGGGGCAGGGTGCTTGACTCAAGCCCTCATACCTATACGATTGAAATAACAGGCGATGATAAGAAGATCGAGGCCTTCATCGAACTTGTGAAACCTGTCGGCATAAAGGAATTCGTCAGAACGGGCAAGGTTGCCATCGCGCGGGAGATTACCAAAAAGAAGCTGTAGAGTTAAAATGCTAGGGCTTTGTGGTGCTTTATAATTAACTCTTTTCCAAAATGTTGATGCAAGATTTTTTTCCAAATGAATGCGAGTTGAGCGCCATTAATAACGCTCATGGAAAATAGATCTTTCGCAGCTCCAGAAAGAACATTTCAAAGACTTTTGCAAGAGATTTAATTTAAAAAAATTTATTATCTTTAAAAAAAGAGGAGGGTTTGATGGGCAGTAAAGTATATTTAGTAGATGTGACCAATAGAGACGGCGTTCAGACTTCGCGAATTCTTCTTCCTAAGCTCTCAAAAACAATGCTTAATATTTATCTTGATGACATGGGAATTTATCAGAGCGAGATTGGCTTTCCAACTCTGAGGCATGAGATAAGATATATAAACGCAAATCTTGAACTTGCTAGAATGGGCGTAATTAAAAGGCTTCATCTAGAAGGTTGGTGCAGAGCCGTCCCAGAGGATGTGGAGTTATCTTTCAATAACTGCCCCGATTTGCAGCATATAAATATCTCGATGGCCACCTCCGATATTATGTTACAAGGCAAATTTCAAGGCAAAAAGACATGGAAGGATATTTTGCAGTCTCTTGTTGATTCTGTTAAGCTCGCTAGAAGCCTTGGCGCTCAGACTATCGGAATTAACGCAGAGGATGGCTCAAGGACTGAGTTGAATAAACTCATCGAGTTCATATTAGCGGGAAAGCAAAGCGGTGCTGATAGATTCAGGTATTGCGATACACTTGGAACGGACGACCCGATTACAATATATGAAAGGATAAAGACCCTTGCCCTTGCCACAAAATTTCCTATCGAGATGCACTGCCATAACGACCTTGGCATGGCAGAGGCCGTTTCAATAGCAGGAGCGCAGGCTGCAATAGAGGCTGGAATAGATACTTATATCAATACAACCATAAATGGCTATGGAGAAAGGGCTGGCAATTGTGACCTCGTTTCCACAATTCTAGCTTTAAAATTCTCTCACGGACTTAAGGACAAAATTCCTCTCGATGAATATGTTGATCTTACAAAGTCATGGAAACTCGCTCGTTACGCATCATATGCTTTTAACCTTCCCATTCCCATAAATCAGCCTGGCGTCGGCGCTAATGCTTTTGCACATGAATCTGGCATACATGCTGACGGCGCGTTAAAAGACCGCAGAAATTATGAACTTTATGACCCTGAAGATGTTGGAAGAGGGGAACCCGAGCATGCAGAGACAGGCAGGATAATTACCACAGGAGAGTATGGAGGGGTAAAGGGATTCAGACATGTTTATAGTAAGCTCGGTATAGACTTTCACGATGACAATGATGCGAGACGGATACTGGATCTTGCCCAGTATGCTAACCTGCACACACAGAAGCCTCTGACAGATGATGAATTAAGGCTCATAGCCAATTATCCTGACATAGTTAGGGAGATATTATCGGTATGCCCATAAGGAAATACACACAGTATGCATAAAATTACCCTCATTCCCGGAGACGGTGTTGGACCTGAGATTACGGAAGCAGCAATAAGAGTGCTTGAAGCTACAGGCGTTGGATTTCAATGGGATATACAAGGCGCAGGCGAGGAGACCTATATTTCTGAGGGCTCACCTCTACCGCAAAGGGTGATAGACTCAATAAAGAAAAATAAAGTTGCCTTAAAGGGTCCTGTTACAACCCCTATCGGAAAGGGATTCAGGAGCGTCAATGTCGCATTAAGACAGGAACTCGACCTTTATTGCTGCTTAAGGCCATGTAAGACTTTCAAGGGCGCTCCTTCAAGATATGAAGATATTGACATCGTCATAGTCAGGGAAAATAATGAAGACTTATATGCTGGGATCGAATTTGAGAAAGGCAAACCTGACACACTCGATTTGATTGATTTTATAAGGCAAAAAACCGGCAAGAGTATAAGGACTGATTCAGGCGTAAGCATCAAGCCAATCTCTACTTATGGGACAAAGAGGATTGTAAGATTTGCCTTTGAATATGCGCGTAGAAATAAAAGAAAGAAGGTAACCGCTGTTCACAAAGCAAATATCATGAAGCATTCAGACGGATTGTTTTTAGAATCCGCAAGGGGAGTTGCTGTAGATTATCCAGATATAGAATTTGAGGATAGGATTATCGATAATATGTGTATGCAGCTTGTCCAGAAACCCGATCTTTATGACATTCTTGTTCTACCAAATCTTTACGGGGATATCGTATCAGACCTCGTTGCCGGTCTGATAGGCGGGCTTGGACTTGCCCCTGGCGCCAATATTGGGGATGAATATGCAGTGTTTGAAGCCACACACGGGAGCGCGCCAAAGTATAAAGGGCTTAATAAAATCAACCCGTTTGCTATGATACTATCAGGGGTAATGATGCTCAGGCATCTTGGGGAACTCACCGCTGCCGACAGGACTGAAAATGCAGTCAAAGCCGTTATAAGTGAAGGTGTTTGCCTTACCTACGATCTAAAACCAGTGAACGCCCCTATAGTTGCATCTACCATTGAGGCGGCGGATGAAGTAATTAAAAAACTCTGAGATGTGGCTTGAGATATTTCTAATCTGCATCTTTATTTTTGTCAACGGCTTTTTTGCAGCTTCTGAGATCGCCGTTGTCACAATGCGCCGGAGCCGCATAAAAAAACTTGTTGAAGAAGGCGTCAGAAACGCTGAAACCCTCGGTCACTTGCGGGAGCATCCTGATAGGTTTTTTGCCACAATTCAAATAGGCGTTACCGCCGCAGGAGCTCTTGCCTCTGCAATCGCAGGTGCTGCTGCTGTTGAGACGATCAGTCCTATAATCAGAAATGTCCCAGTGTCTTTAATATCTGTTTCAAGCGATGCCATAGCTATTGGCATCGTCGTGCTTTTCGTTACATATTTCAGCCTGATGTTCGGTGAACTTATACCAAAAACATTAGCTCACGCTCATTCTGAAAAAGTCAGCCTTTTCGTAGCCCCTTTTATTGCTTGGTTTTCTAAACTTACTCATATACTCGTATGTATTTTGACGGCGAGTACTAATTTTTTGCTCAAACCTTTTGACAAAAAGGTTTTTACAAAAAAGGAGTATATAACTGAAGAAGATGTTAAATTTATGCTCGAGGAAGGAAGGAAACAGGGGGTATTTGAGTCTGCTGAAAAAGAGCTTATTCATGGAGTTTTCGAGTTTACAGATACCTCCGTAAAGGAGGTGATGGTTCCACTGCCAAAAATGGTTACGATAAATATTAAAACCCCTCCTGATAAGGTTATTGAGATTATTTCTGAGGAGGAGTTTTCGAGATATCCTGTTATCGGTGTAGATACTAATGATGTGCGAGGGATCTTACATGCTAGAGAATTCTTGATGATGTTCTCTAAAACTGATAGGGAGAGCATGGGTATACGTAAGATTATGAAGAAACCTCTTTTCATTCCTGAGACCATGAAGATAAGCATTCTTATGAAAGAGATGCAGAAAAAAAGGGTTCATATGGCTATAGTTATAGATGAGTATGGGAGTGTTACAGGTTTGGTTACGCTTGAAGACCTCCTTGAAGAGATAGTAGGCGAGATAAGGGATGAATATGACACTGAAAGCCCGGTTATTCAGCTTGCCGATGGTTCATTCATTATTGACGCTTCAATAAGCATTAGAGATTTACAGGATGATTATAATATCAGCATTCCAGAATCGGCTGAATATGACACATTAGGCGGGTTTATTGTCACATACATGCAAAGGATACCTCGCAGCGGTGATGCTATAGAGATGGATAAAATGAGGTTGAAGATTATCGAGATGGTTGGACAGAGAATCTCAAAGGTAAAGGTAGAATTTATTGATAATAGCGAAGGGATGGGATAGTATTTTTAACCCAGAATTGTCATTAGAGTTTAAATATCCTTTATTATCAATCAGTTTTTCTAATGGCGGCCATTAGGAATAAATATTTATAAAACAATTGGTTATATTCGTAATGACAATTTTGGGTTTAATAGAGTTTGTTTATAAACTATTGCTTTTTCGTCATCCCGGCAGAGCCTGTCCCTGGTTGGGTTGGAGTCGCTGGAATCTTCCTTTAATCCCCCTTAACAAAGGGGTAGGGGGTTGTTACAGAAGGATTCTCAATGCTCTTTGCTTCCGAGAATGACCCAGAAAATGAATTAATAAACAGACATTAATTAAACTCTAAAACAAGGAGGATTTTATGGAAAAGTGGAAATGTAGCATTTGCGGTTATGTTTATGACCCAACACAGGGAGACCCTGATTCAGGCGTTCCGGCTGGGACTCCTTTTGATAAGCTTCCTGCAGATTGGGTATGTCCTGTTTGCGGAGCATCCAAAGATAATTTTGAGAAGGTTTGATTTTAAAAGCCTATTGCCGTTACCCTGAAACTGCAATTGAATTTTTGTTTAGCAGGCATAAATACCCTCAAACATTTTATAGTATCAGAGTGTCAGAGTGTCAAATGACACTTTGATACTCTGATACCTACCCTTTCATTTTATCGAGATCGCGGCATTGCATCTCTGAGGTGTTTCAGAATAAAGGGTTTTCGAGCATCTATGCCTGCTATTTTGAAACGAAATGCATTTTTGGGTTATGAATTCCGGAAGCTTTCAACTGCTTGTTTAAAACAAAGAATCACTTAGCAGTGACCGAGAGGTTCTTTGTGTGGTAATTCTTTCAAGAGATGATGGCAAGATTATCCCTGTGGATTATTTCATCAGAATGTTTATAGCCTAAAATTGGCTCGATTTCAGATGTCCTTTTGCCTTTTATCTTATTTATCTCAAACGATGAGTAATTGACTATACCCTTTGCTATTTTTTTGCCGTTAATATCGAGACAATTAACCCCATCACCTATATCAAAATATCCTTCAACTTTCACTATACCAGAAGGAAGCAAGCTTTTCCCCGACTTTAATATGGCTTCAACAGCGCCTTCATCCAATACTATATTTCCTATTGGATTTATTGCATAGGCGATCCAGCCCTTTTTGGACGATATTTTGGAGTTTTCCCTGGGCAAGAATTCAGTGCCATGTCTTTCATTGTTTAATATGGCTGATATAAGCCATGGTTTTCTTCCGCTGATTATATTAACCTTTATGCCGTATGATAAAGCCTTTTTCGCAGCGAGCAGCTTCGAATACATCCCTCCTGTGCCAACAATGCTGCCTGAGGCGCCAGCTATTGCCTCTAATTCGGGAGTGATTTCTTCAACGACAGAGAATATTTTGGCGTCACGGTTCTTCTTAGGGTCTGAAGAATAAAGCCCCTCGACATCAGAAAGGATAATCAGTCTTTCCGCATTTATCAGCCCCGAAACTAGTGCGGCGAGTTGGTCATTATCACCAAACTTTATCTCCTCTGTAGAGACCGTATCATTCTCATTGACAATCGGTATAATCTTAAATGACAGTAATGTAAGGATCGTGTTTCGTGCATTTAAATATCTAATCCTTTCTGAAAAGGTGCTTCTTGTCAAGAGTATCTGAGCGACCTTTTTGGAGAGGCGGTTAAAAATCCTTTCATAAGCCCTTATTAATGATGATTGTCCTACTGCAGCTGCAGCCTGCTTCAATTGTATTTCGTCTGGTTTTACCTTCAGCCCAAGCTTTTGCATCCCTGCCGCAATAGCTCCTGACGATACAATTACAACATCATAGCCGAGTTCAGTGGCTTTCAGAACATCTCTTGCAATAAGAGCCATTTTCCTATAATTAAGTTTTCCTGATTTGTCAGTAAGAATATTGCTCCCTATTTTGACTACTAATCTGTATATCATTGTATTAAACCCTTTTTTGATTGGAAGACTTTCTGAGCAAGATAATCGGTTAATTCCTTTAAGCCCTCTGTAGTTATGGAAGATATCGCAAAAAAAACATTTCTCTTTTCCCTGCAGTAATCCTTGAGCTTGTTGAGCCTTATTTTATCATTAGCGAGGTCAAGTTTGGTTCCAACCACTATGAGAGGTTTTTCTGAAAGGGCTCTGCTGTATAATACTAATTCCTTATTGATTTTTTCAAAATCATCGATGGGGTCTGATGGGGATATATCTGAGATATCCACGAGATGAAGAATGACAGAAGTTCTCTCTATATGCCTGAGAAACTGTAAGCCTAAACCAGCGCCTGCATGAGCTCCAACGATAATTCCTGGAATATCTGCAATAACATAGGTTTTACCGATATCAACTTTGACTACCCCAAGATTGGGTATGAGAGTAGTAAACGGGTAGTCGGCTATTTTGGGTCTGGCAGATGAAATCACCGAAATAAGCGTAGATTTTCCAGCATTAGGCAGCCCCACTAAACCAACATCGGCAAGCAGTTTAAGCTCGAGAATCAACCATTTTTCTTCGCCGGGCATACCTGGTTGAGCGTAACTTGGCGCCTGATTTGTCGAGGTCGCAAAGTGCCAATTGCCAAGACCTCCCCTTCCGCCTTTTGCTGCTATAACCTTAGCCCCATCGTTGTCGAGGTCGGCAAGTATTGCCCCGTCTTCATCTTTTATGATTGTGCCGACAGGCACTTGAATTACTGTTTCAATACCGTTGGCGCCGTGCATTCTCTTTCCTTTTCCATGTTTACCCCTTTGCGCGTTATAATGCCTTTTGTAAGCAATATCAAGAAGGGTATTGAGGTCTTTAGATGCCCTTAAAACTATATCCCCCCCTTTGCCGCCATCACCCCCGTCAGGACCCCCTTTAGGAACATATTTTTCCCTTCTGAAGCTGACACAGCCTTTGCCGCCATCACCTGCTCTTACAAAAATTTTCACATAATCTACAAATTTCATACAATAATCAAGCCGAAATGATAAAAGAACACGCCTATTTTTTTATAAAACAAATACCACTCATTTCATTTGATTTAAGAATAGTATCTGTTTAGAAACTGTATGAAAATCTTTCCGTCATTTCGACCGAAGTGGGAAATCTTTGAGTTTTTAAGATTCCTCCCTTCGGTCAAAATGACAAAATAGTAGGTTTACCGACTTTATGGACAGACACTATATATATCTATTTCTCTTATAGTTTCTAAAAAAAAGCAAAAATAGGCAGCCCAAATACTTAAGAGCTGCCTATTAAAAAATATATTATAGTATCAATTAGTAGAAACAGTTTGAGATTCCGCGGTTGCCGGATAGACGCTGACCTTGGTGCGGGTTTTATTTTTTCTCTCAAACTTCACAATACCGTCAAGAAGAGCAAAAAGAGTGTCATCCGAACCCTTGCCTACATTGTTGCCAGGATGAAATTTTGTTCCGCGCTGACGCACTATGATATTACCTGCCCTTACAATTTCGCCGCCAAACCTCTTAACTCCAAGCCTTTGAGCTTCGCTATCCCTGCCGTTTTTTGTGCTTCCTACGCCCTTTTTATGCGCCATAATCAGCCTCCGATTATTTCCTTTATCTTTAAAGTCTTAAATGGCTGCCTGTGACCCTTGAGCCTTCTGCAAGCCTTCTTAGGGGCAGGACCATACACAAGCACCTTAGGCATCTTTCCCCGCCCTACTATTTCCGCTTTCACTTTAGCGCCATCGATATAAGGTTTCCCATAAATCGTCTCATTTTCTTTTGAAATCATTAGAACCTTATCGAGGATTATTTCAGAATTTAAATCACCTTCTATGATATCAATCTTTATCTGTATCCCCGATGATACCCTTATCTGCTTTCCAGCAGCCTCTATAATAGCATACATAATTATCGCTCCTCCTCAATAAATGAAATGTTATTATAAACTAAATATGGACTGATAAGTCAATGCGATTAAACTATACCGAAAAATAGAGATAAAAAATCGTCATTTCAAGCAGAGCGAGAAATCTTATCGTTTAACTTAAAGATTCCTCACACCAATTGGGTGTTAAGAATGACAAACAAATCGTCAGGTTTGTAGGTCTATCTCTATTTTTCGAAGTTTATTTTTGCATGATATATTGACATAATTGATTGGATTAGTATATATAATAATTATGCAAAAATCATATATTCTAAATTCAATCTTCTGCTGGCGGCTTGGATTTTTCTTTTTTATTTTTACGTCGTCTGCCTCCGGCAGTTGGTCGGGTTGAGGATATAGATTTAAACTATAAAAATCATCTTGAAAACCGGAGGTGGGCGAAGGAATCACCTCCGGTTTTTTAATGTTAAAAATCATTGTAGCCGAGGTGACCATTCAGCTTTTTTTCGGACACCAAAAAAAGGAGAAGAAATGATAATCGTAATGAAACCCGATGCTACAAAGGCAGAAAAGGAAGAGGTTTTAAACAGGATAATTGAACTTGGCTATAAACCTCATGTAATTCAGGGAACTACACGAGATGTTGTAGGCGCTGTTGGAGATGAAAGGGGGAAATTTATCCTGCAATCCATCGAATTAATGAAAGGGGTTGAGAAGGTCGTCCCCATTCTAAAGCCATTTAAGCTTGCATCAAAAGAAGTTAAAAAGGAACAGAGCATAATAAAGATATCTGACAGTGTATCGATAGGCGGCAAGAACATTATAGTTATCGCAGGGCCATGCGCTATAGAAAATGAAGAACAGATAATAAATATTGCAGCCGCTGTTAAAAAAGCAGGCGCTTCAATACTGCGCGGGGGGGCATTTAAGCCCAGAACATCCCCTTATTCTTTTCAGGGCATGAAGGAAGAAGGATTGCAACTCCTGTCAAAAGCCGGCAAAATTTCAGGAATGCCTGTTGTTACCGAGGTTGTAAATCCAGAAACTGTCGAACTCATTGCTGAATATTCCGATATTTTGCAGATAGGGACAAGAAACTCACAGAATTATGAACTTCTAAAAAAAGTAGGTCAGCTTAATAAACCTGTTCTTCTTAAGAGAGGGATGTCTATGACGATGCATGAACTTCTCATGAGCGCTGAATATATACTCAGCGAAGGAAATCTGTCGGTTATTCTTTGTGAAAGAGGTATCAGGACATTCGAGACGCATACCCGCAATACCCTTGATCTTTCTGCTATACCGGTATTAAAAGAAGAAACCCATCTTCCTGTAATAGCTGACCCATCACATGCTACTGGTTATTCTAAATATGTGCCGTCAATGTCTTACGCATCAATTGCAGCGGGGGCGGATGGCATTATGGTAGAGGTGCATCCTAATCCCGAAAAGGCATTTTCCGATGGACCTCAGTCATTAACGCCTGATAATTTTGCTGTAATGATGAATCAGCTCAAAGCCTTTGCTGCTGCTGCAGGAAGGGAGGTATAACAAATAGAACACGGCTTTTATGAATCTCAGATTTAGGGTAAGACATTGTTTGGTTATTAACTGTTATCCTAATCCCACATCTAATATCATCATGAGTGTAAACCCGGCAATAACTCCAAGTGTGGCGAGATCTGTATTTTCTCCCCGCTGAGAGGCAGGTATCAGCTCTTCAACAACGACAAATATCATTGCCCCGGCGGCAAAACTTAGGGCATAAGGCAGGAGTGGAGCAGCTATAACTACCGCTCCTGCCCCTATAATTGCAGCTATGGGCTCTACCATCCCTGATAGCTGTCCATACCAAAGGCTTTTTAATCTTGACATCCCTTCGCCCCTTAATGGCATGGATACAGCGACCCCTTCAGGAAAATTTTGTATTCCGATGCCCAAAGCTAAGGCTGTTGCCCCTGCAAGGGTAGCTGATTGGATGCCAGATGAGGCAGCTCCAAATGCCACGCCAACTGCCAGCCCTTCAGGAATATTGTGGAGTGTAACAGCAAGAACGAGTAGAGTTGTCCTTCTCCATGATGTCTTTATGCCTTCGGCATTTTGCACAGGGTATCCAGGATGAAGGTGTGGCAAAATCTTGTCAGCAAGCCTTAAGAAAAGACCGCCTGATATGAAACCTACGGCAGGCGGAAGCCACGAGGGCAAATTGCCGCCTTCTGACATCTGTATCGCAGGAGAAAGCAATGACCAGAAACTCGCGGCTATCATAACACCTGCAGCAAATCCGAGCATTGTATCAAGCATCCTTTGACTTACTTTCCCAGTGAAAATAACTACCGCTGCACCCAGCGCAGTAGCAGCCCATGTAAAAATGGTAGCTATAAATGCTTGTAATACTGGCGAGAGGTTTATGAAGTATTCTGACATTATTTAATTATACCAATAAATTAAGTCTAAATTGCACTATGCTGTTTAATGTCTGGAACATATTTGCATGATTTTTGCTCATGTTTTTTGGGCTTTCGTATTGACAAGATAAGCATAAGACAATTAAAATTTAAATATATTGTTATTTGTATGAAGGAGATAGAAATGTTTGAGAAGTTTACAGAAAGGGGCAGAAAGATAATTATATATGCAAAAGAGGAGGCAGAGCGGAGAAATAATGACTACCTCGGCACAGAACACCTTCTTCTTGCAGTTATAAGAGATAAAGATTCCATCCCAGTTAATATCCTCAAAAAAATGGGGCTTTCAATAGATGAACTCGGATATGAAATAGAAAGGAACCTTCCTGTCGGTGGCAATCTTATAACATTCGGAGAAATACCATTTACCCCAAGAGCAAAGAAGGTTTTAGAGCTTGCTATAGAAGAAGCTCGACTGCTTGGGCATAACTATATAGGCAGTGAGCATCTCTTGCTGGGGCTTATCAGGGAAGATGAAGGAATAGCCGGAAGGATACTACGCAACCTCGGGGCTAATCTTTTGGGAGCTCGTCAACTGACTATTAATCTGACGATCAAGCCTCAATTTCACCAAAGTCATCAGAAGGAGCGCAGAAAAACCAATACCCCTGCCCTCGATGAATTTGGAAGGGACTTGACAATGCTTGCGGCTGAAGGCAAGCTGGACCCAGTCATAGGTAGAGAGGACGAGATTGAACGCGTCCTTCAGGTGTTGGGCAGAAGGCTCAAAAATAATCCGGCATTAATCGGAGAGCCAGGGGTTGGCAAAACCGCCATTGTGGAGGGGCTTGCACAGAAGATTGTTCTAGGAGATGTTCCGGACAGCCTTATCGGAAAGAGGATAATATCGCTTGATCTCGGCGCTTTGATTGCAGGGACAAAATACAGAGGACAGTTTGAAGAAAGGCTTAAGGTTGTGATGAGAGAAATATTGCAATCCGAGAATGTAATCCTTTTCATTGATGAATTCCATACACTTATCGGCGCAGGAGCGGCAGAAGGTTCAGTTGACGCATCAAACATGCTTAAACCTGCACTCTCCAGAGGCGAACTTCAGTGCATAGGCGCGACAACCCCTGATGAGTATAGAAAATATGTTGAGAAAGACGGGGCGCTTGAAAGGCGATTCCAGCCTATTTATATTCAGCCTCCTTCTCTTGACACAACAATAGATATTCTGCACGGCCTGTTGGCTAAATATGAAAAGCACCATAAAGTAAAAATCAGTGAAGAAGCCGTTATTGCGGCGGCAAAATTGTCAGACAGATATATAACTGACAGGCATATGCCTGACAAGGCAATAGATGTGATTGACGAGACAGGTTCAAGGCTTAAGTTGAAAAGCGCTATGATGCCTTTTGAGCTGAGGGAAATGGAAACAGAGTTGATTCAACTCTCCAAAGAAAAGACCTTATACATGAGGCTGCATGATATTCAAAAGGCGCAATCTATAAGGGAACATGAAGACAGATTGAAGAAAGCTTACGAGTCCCAGTATAAGAAATGGAAAGAGTCTCTGGACAAAGAGATCTCAACAGTTGGAGAGAACGATATTTCTTATACTGTCTCAAAGATGACCGGAATTCCACTCAGCAAATTAGAGGAGACAGAAACTGAGAAATTGCTAAAAATGGAGGATATTCTTCACGGCAGAATAGTAGGACAGGATGAGGCAATAAAGGCTGTATCAAGGGCAATAAGACGCTCCAGAGCCGGCTTAAAAACGAAAAACAGGCCTATTGGCTCATTCTTTTTCTTAGGCCCTACTGGCGTTGGGAAAACCGAACTTGCAAAGGCTCTGGCTGAGTTTATGTTCAATAATGAAAGTGCCCTTATAAAAATCGACATGTCTGAATACATGGAAAGATTTAATGTATCCCGCCTCACTGGAGCGCCGCCAGGCTATGTGGGGTATGAAGAAGGCGGACAATTAACTGAAAAAGTCAGGAAACGCCCTTATTCGGTAATACTTTTTGACGAGATTGAAAAGGCTCATCAAGATGTTTTTAATATTCTCCTTCAGATACTCGATGAAGGAGTCATAACCGACAGTTATGGCAGAAAGGTTGATTTCAAAAATACAATTATAATCATGACTTCAAATCTTGGCGCTAGGATTATCGAGAAGGCAACCCCGCTTGGCTTTCAGAGAGCTTCCTCGGAGGATGCTTATTTAAAAATCAAAGATGGTGTTTTGTCTGAACTCAAAAAGACATTTAATCCCGAATTCCTTAATCGGGTTGATGAAACAGTCGTATTCCACCCTCTTGATAAAGAACATTTGTTAAGCATCATTGACCTTCTTATAGATGAGACAAACAAAAAACTCTCGGAAAACGGACTGATGATAATGGTCTCTCTGGAGGTCAAAGAATGGCTGCTTAGAAAATATTATCAGCCAGCTTATGGAGCTAGGCCTATGAGAAGGGCGGTCTATCGTGAAATAGAAGACATGCTATCAGAAAATATCATAAAAGGCACATTCAAGGACAGTCAGATCATAAAAATTGAGATTGAAGATGATGCCCCTGTCTTAAAAAAGATAGAAGACCCACTCATGGTTGCTTTTAATTAGAGTCTGTTTATAAAGTCGATAAACCCATTATTTTGTCATTCCGACCGAAGGGAGGAATCTTAAAACTCAAAGATTTCTCACTCCGTTCGAAATGACAGAAAGATTTTCATACAGTTTATAAACAGACTCTAATTAGTGTCTGTTTATAAACTTTCATCGGGATAAAAGGTTGTCATTCCCGCGAAGCTAGTTCTTGTAGGCAGTAAGCAGGGAGTTGGAATAGAGCGTTTCCCGCGAAAGTGGGAATCCAATTCATTATGCCTGTATGCCCGACCAAGGACCCCCGACTATAAACTTCGGGGGCAGGCTTCCGTCATGCCTATGCGTTGCACGTAGACAGGTCTACTGAGATTTTAATGTGAAACACAAAACAATTATCCTCATATTTGTTTTTATAGCCGGCGGAATATTAATTTATTTATCCGCAACCGGCAGAGAAAGCCCTGTGAATAAAGCGATTATTGGGCGTGATGCCCCTTTTTTTGAGCTGAAAGATATCGATGATAAAATCTGGAGATTATCAGATTTCAAAGGCAAGATCATTTTGCTGAACTTTTGGGCTTCATGGTGTGAATCTTGTTCGGAAGTTAATTCTTCAATACAGAATCTTATTAACAATGACAAGGGCAATAATATTGTTTATATATCAATTTTATATAAAGACAAACCAGAAAAAGTTAGAGAATACATGAAAAAAAATAGGTTTGACTTTCCAGTTTTGATAGACAATCAAAATATAGCAAAAATATATGGCATAGGCGGTGTGCCAGAGACTTTCATTATTAATAGAAAAGGGATAATTAAGGAAAAGGTTAAGGGTCCTGTAAAATGGGATTCTCCAATGATACAAACGGCTATCCATCAGCTCGCATCTGAGTGATATTTCACTAATGGGAAAACCCCGAATCCCATCGAAGGCTTTGCTTTTTTCTGGTATTTTATACTCAAATGATAGTTGGTACTTAAAGGCTTTTGAATTACTTGTTAGCAAATTTGGCGAAATTGCGATGTGCTCACCGCCTATTACATGGGATTTCTCAGATTATTACAAGGATGAACTGGGAGATAAAATTATCAGGAGATTTGTTTTCTTTAAAAATCTCATTGAACAGAATGAGCTATCCCGAATAAAAATAATTACTAATAACTTAGAAGAACTTCTCGCAACTGGCAACAAAAGAAATGTTAATCTTGATCCCGGCTATTTAACGCCAGCCAAGATTGTATTAGCCTCAACAAAAGACTATTCACACCGCATATATCTCAATAACGGGATATATGCTGAGGTATCTTTGATTTATAAAAAAAACTGTTTTATTCCTTATCTTAATACATACAAAGACTTTCAGGATAACAGGTATATAGAGATATTTATGACGGCAAGAAAACTGCTGAATGTAATTAATAAGCAATCTGCTCCGATATAGTGTCTGTTTATATCAACCTAAAAAATGCATTTCTTCACAAATTGCGTTATTGCATCCAGATAATTTTGTTGAATACAAAGGGTTTGAGGGTATTTATGCCTGATAAACAAATATTCAATTGCAGTTTCCTGGTAAAGCTATTTTATCAAAAAAAGAGGGTTCATCTCGAATTTCGCTGCAGCGAAATTCGAGATGAACCAAAAAGAGTAACTGCGAAATATCAGCGAATTTTGCTTTTTTAGAGACCGCCATAGACTATCACGCACATTATTCTGTAAACCTTATGATATCCACAGGATACCCCTACAAGATTAAACTTGGTGTTCATTAGGTTTTCCCTGTGTTTTCTTAATGGCATTCCATCGTTTATCAGAAGGAAAGAGACTATATCGGGGGCAGAGGTAAGTCCATAGGATATGTTTTCGCCTATGGATGCATAATTGCTTTTGGCATATTTTATAACCCGGCTCATTGGGGTGTCTTGGTTGCCGCCAAGATGGCCGATCCTCCCTGTATGCCCCTGTTCTTTAACATGGGCCATTGCAGCCTTGCTCAAGTCTTCGTCAGGGTAAAGCAAACCCGAAGATTTTGCGTTATTTAAATATCTTAGACACTCTTCCACTGCTGATTTCCCTTCCGTTGTTAGATAGTTTTTGTTATTATTAAAATATTTTTTCCCACTAAATCTTTTAAGCATGGGTTTCATTTCTAATTCTGCATATTTCTTGGGGTTTGTTCTTGCCTTGTTCATCTCAAAGATTATGTCCTTCTCAAGGCTTTTGAGATAATCCGCGTTAATAGCGGTGTTCAGTTCAGTAATATTCTGATAATCGATGCTTCCCAGTGACTGCAAGTTTTCTGCAAGAGTGCAATGACAACAAAACAGAACTATCATGAGGCTCATTAATAAGCTTTTAATCATAAATCCAATGTTAAAATGCTCTTTAAGCCCCATATTTTTTAAGCCGCAATGAGTTCGCAAGCGCTAAAGGGAGCAAATTGTATGTATGGAATATGCCTAACTCTCCCTTAAGGCATTCCCTTTCGGTAAAAGCATTTGATGTTTTGCCCAGAACAAAAGGCGAATATAATAAAGTAGGCACTGGATGCCAGCTATGACTTTTCATGAGAGCTGGAGTTGAATGATCACCTGTGATAATCAACACATCCGGTTTCAATTCGAGAATCTTGGGCAGCAATTTATCAAAAGCCTCTATCTCAGCTGCTTTGCCCTCAAAGTTACCGTCTTCTCCGCAAGAATCCACTTTTTTAATATGCAGGAAGAAGAAGTTATATTCATTGTATCTCTTTTTGAGAAAATCTATTTCATCGGCAACACTTCCATCTAATGTAGGGGCATCCATCTCGATTAGCCTCGCTAGCCCTCTATACATGGGATAAACCGCAATCGCAAGAGATTTCAATCCAAATGCTTCTTCAAATGTTGGGATGTTAGGAAGGCACGAGAATCCTCTTATGAGAATAAAATTTGCCATATCTTGATTTTCAAGTATTTGTTGTGATCTCTGAATCAATCTTTCGACGGTCTTTGATATTGAAACAGCACTTTCTGTTAGAGGAATTGGTTTTAAAGGTTGAAGCCCCTCTTTTTGAGGATCTGTGTCGGATATGGCTGCGGCATCAGGCCCGACTAAGTCAGGAAATCGCAAGATAGCTGCAAACCTGTGCTCCTTGCCAGGAGCGAGTATAACTTTTACATTGCCGATAGAAGGTATTTCCTTTTGAAGCATTTCTGTGAGCTTTTTGCTCTTTTCGGTTGCTATCCTACCTGCCCTTCTGTCTGTAACGATTCCATCTTTTACTGTAGCATAGTTACATCTTGCGGCTATATCCGTTTTCTTTAATTCAATTCCTAAGCCAAGCGCCTCAAGAACACCTCTGCCTATTTGAAATTCTAAGGGATTGTATCCAAACAAACTAAGATGCCCTGGTCCGCTGCCAGGTGTAATGCCATAGCTTACAGGGATATGCATACCGCAAGCTGATACCTGTGCCAGCTTGTCAAGGTTTGGTTTATTCGCAAGCTCTAACTCAGTCTTGCCGTTAAAAGGTAGTCCCCCTACTCCGTCAAGTACAATTAGTACAATCTTTGTTTCATTTTTTTGAATAAGCGATCTCATTACTGAGAGCATATAATTATCCCCCCCTGAGTATTATATAAGAGCGATATTGATATAGTATAAAACAATACCGGAACAAAAGGGCAATATTACAGAATAAATCAAGTTGTTTGAGTTACATGCTTATTTTTTCCTAAATTGAGCGATTCTTTATGTTTAAACAATTATCTTCTCTCAAAA
>JBBIIV010000005.1:0-32843 GCA_037446295.1 Nitrospirota bacterium
TTGCAGGCTCCGATTGTATAATCTTTGCTGCGTCAGCAAGCTGCTGGGCTGCCTGATATTCTCCCTCTGCGTGAATGATTTTAGCCCTTCTTTCCCTTTCCGCTTCCGCCTGTTTTGCGATAGCTCTTAGCATTTCAGAAGGCAGATCAACATTTTTAACCTCGACAGCGGATACCTTTACGCCCCATGGTTCAGTCTGCTGGTCTATGACCTTCTGAAGCTCGGCGTTAAGTTCTTCCCTTTTTGAGAGCAAGTCATCAAGCTGGCTTTGACCAAGTATGCTTCTAAGGGTGGTCTGGGCTATCTGAGATGTGGCAAAGTAATAATCCTCTACCTCTGTAATCGCTTTGATTGGGTCTATGGGTCTAAAATATACGACAGCATTCACCTTTACGGTTATGTTATCCCTTGTAATAATGTCCTGAGGCGGCACATCCATAGTTACTGTCCTTAAGCTCACTTTAACTAATTTATCTATAATAGGCCAAATTACCACCAGCCCCGGGCCTTTGAGCGGGATGAGCCTGCCAAGCCTGAATACCACTCCTCTTTCATATTCCTTCAGGATTTTTATTGCGCTTGAGAGGAAATATACAATTAAGATAATTATCAATATGACCGACACAAAAGAAGTTTGGAACATAATGCCTCCTCTATTTTTTATATTTTATATATTATACCAGTAGTGTCCGATAAAAAATGCAATAATTATTATGGTCTGTCATTCCCGTGTAAACGGGAATCGAGATAAAAAGGAACTGGATACCTGCTCCCTGCTTACTGCCTGCAGGGACAAGCTTTGCAGTAATGAGGTCAAAAACCTTTTTAAACATGACCAACTAAAAATATTGTATTATAAGTACCTTATGTTGTTTGCAGGATATTACTGATATTATACATAAAATTGCCAAGTATTCTAAAATAGCCTAATCCTACAAATAGAGATAGGTGGTCATTCCGAGTAAAACGAGGAATCCTTCACTTGCCTCGGGACAAGCCTTGTAGTAGCGACTCAGAGATTCCTCTCACCCTTTCGGTGTTAGGAATGATAAACAAAACCAATCCCTTTGTATTTCTATCTCTTTTTTTCAGTTATTGCCCAAATATAATAAATGATGATATCTTTAATATAATGAATCTTTGCCTTTTTCAAACTCCAAGCCGTTATATAAATTCCGAAATAAACAGCCTTCAAAAAACATCTGCAGAAGTAAGGGCTGTCCTTGCATTTCCTGATATCTATGAGGTCGGTATGTCTCATCTGGGGTTTAAGATTCTGTATGAAATAATTAATTCGCTCCATTACGCCTCGGCTGAAAGGGTTTTTTCTCCATGGTTAGACTTTGAGGAATACCTGAAAAGGCAAAATATCCTTCTTTCTTCGCTGGAGTCCGGGACTCCTATTAAAGACTTCGATATACTTGGCTTCAGCCTTCAGTATGAGCTTTCTTATACAACGGTTTTAAACATGATGGCTCTCGGAGGTATTCCATTATATGCAGAAGAAAGACTATATCAAAAAGGCTCTATTCCTTTAGTTATAGCCGGAGGTCCTTGCACAACAAATCCTTCTGTTATGTCCCCTTTTATAGATGCCTTTTTTGTCGGGGAGGCAGAGGAGGCTATAGTTGAACTTTTTGATAAAACAAGACAGTGGAAATCAGATGGAGATGGCAAAAGAAAAACATTATTAAAAGAGATTGCCGGTATCGAAGGTTTTTATGTCCCTCTGATACACAGGCGCGAAGATAAGATAAAGAGGAGATTTATTCAAAACCTTGATGAGTCAGCTTATCCGACAAAGCTTGTTGTTCCATATACAGGTATTGTTCATGACCGAGTAGCAATAGAGGTATCAAGGGGATGCTCAATGGGCTGTCGTTTTTGTCAGGCAGGTTTCATATACAGGCCATTGAGACACAGGTCGTCCAGCAGGGTTTTAGATATCGCAGAAATGTCTCTGAATAATACGGGGTATGAAGAGGTCTCGCTGGTATCCCTGAGCAGCGGGGACTATCCGCATTTACTTTATGTGATTAGGGAATTTAACAGGAGATATCAGAAATCGAAGATATCCCTCTCATTGCCCTCTCTGAGGGTTGCTTCCATTAGCAGGGATGTTCTAAGAGAAATTCGTTCTGTCAGAAAGACAGGCTTTACGATTGCGCCAGAAGCAGCTACTTTAAGATTAAGGAATGTTATAAACAAAGACTTCTCTGAAGAGGATTATGAGAAGACTCTAAATGCCATCTTTTCTGAAGGTTGGCTCAATCTGAAACTTTACTTTATGATAGGACTGCCCACCGAGAAGGATGAAGATGTTGAAGCTATCCATTCGATGGTGATGAAGGCTTTGAGGATAGCCAGAAAATGCACGAGAAGGTTTGTAAATATCAGCGTTACCGTTTCTCCTTTTATACCAAAGCCGCATACACCTTTTCAGTGGCTTAGACGGTCACCCAGCGAGGAAATACTCTCTAAACTAAACTATCTGAAAAACTTCATGGCGAAAAAGAAGATCAAATTTAAAGGACACAATGAAAAGATGAATCTTCTGGAGGCTGTTTTTGCAAGAGGTGGAAATGAACTATCGTCCCTTGTTTACAGGGCGTGGCAATCAGGGTGCAGGCTTGATGCATGGACGGAGGTTTTTGACTATAACAAGTGGCTGGAGGCTATGGGCGCTATAGGCATAGATGGAGAATCATATGCTCAAAGACATTTCAACAAGGATGACATCTTGCCGTGGGATAATATAGATTCAGGTGTAAGCAAATTATTTTTGGCAAAGGAGTATGATAGGGCTTTGTCTATGGAAAAGACTCCTGATTGCGGAAGTGTTTGCAGCGCCTGTGGTTTAGACTGCGGTCTGCAGGAACTCAAATCAAGCAATAAGGCAAGTTCAGGGGAATTGATGCAGTTTTGCGTTGGAGAAGATTCAGGCAAACAGGATGTGATGAGGGTTCGTGTTCAATATTCCAAGAAAGACAGCCTCCGTTATCTTTCGCATCATGAGGCTATGAGGGCTATTTTGAGAGGATTGAGGAGGGCTAATGTCCCCTTGCTTTTCTCACAGGGCTTCCATCCCGTCCCGCTTGTATCTTTTGGTCCCCCGCTTAATGTGGGCGTTGCAGGGGAAAGGGAATATTTTGATATGGAGATAGCTCTTCCATTTGATATAATATTTTATATTAATAAATTAAACTCCACTCTGCCTGAAGGGATTAAAATTGAAAAAATGGCTGAAATACCTAAAAATACTCCATCTTTGAGCAGTTTTATATGCAGGTATGAATATAGAATAGCAGGATTAGATGCAGAGATTCAGACTTTCAAAAAGGGAGGATTAGTAATTAAAAGGCATGGGAAGGAAATAGATATATCTGAATGTTTAGAGAATATTTTTTTTGCAGAAAATGGAAATGGTAGCAGCGAGATAAAGATGATTATTGTAGATAGAGGCGATTTGAAGGCGAGGCTTAGCGAAATTACATTGGCTGTTTTTAACAAAGACATCAAAGACATCGATATCACAAGAACCTATTTATACGGTTGGAATAATAACTGGATGGAGCCATTATGACAGGTGAACTTATAATTAATGCGATGAGAGAAGAAAGCAGGGTTGCCCTTCTTGAAGGCGGGCAGGTAGTAGAGTTGTATATAGAAAGAAAAAGAGACGCGAGTTTAGTAGGAAATATATATAAAGGTAAGGTTCTTAAAATACTGCCTGGGATGCAATCATCTTTTATAGATATAGGGCTTGACAAGGCAGCTTTTCTCTATGTTTCAGATATTATGAGGGACCTGGAGGAGTATTATTCTACATTTGTATGCAATGAGGCAGATGAAATAGATGAAATAGATGAAATAGATGAATCAGAGATTTATAAAAAGACTGATCTTATGGCTAAATCCATGTCTATTGAGGAGATTATTCAGGAAGGACAGGACTTACTCGTCCAGGTATCCAAGGATCCTATTGGAACTAAGGGCGCACGGGTGACATCATATATTACCATCCCCGGCAGATATCTGGTTCTTATGCCAAATGTGGAGCATATTGGCATCTCCAGAAGGATAGAGGATGAGGAAGCCCGCCAGCGTCTTAAGACAATCGCTACTGAGATTAAGCCTAAGAACTTTGGTTTAATAATGAGGACAGCGAGCGAGGATGCCACAAAAGAGGAGATTTTAAGGGATTTGGAGTTTCTTCTTCTTATGTGGGAAAACACTCAGCATAAAAAGGATAAACTTGCATCCCCGGCGCTTCTTTACAGCGATATCGACCTTGTATTCAGGAGCGTTAGGGATTTTATGAGCCATGATGTCGAGAGGCTCGTTATAGATTCCGCTGAAGAATACGAGAGGCTGAGAGAATTTGCAAAGACCTATTTCCCCCGCCTTATTGACAAGATAGAGTTATATGAAGGCAAGGAGCCAATATTCGATGCATTTGCATTAGAGCTCGACATCTCAAGGGCGCTGGGCAGAAAGGTCTGGCTTAAGTCCGGCGGGTATATCGTGATTGATCAGACCGAGGCAATGACAGTAATAGATGTGAATACAGGTAAATTCGTCGGCAAGGAGAGCCTTGAGGAAACCATCTTAAAAACCAATATTGAAGCTGTTAAGGAAATTGCCTATCAGATAAGATTGAGAAATATCGGCGGAATAATTATCATTGATTTCATAGATATGGAGAGGCAAGAAAGCAGGGAAAAGGTCTTCAAGGCGTTTACTGATATAATGAAGAAAGACAGGGCTAAGAGCACTATTTACAACTTATCTGAACTGGGCATCGTCCAGATGACAAGAAAGAGAGTGAGGGACAGTCTTGGCAGGGTTCTTTGCGAGCACTGCCCGTATTGCGAAGGAAGGGGCATCATTAAATCCACAAGGACAATAACCTATGAAATATTCAGGAAGCTCAAAAAGATGGGTCCCCATAGGGATGCCACGATAATAATAAATGCAAATCCGGCTGTGGCAGAACTTCTCTCAGATGACGAGAGAACCGGAGTAGAGGAGATTGAAAAAACCTTTGATATAAAGATTATCGTAAAGGAAGACCAGAATATCCATCAAGAAAACTATAAAATTTTGGTGCTTTGATGTTATTAAATTAAGTCAATAGTGTTCGGCAAACAACATGAAGTATTGATAATACAATATTTTTATTGGTCATATTTAAAAAGGTTTTTGTCGTCATTCCTGATTAATGATAGAAAAATACCAAAGACTCTGTTTTATTCTCACCGAACTTGAATCTGTGGTGGTTGCATTTTCCGGTGGCGTTGACAGCTCGTTATTGGCAAAGGCAGTTAAAGATTCAGGGATTGATGCGCTTTTGGTTACTGCGTTTTCAGAGACGATGCCTGAACAAGAAATGATGCACGCTGCTCAGATAGGTAGGATTATTGAAATCCCGCATTTGGCAATAAAGACGAATGAATTGAGCAACCCTCTTTATACCGCCAACCCAGTTGACCGCTGTTTTTACTGCAAAGACGAGCTTTACGGCAGGCTTGCCGGTATCTCACAGGTCATAGGATATAAACATATCATAGACGGCAGCAACGCAGATGATGTTTCTGACTGGAGGCCCGGGATAAAGGCAGCAAGGCTTCATAATGTCAGGAGTCCTCTCATGGAAGCTGAATTGGCAAAAGAGGAGATAAGGGATTTATCAAGGCAGTTTGGGCTCCCTACATGGTTAAAACCATCGTCCCCCTGTCTTTCATCCAGGTTTCCATACGGGGTTGAAATTACCCGTGAGGCGCTTGGCATGGTGGAGAAGGCAGAGGCTTTTTTTAAAAATCATGGGTTCAAAGAGGTGAGGGTCAGGTATTACCGCACGCTTGCGAGTATCGAGGTGGCCGATGATCATTTTAGCCGTTTGCTCGATAGGCAATTTCGGTTGTTTCTTGCGGGATATCTTAAATCGGTTGGGTTTAAACATGTTGCGTTTGATATAGAAGGATTTCGAAGCGGAAAGCTTAATGATTGATGGTAGGTATCAAAGTGTTAGAGCGTTTTCCGATAAACACATTATTTTATCATTCCGACCGAAAGGAGGAATCTTAAAACTCAAAGATTTCTCACTTCGTTCGAAATGACAGAAAGATTTTCATAGAGTTTATAAACAGACACTAAATAGACATGTGAACTGCTATTTCAAATACAACAGGTAATTTTAATTTCTCTTAAGAAAGATTTCAATACTCTCTCGGGTGCATGAAAAAAGTAAAAAATTAATATATTTACTTTTCTATCTTTTTTTTCGGATTTTATCCAATCTTAATATCGATGAGAAGAGATAATTATAATATAGACGATTGTGTTCACTGTGGAAACTGTAAGGCATTATGTCCGACATATGCTGAGAAAACAACAGAATTAATGAGCGCAAGAGGCAGGATAGCCCTTCTTCAGAGATTTCAGAGGGGGGAATTAAAGGCTTCAGGCAAGATGTACGAGAGCCTTTTTAGCTGCATATTATGCGGGGCGTGCGGCAATTCATGTCCTGTCGGCATAAATATTACCGATGCTGTTTATAATAGCAGGAAAAACCTGAGGGGCTTTGACAAAAAAAGGTTATTGCTCGATTATATTATAAAATTTGCCTTATGGAATCCGGCTGTTTCCTTTAGGCTGCTGAAACTCCTAAGAATAGTATCCAATATTCCTTTCTCTCACAGGCTCCCCCCATTCGGACATATTAAAAAGCTTAGCATCAAGGAAGCTGTTACGCCATTCAGGGTGAAAGATACTGTTTTTAGGGCACGGCATGCTCAAGGGAGGATAGCCATCTTTACTGGCTGCCTTGTAAATTTTATGTATCCAACTTATGGGAGAGCTCTTTTAAGGGTTCTTAATGCCTTAAGATTTGATGTAATTCTCCCTGCAGGAGAGGTGTGCTGTGGGGCTCCAATGCTTGAATTGGGCATGGAGGAAGATGCAATCAGGATGGCGACGTTTAACATTCAGACATTTAAAAACCTTAATGTCGAAGCTATTATAGCGCTTTGCCCTACATGCATCCATTTTATCAGGAATATTTATAAGCGGCTAATAGCAGACAGCCTTGATAATGCATTGGATGTTACCGAATTTTTTAAAGAAAGGATACCCCACCTTATTTCAGAAGGCGCAAGCAAGCACCTGTTTTTCTGGGGGCATGTGGCGAAATCTAATTCAACGGCTGTCTATCACGACCCCTGCCACTCAAGGTTCAGCCTTAATTTATATGATGAGCCCAGGAATATCATTAGGAGTGCAGGATTCAATCTAATCGAACCGTCTCTATCAGGCTGCTGCGGTTTAGGAGGGTCTTTTGGATTTTTTCATAAAGGGCTTTCAGAAAGGATGCTCCAAAACAGGCTTGAATCATATAAAGATGCTGATGTTGTTATTACATCATGTCCAAGCTGCATACTTCAATTAAAAAGCAAGATTAGTAACTGCGATGTGATGCATATAGTAGAAGTAATTGAAAAAGTTATAATGAAAGAACATCAGTAGTGTCCGGTAAACAACATGAAGTATTGATAATACAATATCACGGGAATGACAGCCTTCAATAACAATGAGAGTTTATAGACAGACTTTAAATAAAACTAGAATATGTCAAATATGAACGGGCTGACCACTTTTATTTTATCTAAGGTGTTTCAGAGCAAAGGTTTTTGGGCATCTATGCCTGCGCTTTTGAAGAGAAATGCATTATTCGGGTTAATTGCAATTGTAAGAAGGGATTAGAAATTATTACATCTTTTCTGGCGCTTTTACCGCAAGGATTTTAAGTCCGTGTTTCAGAACAATCTTTATAGCGTTACACAATGCAAGCCTTAACTTAGTCAGTTCAGGGTCTTCAGATATGACCCTGAATTTTTGGTAATAGGTATGGAACATGCTTGCCAGTTCCTGAAGATAGAATGTTATGCGGTGAGGTTCACGAGCGAGCACGGCATTTCTGAATATCATGGGATAGTTTAAGACTTTTTTGATGAGCCTCGTTTCGTCCTGATTGAAAAGGCTGCCGTTGAAATCAGATAAATCTCTAAATACCTCAAATTTTTCCTGATCTTTCAACTTCTCAAAGATGCTGTTGATTCTCGCATGTGCATACTGGACATAATACACTGGGTTTTCGTGGGATTGCCTTTTTGCCGTCTCGATATCCACCTCGAGATGACTATCGTGCCTTCTGGTGAGAAATAAAAACTTTGTGGTGTCAGCGCCTATTTCGTCCATCACCTCCCTTAAAGTAATAAACTCCCCTGTTCTTTTGGACATCTGAACAGGGATGCCTCCCCTGAGAAGGGTGACCATCTGAACAAGGAGTATCCTGAGGCTTTCTTTCGGATATCCAAGAGCCTGCATCACAGCTTGAACCCTGGGGATATAGCCGTGATGGTCTGCTCCCCAGATATCTATGATTTCGTCATAACCATTTTCAACCTTCCTTTTGTGATAAGCTATATCCGATGCGAAATAGGTATATTCGCCGTCATGTTTGACGATTACCCTGTCTTTGTCATCCTCGAATATGGAAGACTTAAACCATACGGCCCCATTTTTTTCGTAAATATATTCGCGACTTCTCAGTTCATTTATTGAGTTCTGAACAGAGGAATTTTCAAAAAGCTCTTTTTCGCTCTGCCAATGATTAAAGGTTATCCCGAAATCTTCGAGGTCGTTCTTTATTCCATCGAGCATCTTTTTGCTGCAGAAATCAGTAATGCTACTGGCAGGCAGACTCGACTTGCGAAAATCCTCGGCAAGGCTGTTAATGTAATCGCCCCTGTAGCCATGATCAGGATAAGCGTATTCCCTGCCCATCATCTGATTATATCTTGCCCAAACAGAGAGTCCAAGAAGTTGGACCTGCCTGCCAGCATCATTAATGTAATATTCCTTCTCGACATTGTAGCCGGCTGCTTCAAGTAAATTTGAGAGCGCCGAACCAACGGCTGCTCCGCGCCCGTGACCTAAATGAAGTGGCCCAGTTGGGTTGGCGCTTACAAATTCTATTTGAACCCGCTTACCTTTCCCAATATCTAAAGACAGATATTCGACATTTTCTGTAATAAGTTTTTTTAATTCTTTCCACAGAAAGTTCTTCGCAAAAGTAAAATTAATGAAACCAGGTCCAGCAATCTCTATCTTCTCGAATATATCGCCGTATTCTATCTTGTCAATAATATCCTGTGCGATTTTTTTTGGATTTTGTTTTAGTTGTTTTGCGAGTCCCATCGCTACAGGCGTTGAGAGGTCCCCGAAACTCTCTTCCTTTGGAATTTCTATTTCGATGTCTCTGCTTGGTTGCTGGGCTGGTTTAACGACGGCATTGTTTAGAATCTCCCTTAATACCTTATCCATAATATTAATCAACTGCGACAAAGGTCTCTGTGCGTTTAATGCCCCTTATCTTCCTGATTTTTTGTAATATTTTGTCAAATATTTCTGCTGTGTCAGCCGCTTCTACTATGGCAATGATGTCGTAGTGCCCTGTAATGACATCAGCCTGTGCAACCCCTTTGGTGCCTCTTAATGAATCTCTCACTGATACCTCTTTCCCAGGTAATACATTTGCAAGAATATATACCTTTGCCATATGAACCTCCGTTTTTTGAGTATTGTTAAATATATCTTATTAATGCACGGATAATCAACACAAAATCGAGACATTGAAAAAACGAGCATTTCGAAATTTTTAGTAGCCGAAAAATAGAGATAGACCTGCAAACCTGTTGATTTGTTTGTCATTCCGAACGCTCAAATGGTGAGAGGAATCTTTATTGGAAGGCAGCTAGATTCCTTGCGGACACATTCGCTTTGCTCAGTGCATGGTTTATCCCGAGCGATAAGGAAAGATTCCTCGTTTCACTCGGAATGACAGAAGGAGCGGGCTTAGAATTAACATTTTCTATCTCTATTTTTCGGGAGTAAATGGTGGAATTGAAATTAATGATTTCGGCTTATTATAATATGTATTTATAACTAAAAGGTTTGTCTTTGGCTGAAAAGTGGCGATAGAAACACAAACGGATTGATTTTGTTTGTCATTCCGAACACCCATATGGCGAGAGGAATCTTTATTGGAAGGCAGCTAGATTCCTCGCGGGCACATTCGCTTTGCTCAGTGCATGGTTTATCCCGAGCGAAAAAGATAAGATTTCTCACTTCGTTTGAAATGACAGAAAGATTTTCATACAATTTATGGACAGACTCTATATATGTGAAGAACGATATATTCTTTGAAAAATAGGAGAACTGATGATGGTGAAAGCATTGACTCAGGAAGAAAAATCGTATCTCGAGCACGCCTATGATATAAAAGAAAAAAGGGCTTATTCACCTTGCCGCTCAGCATGCCCCGTGCACACCGATATTCAAGCCTATGTCGGACTTATTTCTAAAGGCATGTATAATGAAGCCTTCGATGTTATTACCGCCCCTAATCCTATAGCATCTGTCTGTTCAATGATTTGCCACCATCCCTGTGAGCGGGCATGCAGGCGGTGTGATTTGGATGAGCCTCTTGCTATAAGGCACTTGAAACGTTTTGCGATAGAAAAATCTCTGGATTACCGCAAGAGCAAGCGGAAAGCTATACCAAAGACCCGAGGCAAGAGCGTTGGGATTATTGGTTCAGGTCCTTCAGGGCTTACTGCCGCAAACGATCTGGCATCTTTAGGCTACGATGTAACCATATACGAGCGCCACCCTGTGCTCGGCGGAATGCTCGCATCAGCAATCCCGCCATATCGGCTTCCACGAGAGCTTCTTCAAGAAGATATAGCAGATATTATCTCGAAAGGCATTGAAGTGAAAACAAACTGTCAGATAGGGAAGGATATTACCCTTAATGAAATCATCTCTAAACATGATGCTGTGCTTATCGCTGTCGGACTCTCCTTAAGCCGTTCCCTTAATATTCCTGGCGTAGAGGGTTCAGGCGTCTTGCTAGCTATCCCCTTTCTACAAGAGGCCGCTTTCGGAGGGAATCCAGCCATTGGCAACAATGTTATTGTAATCGGCGGGGGTAATGTGGCAGTTGATGTTGCACGGACGGCAAGGCGTTTAGGAGTGAAAAAGGTCTCGATGGTATGTCTTGAGAGCGCTGATGAAATGCCTGCATGGACATGGGAGGTGAATGAATCTCTGGAGGAAGGCATCACTATATTAAACCGTTGGGGGCCAAAGGCAGTTCGGAGGGCAAACGAGCAGGTTCAAGGGCTTGAGGTTGTTAGGGTCAGGTCTGTTTTCGATGAGTTCGGCAGATTCAACCCCTCGTTTTATGACGATCAGATATCTTTTATCGAGGCTGATACGATTATTATCACTATTGGCCAAATGTCTGACAACTCAATTTTACATGACGGCCCTGTAAGGTTGGATCAGAGAGGGCGTATTGAGTGGGATCCTGATACCCAGATGACTAACGCAAATGGCGTGTTTGTGTCTGGAGAGGTTATTACAGGACCTGGTTCTGCCGTTGCAGCAGTCGCCAATGGTCATCGCACCGCCCTTGCTATGCATCTATATATGCAGGGAGAAGGTATCAAGGGTGCGTTGCCTGCAGTTGAGAAAGAAAAGATCGCTCCCCTGCCCGACGATCTGAAAGAAAAAATAGCTGTCGTGCCTCGTCAAAGCATCAAACACATCGCACCTGAAATTAGATGCGAATCTTTCTGTGCTTTTGAGATAGGCTATGATGAAGTTGAAGCTCTCAAAGAAGCTGGAAGGTGCCGCGGCTGCGGAGGCGGCGCATATGTGAATGTCAACAGGTGCATGGGCTGTCTCACATGTCAGCGTATATGTCCTTACGGGGCGCCAGTGGTATCGTCATATTCGGAAATTAGGCTTGAATATTGTCAGGCATGCGGCTTATGCGCCCCTGAATGCCCAGGGCGCGCTATAAGTATGCTTAGTTATGATATAAACGGATTAAGGAACTCCGTGCCTTCATTAGTTGGGCCGATAGACCCGAAACGTAGTGAGCCAGTAATAGCAGCTTTTTTGTGCGCTCATCATGCTGGCGTAACAGGATTTAACTTACAGGAAAACATCAAACAAGTTCATGTCCATTGCATCAGCCGAATAGATATTCTCGACATACTAAAAGCATTTGAGTGTGGGGTTGACGGCGTAGCTGTTCTTCACTGCACTCAGGAAGCCTGCAAATATCGCGGTATCTCTCAAAGAGTTGATGCCCGCCTGCAGAAGGCTAAGAAGCTGATTAGCTCTCTTGATATCGAGGAAGGGCGCCTCGCTTTAATCGCTGCTGATTCTTTTGGGCAAGAACTTTATAAGCTTGAGTGTCTGAATTTTACTGCCACAGTAAAACAAATGGGACTTCGTTTACTGTAAGGCAGTTAAAAACACCACCTAAATTGAGCGGTTCTCTATTTAGTATCTGTTTATAAACTATTACTTTTTGTCATTCCGGCTTGTCCGGAATCTTTCTTTTGGCTGGACAGAAGGATTCCTGACGCGCTTCGCTTGCAGGAATGACACAGAAACCGAGTTTATAAACAAACTCTATTTAATCGTGGTTTAATAAGCTGTATCAGTAGTGTCTGGTAAAAAATGTAATAATTATTATGGTCTGTCATTCCCGTGTAAACTGGAATCCAGATAAAAAGGAACTTGATACCTGCTCCATGCTTACTGCCTGCAGGAATGATGTCAAAAACCTTTTTAAACATGACCAATAAAAATATTGTATTATTAATACTTCATGTTGTTTGCCGGCACTACTGAAGCTGTATATGAATATGAGAATTTTTTTCTGTATTGAAAAGCAAGGTTTGAATATAGATGAGTAATAACGATTATCCAGTTGGCATTTTTGATTCGGGGTTGGGAGGCTTGACTGTTCTCAAAGAATTATGCATGATGCTTCCCTATGAAAACATAGCATATTTTGGCGATACAGCAAGGGTTCCATACGGCATAAGATCCCCTGAGACAGTAACGAGGTATTCATTTGAATGCGTTAAGTTTCTTCTTCAGCAAAAAATTAAGATCCTTGTGGTAGCATGCAATACCGTTTCTTCTATTAGCTTGCCTGAAATTGCTAAGGCTGTCGAGGTTCCGGTAATCGGAGTTATCCAACCAGGCGCAAGGGCGGCAGCTTTGGCAACAAGAAATGGGAAAGTAGGCATAATAGGGACAGAAGCTACTATTAAAAGCAAGGCTTATAGCAAGGCTATTGAATCTCTCTCAAAAGAAATTCAGGTATATGAACATCCCTGCCCGCTTTTTGTTCCTCTTGTTGAGGAGGGTTGGACTGATGACATCATTGCATTTTTGATAGCTGACAAGTATTTATCAAGCATTAAGGAACATGGTGTGGATACCCTTGTGTTGGGGTGCACTCATTATCCGTTATTAAAAAATGTCATTCAAAAAGCTATGGGTTCTGTTGTTCTTATTGATTCTGCTATCGAGACATCGAGGGTTGTCAGAGATGTGCTATCTGAAAAGGGTTTGATGCGGGCGGCTGATTTACCCTCAAAAAGGAAATATTATGTAACGGATTCTCTCGAAAAATTCAGAGCCATTGGGGGGAGATTCTTGCATAACCCTATAGACGATATAGAAAAAGTAGCTTTATGACTGAATAATTTTGCGATATCACTGCAACATAACAAAAGTTTGATAAACATTGATGTTCCGTTTTATTGCGTTTATTTATTTTAATATTTTATTACAGGAGTTTTGATGAGACCTGATTCGAGAAAACCAAACGAAATGAGGAAGGTAAATGTTACAAATAATTTTATTAATAACGCAGATGGTTCGGTTCTGATAGAGATTGGCAGGACAAGGGTTATCTGCACAGTTTCTATAGAGGAGAAAGTGCCGTCTTTTTTGAAAGACCAAAAAAGGGGCTGGATAACCGCCGAATACGGCATGCTGCCAAGGGCTACTTTGACTCGCACAACAAGAGAGTCTTCAGTTGGCAGAGTTGGCGGCAGAACCCATGAGATTCAGCGAATGATAGGAAGGGCATTACGGGCTGTTGTTGACTTGAGGTCATTGGGTGAAAGGACGGTATGGGTTGACTGCGATGTGATACAGGCTGACGGCGGAACAAGGACAGCTTCGATTACAGGGGCTTTTATTGCGATGAACGATGCGTTTCAAGGATCGCTTAAAAAGGGAATGCTGGAGAAAAATCCAATAAAGGACTATTTAGGCGCTATTAGTGTAGGAATAGTCGGGAAAGAACCTCGTTTGGATCTGTGTTATGCAGAGGATTCAATAGCTGAGGTCGATATGAATATCGTAATGACAGGGAACGGCAAAATTGTAGAGATCCAGGGTACTGCAGAATCAGAGCCATTTTCATTGGATACCATGAGCTTTTTGCTAAAGCTTGCTGAACGCGGCATACAACAGCTTATCAAAATAGAACGAGAGATATTTAAGTCAAATATGTTACACTATTAAACTGCTATGGATAAGAAGAATCTTTATAAAAGCCTCTTGATTTGGACCCTTATCGGGGCTACCATTATACTTTTATATAACTTTTTCTCTATCCCTCCGAAGACAGAAAAAGAGATTATCTTTTCGGAATTTATTAAAAAGGTCGAGGCTGGAGAGGTTGAAGAAGTTACAGTCAAAGAAAACCATATCATAGGCAGAATGACCGACGGCACTAAATTCAAGACTTATGCCGCCAATTATCCCGAGTTAGTTAAAGATTTGCGGGCAAAAGATGTTAAAATTACTGCCAAGCCTCCTGATGCCAATCCTTGGTATGTAACCTTTTTCTTTTCGTGGGGGCCTATTATTTTTCTAGTTCTTATCTGGATATTTTTTATGAGGCAGATGCAGATGGGCGGCAATAAGGCAATGTCTTTTGGGAAGGCTAAGGCAAAGCTCGTATCACAGAAATCCGTAAAGGTTACATTTTCTGATGTTGCGGGTATTGAAGAGGCAAAATACGAAGTCGAAGAGATAATTGAATTTCTTAAGGACCCCCAGAAATTTTCGAAGCTTGGCGGCAAGATTCCCAAAGGGGCGCTTTTAGTAGGCTCTCCTGGAACAGGCAAGACACTTCTTGCTAAGGCAATTGCCGGGGAGGCAGGGGTGCCGTTTTTTTCGATCTCAGGTTCTGATTTTGTCGAGATGTTTGTAGGCGTAGGGGCTTCAAGGGTCAGGGATTTATTTGACCAGGCAAAGAAAAATGCCCCTTGCATAATATTTATAGACGAAATAGACGCTGTCGGCAGGCATAGAGGAGCTGGGTTGGGCGGCGGTCATGATGAGAGGGAACAGACCCTTAACCAGTTGCTTGTTGAGATGGATGGTTTTGAGGGCAATGAGGGAGTAATAATACTCGCTGCTACCAACAGGCCGGATGTTTTAGACCCAGCGCTTTTAAGGCCTGGAAGATTTGACAGACAGATAATCGTGCCTACTCCTGATGTTAAAGGTAGGCTGGAGATATTGAAAGTGCATACACGGAAAATCCCTCTCGCTGATAATGTGCCGCTTGATAAGATTGCCAGGGGAACGCCTGGATTCACAGGTGCCGACCTGTCTAATTTGGTTAATGAAGCAGCCCTTGTTGCAGCTAGAAAATCCAAAGACAAGGTTGATATGTCAGATTTCGAGTTTGCAAAGGACAAAGTGCTGATGGGTGTTGAGAGAAAAAGTATGGTTATCAGCGAGACAGAGAAGAAAAACACAGCCTATCACGAAGCCGGTCACGCCTTGGTTGCCAAGCTTTCTCCGGGCACTGATCCTATCCATAAGGTGAGCATTATCCCAAGAGGGAGGGCTTTAGGAGTTACGCAGCAGCTTCCATTGGGCGATCGTTATACATATACAAAGGATTATTTGATTAATACACTCAAGGTCTTGTTAGGCGGAAGGGCGGCTGAAGAAATCGCTCTTCAGCACATGACTACAGGCGCCGGCAATGATCTTCAGAGAGCTACTGAACTGGCAAGAAAAATGGTTACCGAATGGGGCATGAGCGATAAGCTCGGTCCCCTTACTTTTGGGAAAAAAGATGAGCAAATTTTTCTCGGCAGGGAGATAGCCAGGCATAAAGATTACAGCGACAAAACCTCTGAATCCATAGATGATGAAATAAAGACAATAGTTATGGAGGCATATGAAAACGCCAAGAAACTGCTGCTGGATAATTATGAGTTTCTTGAAAAACTCGCAAATACGCTTCTAGAGAAGGAAACTATTGAGGGTGCAGAGATTGACGATATACTCGCTGGGAAAAGCGTTGTTACTTCATGATCCTTTCCTCTAAGGGTGCTAATTTCGACTTTTTAAGAAAAACTTACATAATGGGGGTGCTAAATGTCACCCCTGATTCATTTTCAGACGGTGGGCTTTATTTTGATAGGGATAAAGCTATCGAACGAGGCTTGAGCCTTGCGAAAGAAGGTGCTGATATAATCGATATCGGCGGAGAATCCTCAAGGCCAGGTTCAAATCCAGTTTCTATTGACGAAGAGATCAAAAGAACGGCGCCAGTGATAAGCGTCTTGTCTAAAGTTCTGGATATTCCGATTTCGATTGATACTTATAAGTCTGAGGTTGCACAAGAGGCTCTTAACGCTGGGGCGTCTATGGTCAATGACATCAGCGGCACCAGATTTGACTCTAAAATGGCTGCAGTCGTAAGAAAATTTGATGTTCCAGTGATAATCATGCATATTAAGGGTACGCCGAGTAATATGCAGATTGCCCCTGTTTATCAGGCATTGATACCGGAAATTCTGGAATACTTAAGGGAGGGCATCAATATCTGCAGAGAGCATGGAATTCCAGATGAAAGAATCATAATCGACCCTGGAATCGGCTTTGGAAAAACATTTGAACATAATCTTGAGATAATAAATAACCTTAAAGAGTTCTCACTCTTAGGCAAACCGATCGCTATAGGCGTATCGAGGAAGGCGTTTATAGGCAAAATCCTCGGTGATGTCCCTCCATCTCAAAGACTTGAGGGAACTGCTTCTGCTGTCGCTATATCTGTTTATAACGGTGCCAATATTGTCAGGGTGCATGATGTCGCTGAGATATCAAAAGTTGTCAAGGTTGCAGATGCAATAAAAAGGCAGGTCTGGACAGTTTAGGGAGTTCTTGAATGAAAGTGATGAAAGGGGTCAGGTCTTCATATTTGTTGTCATTAACTATCTTGTCTATTTTCATGGCTTTATAAATCTATCAAACAGTATCAACTCTGCCTGTGTGTTATACGCAGACAGGCATGCTTTTGGAGCCACTTTGTCGTCTGTTCTTTCAAGCTTGTTGAATTCAAATAATTTTTATTGGTCTTCTCCAATTTCATTGCAACAAAATGCTCCACAATATCATTCCTGCGAAGCTTGTCCCTGCAGGCAGTAAGCAGGTATCCAGTTCCTTTTTATCTGGATTCCCGTTTAGACGGGAATGACAGACCATAATAATTATTACATTTTTATACCGGACACTACTGACCTTAAATCATTAAACAAGAAGGGGTTTTGCTTTTTTTGTGAATGCCATGTCTATTTTTCGGTCAATCTCTTTCTTATCCTTATTGTATTTGCATGTGCATCAAGCCCCTCGGCATTGGCGAGCGTCTCAACTATATCGGCAATTTCTATGAACCCCTTTTTATCAAATTGAAGAAGGCTTATCCTTTTGACAAAGTCATAAACACCAAGAGGCGATGAAAATCTTGCCGTCCCGCAGGTTGGCAGCGTATGATTAGGACCAGCAGAGTAATCACCCAAAGGCTCAGGCGTCCACCTTCCTAAAAAAACAGCCCCTGCATTTTTTACCATCATTAAATCCTTTGATGGTTGTTTAGTGATAATCTCAAGATGTTCTGGGGCTATCTCATTGGCAATGTTTATTGCACGGGCAATAGTATCAGTTTTTATAATTGCCCCAAAAGCTCGAAGTGATTTTTTGGCAATTTCTTTTCTCTGCAAATCTTTTATCTGGGATTTCAACTGGGCAGATACATTTATTATCAATTCATCTGAATTCGTTATAAGGATGCTCGACGCCATCTCATCGTGCTCTGCCTGACCAAGTAGGTCTGCGGCTACAACGGCGGGATGGGCAGTATCGTCAGCGACAATAGTTATCTCGCTTGGTCCGGCGATCATGTCTATATCAACATCCCCGAAGACCATCTGTTTTGCCTTTGCAACATACACATTCCCAGGTCCTACTATTTTATCTACTTTTTTAATAATCTTTGTGCCGTATGCAAAAGCGCCTATTGCCTGAGCGCCTCCTATCCTATAAACCTCTTTTATTCCAAGCATTTTAAGGGCAGCCATAACCGCTGGATTTACTTCTCCAAGAGGGGAGGGGACGCAAAGGGCGATCTCTTTCACGCCTGCCACCTGAGCCGGAATAACATTCATCAAAACGGTAGATGGATATGACGCCTTACCGCCGGGCACATAGATGCCGACTCTCTCTAATGGTCTAATTACCTGCCCTAAAACCACACCACTTTTGGCAAATGACCAAGAATCTTCTTTTTGTCTTTTATGAAATTCTCTGATTCGCGAAGCTGATTTTTTTAGGGCATTTGTAATCTTTGAATCGGCATTTTTAGCGTAGTTCCAGATATCGGTCTCCTCAATCCGCAGAGGCAAATCATGCTTATCATAAAGACAAGTATATTTTCTGAGAGCAAAATCACCTCTTTTTTTGACATCAGAGAGTATTGCCTCAACTGTTTTTTCTACACCTTTTGAATAGCCTGTTGCCCTTTTCCTGAGAAGGTTGATGAATCTTTGAAGCGTTGTATCGTTTTTGATTATTCGCATAATTTAGGATTATATCATACAAGTCTTTTGCAAAACTACGCATATTGGTTACCCATCCCCCTCACCCCTGGGCAAGTCCGGGGATAAGTTTATTCGAGGAATCTATACATTTAGGTTTCTGTTTTCAGGCTATGGAGATATTTACTCTACCATCGGATTAGGGTTAGTCATTCTTTTGACACAAAAATGGGTTCTTTGAGTCAAAATGATAAAATTCTGACTCACTGATTTTAAATAATTTCAGGTTTACCCGGAAACTGCAATTGAAATTTTGTTTAGCAGGCATAAATACCCTCAAACATTTTATAGTGTCAGAGTGTCGAATGATACTGACTCTTTCATTTTATCGGGATTGCTCATTGCATGTCCGAGGTGTTTTCTGCCGTCTATGCCTGCTCTTTTAAAACGAAATGCATTTTTTAGGTTTATATATAAGGGTTTTTATTTAGAGTCTGTATATAAAGTCATTTTTTGTGTCATGGCATAATCCTTGAATGAGTTTTATTCGATATCTTATATCCATCGGAGGCAATTAATATGGCTGATGAAGTGAACGCTGAAGCACCAGAACAGCCCCCAAAGGAATCAAAAAAGGGCATCGGGAAAAAGAAACTGATAATAATCGTTGTTGCAGTCCTGCTTCTCATCGGAGGCAGTGTATTTGGTTACACGATGTTTTTTAGCGGCAAAGACAAGGGCAGTGAAGCAAAGAAAGAGGAAAAAAGCAAGGGTAAAATTGTCATGATGCCGTTGGAGCCGTTTATTCTTAATCTTGCAGAGCATGGGAGGTTCCTTAAGCTGACCATACAGTTTGAATTAAGCGATCCTGCGGCACAGTCTTCTGTTACCGAAAAAATTCCACAACTCAGAGATGCGATTATTACACTTGTCAGCAGTAAATCTGCCGAGTCTCTTTCAAGCCCTGAAGGGAAGTTCCTGCTAAAAGATGAGATTCTTCTCAGAGCCAATCAGGCAATAGGCAGGGATGTATTTAAAAACCTTTATTTTACAGAATTTGTGATGCAATGAACGACTTACTCTCACAAGATGAAATAGATGCGCTTCTAAAAGGAGTGCAAGCCGGCGAAATAGACACCGATACAGCCAAGGAAAAGTTACTTACAGGGATAAGGGTTTATGATTTTACAAATCAGGAGCGTATTGTCAGGGGCAGGATGCCAGGGCTGGAGTTGTCAAATGAAAGATATGCAAGGTATTTCAGGAATTCCATTACATCCCTTCTCATGAGGCAGGTTGATACGAATATGCAGGGCTCAGAGATTATAAAGTTTGGCGAGTTTATGAGGACTATTCCATTCCCGTCGAGTATAAATATATTCAAGATAAATCCCTTTAAAGGTTATGCCATTTTGCTCATTGAGGCTCCTGTTGTATTTGCATTGGTTGAGTTCTTTTTTGGCAGCAACTCCGCTAAATTTGTTAAGTCTGAAGGAAGGGCTTTTTCTTCCATTGAACAGAGAATAATAAAAAGTGTTGTAGATTTGGCTTTGAACGACCTGAAATCTGCATGGAACGGCATTGCCGAGATAGATCCTGAATTAGTCGGCTCCGAAATGAATCCTCAGCTTGTAACTATTGTGACGCCAAGTGAGATAGTTATAAAAATAACCATGCAGCTGGAGATTGAAGATTTTACTGGAAAGATTTATTTTTGTATCCCATATTCTATGATTGAGCCTGTAAGAGAAAAGCTTTACTCCTCAATACAAAGCGACAAATTCGAACTTGATAGGAGATGGTCGGAAAAGATTAAGGAGACATTGTTGGATTCGGATATTGAGGTAAAGGCAGAGCTTGGCAGGGCAAGACTGAATCTTGAAAAATTGCTAAATTTAGATGTTGGCAGTGTGATAGTGCTAAACAATTCGGTCAGCGACGAGATTTTAATCAAAGTAGAGGGCAAAATACTTTATATGGGCATGCCTGGTCACAGCAAAGGCAATCAAGCGATTAAGATTACAAAAATTCTTCAATAAGGAGATTTTACATGGATAAGGCTCAGGAGTACGCGTCTGAAGATTTAAATTTTAAAGATTTTAAGGGCGAAAACAAGACGGAAGGACATCCGAGAGATATTGAATTTCTACTTGACATTCCTCTTGATGTCTCCGTAGAGCTCGGCAGGACCAGGATGCAGATCAAAGAACTGCTTCAGCTTGGGCAGGGTTCTGTTGTAGAACTTGAAAAACTTGCCGGTGAACCTATGGAGGTCATCGTGAATGGAAAACTTATAGCAAGAGGCGAGGTTGTTGTAGTTAATGAGAAATTCGGTGTCAGGCTTACAGATATAGTGAGTCCGTCTGAAAGGATCAGGCAGTTGAAATGACGGATTTATATATTCAAATGGCGTTAGCCCTTGCTGCAGTTGTTGGCTTGATATTCGTTATGTCTTTTTTTCTCAGGAAGAGACAGTCGAAACCGGGCATCATGAATGTTGTTTCCTATCAGTCGCTCGGACCTAAGAAGGCCGTTGTAGCTCTTGGTATCGGCAAGGAGATTTTATTAGTCGGGATTACCCACACGGACATAAAGCTGCTCAAAACCTACGATAAGGACGATTTTGAAGCTGTACCAATCAAGGAAATGAGCGACAAGCTTATAAAGCTGAAAAACATAAAGGCAGGCTTGCATGAATCTAAATGATCCTATAGTAAATGTCTTTCTGCTGATAAGCTTTCTCTCATTGCTGCCGGCAGTTCTTATAATGTTTACTTCTTTTACCAGAATTGTTGTTGTGCTTTCATTTCTTCGCCAGGCTCTCGGTGGACAGCAGATACCGCCAAACCCCGTAATAATCGGACTTGCATTATTCCTCACTTTTTTCATAATGGCACAGCCATTAGATACCATTGCAAGAGATTCGATAAAGCCATATATAGCCAAACAAATAACCCTTGAGGAGGCATTGAAAAAAGCTGAGCCTACAATCAAGAATTTTATGCTGAAACAGACCCGACAGAAGGATATAGCGCTATTTTTGGATATAAGCAAAGAGAATACACCAGCCACACCTGGTGAAATACCGCTAAGGATTTTGGTTCCCGCATTTGCAATAAGCGAACTCAAAACCGCTTTTGAGATAGGTTTTTTGATTTACCTGCCTTTTTTAATTATAGATATGATTGTTTCGAGTGTTCTCCTGTCTATGGGCATGATGATGCTCCCGCCGATATTGATATCCCTACCTTTTAAGCTTTTGCTGTTTGTGCTTGTCGATGGTTGGAATCTTGTGGTGGGTTCACTGGTAAGGAGTTTTGCATGACCGTTGATCTAGCAAAAGAGATATCAGCAGAGGTATTGAAAACAATCCTGCTGGCTTCCGGACCAATACTCATGGTCAGCCTGCTCGTTGGACTCATAATAAGCATTTTTCAGGCTGTTACACAGATACAGGAATTTACTCTGACTTTTGTTCCAAAGATTATAGCTGTTTTTATATGTCTTTTCGTGTTTTTCCCATGGATATCAAGCACGATGATAACATTTACGATGAATATAATTCAGAAGATACCAGAATATATCAAATAGAGCCTGTCAATAAATTGCTTATCTTGCGCACTCGAAAAATTTGAGCAAATTCATGACAGGCTTGCAGAAGATTGATATAAGTTATTTTGTATTAAGAGTTTATAAACAGACTTTATATGGCAGGAGAGATGATGGCTGCTGAGATTTTTGCTAAATATCTGCCGAATTTTCTTTTTATTTTGTTAAGAACGAGCATAGTAATGAGTTTTCTGCCTATCTTCAGCAGCAAAAATCTCCCGCTTCAATTTAAGATTGGGTTTGTTTTAGTTATTTCACTTGTTTTATCTCCTGTAGTTGATATCAAAGTTTCTATGCCGGATTTGCCATTTTTTGTGATTCAGGAAATCCTTTTCGGAGTAGTTTTCGGCATGGCTGCAAGGGCGATCTTTATGGCAGTTGAGGTGGCAGGGCAGATAATAAGCAATGTAATGGGTCTCTCTATAGCTACTGCCTTTAATCCAGAGATGGGGCAGTCAACCGAGGTGGCGCGGTTTTTTGGTCTTGCTACTATGCTTGTGTTTCTAACGGTTGATGGACATCACGACCTTATATATGCCTTTGTAAAAAGCTATGAAATACTTCAGCCCGGAAACATTCAGCCAGACGGACTGATTGCGAGGGCGATTTCCGGAGGCTCAAATCTGTTTATAATGGCGTTAAAAATTAGCGCTCCTGTTGTAATAGTAATGTTTATATTGAATGTCGTGCTCGGCTTCCTTTATAAAGCAGCGCCTCAGATGAATATTTTTTTTATCGGATACCCTGTATTTATATTTATCGGTTTTTTTGTGATTCTTGTTAGCATACCTGTTTTCATTAATCTGATTGTAGATAATTTCGTCTCTGTTAGGGATGAACTATCAAGGATTTTAGCTCTTGCAAGGGGATAAAGATGGCGGAATATCAGGAAAAAACGGAACAGGCAACGCCCAGAAGGCGGCAGAAGGCTCGCGAGAAGGGGGATGTTGCAAGAAGCCGTGAATTAACCTCGATCTTAACTGTAGGCGCAATTATCCTTATGTTTTATCTGGTCGGGAGCGACTTTATAAGGAATATTTCTGAATTGACTACCAGACTGCTTCGTCTCCAATACGGTTATGAAGTCACTGCGGTTATGAGGGCTGCATCGGTAGAAGCTCTTTTCATTCTTATGCCATTTTTAGCCATCTCAGTCGCATTCGCCCTTATTTCAAGCGTTATGCAGGGCGGCTTTGTCATGAAACCTATAAAGATCGAATTTGAAAAAATCAACCCTGTCAGCGGATTGAAGAGGATGTTTTCAAAAGAGAAGCTTGTTGAACTTGCCAAGACCTTGTTTAAATTTCTTATAGGGGCTTTGGTGTGTTTTTTTATCGTCAATATGCTGATGCCTGTTATTTCATCAATTATCGCCTTTGACATTCAGTCTATACGAAATATTGCCTTCAGCCTTGTAGCAAAAGCGGTAATCATAACCTTTCTCACTTTTTTTGCTGTCGCAATGCTCGATTATCTTTTTGAGAGATGGAGATTTGAACGTTCAATAAAGATGTCAAAAGAGGAACTGAAAGAAGAGCATAAGGAGACTGAAGGCGATCCCCTAATAAGGTCGAGAATTAAAAGCATCCAGAGAGAGATCGCGAGAAAAAGGATGATGCAGGAAGTGCCGAAGGCAACTGTTGTAATTACAAATCCGGTTCATCTCGCAGTTGCACTTCAATATAAGAGAGCAGAAATGGAAGCCCCTAAGATAATAGCTAAGGGCGCGGGCATAATAGCTGAGAAAATTAAAGAAACAGCGGCTAAACACAGCATCCCCGTTGTTGAAGATGCGCCGCTTGCAAGGGCGTTGTTTAAGCTCAAAATTGACTCATATATACCTGAGGAGCTTTACAGGGCAGTTGCTCGAATACTTGCATATATTTATAAAAAGAAAGGCGCTGCATAATGAGATTTGCCGAATTCATAAAACAGCGTGGAGATATTATTGTAGGAGTATGTGTCGTAGGGCTTTTAGGGCTAATGATTCTTCCTATACCGCCTTTTGCAATGGACATATTTCTTTCTATATCTATTTCTCTGGCGATTGTGATATTGATATCAGCTGTTTGCATCAGAAAACCTCTTGATTTTTCAGTATTTCCCTCGATTCTGTTGATTACTACTTTGTTCAGGCTTGCTCTTAATGTCGCTTCAACGAGACTTATTCTTTTAAAAGGTAATGAGGGTATCGATGCAGCTGGACAGGTAATCATGTCTTTCGGGAATTTTGTGGTGGGGGGTAATTATGCCGTGGGTTTCACTATTTTTATGATATTGATTATCGTCAACTTTGTGGTTATTACAAAAGGCTCGGGAAGGATTGCAGAGGTTGCGGCAAGATTTACTTTAGATGCTATGCCGGGCAAGCAAATGTCTATTGATGCAGACTTAAACGCGGGCTTAATAGATGACGCTGAAGCAAGGAAAAGAAGACAGCTAATATCTCAGGAGGCGGACTTTTATGGGGCGATGGACGGCGCCAGCAAATTTGTAAGGGGAGATGCTATAGCGGGTTTGATTATAACCGTGATAAATATCATTGGCGGACTGATAATAGGAACTCTTCAAAAAGGCATGGGATTTGGCAATGCCGCTCAGACATATACCATTTTAACCATCGGAGATGGGCTTGTCTCCCAAATTCCCGCACTTTTGATCTCTACCGCTGCCGGCATTGTTGTCAGCAGAGCAGGGGGCGAATCGAATTTGGGAAGCGATATTACACGTCAGATATTTTTTAGCCCCAAAACACTCATAGCCACTTCAGCGATAATGTTAGTTCTTGCGCTTATTCCAGGTCTGCCTAATATTCCTTTTTTTATACTTTCAGGATTGTCAGCGACGATAGCATATGTTGTATCGAGGCCTGTTCAGGAAGAAAAACGGGATGAAGAAACAGCCCCTGTAGTTGAAGAGGCGCCAATTGAGACCCTCATAGAGATAGAACCTCTTTCCTTTGAGATAGGTTATGGGTTAATACCCCTTGTGGAATCTGACAGGGGAACGCTTCTTAATAAGATAAAAGCTATGAGGAGGCAAATAGCAACGGAAATGGGTTTTGTTGTGCCCTCAATTCATATAAAAGATAATCTTCAACTCAGGCCCCATGAATACTGCTTTTATATCAGAGGCATTGAGGTAGCAAGAGGAGAGATAATGATAGGGTATCATCTTGCGGTAGTCTCTCATGAGGCTGAAAAGATAGATGGAGTGCCCACAAAAGAACCTGTCTTTGGGCTTCCTGCTTACTGGATAGAAGATAAAGAGATTGAAAAGGCGCAGGCAAAGGGTTATATGGTAGTTGATCCAGCAACGGTTATCGTAACCCATCTGACCGAACTAATCAGGTCTCACGCATGGGAACTTCTCACCCGCTCTGAAGTGCAGTCGCTTCTTGATAAGGTTTCCCGCACTTATCCGAAATTGGTAGATGAGCTTATCCCTTCAATGATTACTTTAGGTGGTATCCAGAGAGTATTGCAAAATCTTCTTCGGGAAAAGGTGCCTATTAATGATATGGTCAGCATATTGGAAACATTGCTTGACTATGCCCCCACCACAAAAGATGTCGAAATTTTGACAGAATATGTCAGGCAATCCCTTTCAAGGTTTATAACGAGGCAATATTTAGGACAGGATAATTCTGTATATGTTGTCTCATTGGACCCGAGGTTCGAAATTATGCTCTCTCAGGCGATGGAAGCAGGCGGAACTTTGAGTCCAGAATCGCTGAATAAGCTTATTAAGGCAATTGAAAAAGCAGTTTTAGAGGAAAGGTTCAAGGGACCTCAACCTGTTATTCTCTGTTCCCAGCATGTGAGGAGGTTTTTAAGGAAGATAATAGAGAGATTTATACCATCAATTACCGTGCTTTCAAGCGCTGAGGTTGCGCCTTCTGTAAAATTACATACAACAGGAGTAATAAGATATGAAGATTAAGAAATTTACCGCAAAGACTTATAGAATTGCTCTTGACATGATTAAAGCCGAGTTTGGCGAGGATGCAGTTATCCTTTCAACTAACGAAAAGAAAGGCGGGCAGTCTTATGTTGAAATTACAGCTGCCATAGACTATGACAATGGGCTTTCAGTAAAGGCTGATGCCTCTAAACTTGAATCACCATTTTCAGGTCGCAACTTTGCTGTATCAAGAGGCGGGTTTTTATATGGGAACAATGATGAGGAGATGAAAACTCATACCTTGAAGCAGGACTGTCCCAGAAGGGATGTAGACAGGATAAAGGATAATGTTTTAACGGGCGCAAATTTATTACCTGACAGAAAAAAAGAGCCTTTCAATATTCTTAAAAAAAATTCGATAAAAGGAGATAATCATATAAATCAACACATTAACTGTGAAAATCCCAATAATAGAGGCTTATCGTTCAAAAATCAGCTTGAAATAAAAGATAAAGCCAAAAATACCAAGATAATCATGCTCATTGGTTCTACAGGAGTAGGCAAGACTACGACTGTCGCCAAACTTTCGGCTAATGCGTTGAAGGAAGGCAAAAAGGTAGGAATAATTAACCTTGACAACTACCGCATAGGAGCGCTTGAACAGATACGGATATACGCAAGGATTATGGGCGTCCCATTATATACCGCATCAAGCCCAAGCGCTTTGAGGGAAGGAATCCCGCGATTTATGAAAAACAGGGATTTGATATTTATAGATACAATGGGCAGAAATCATAGGGATGTTGGATATATAAAATTCCTTGCTGACAGCTGTCTGATTGATATCCCAATGGAGCTTCACCTTTTGCTGAGCGCTAACAGCGAATATGAATTTATGTTGGAGACTTTCAGATTTTATAACGAATTGCCTATCTCGTATATAGCTTTGACAAAGATTGATGAGGCAGTCAGCCTTGATAATTTGCTTAACTTCATCGGGATTTGCCGGAAACCGGTTGCATACATAACGACAGGGCAGAGGGTGCCAGATGATATAGAGTTTACACCAACTGCTGATATCTCAAGCTTTATCTCAAACAAGGTGATAAACACATGTTAAAGGCTAAAGAGTCATTGAAAAAAAATATTACCACAATAGCAGTTTCAAGCGGCAAGGGCGGGGTCGGCAAGAGCAATATTGTAGCGAATCTTGCCTTAGCCTTGAGAAAGCTTAATAATGAAGTTATGATTCTTGACGCAGATTTGGGGCTCAGCAATATTGATGTTTTGTTTCAGTTAGCGCCTAAATATAATATTAATCATGTATTAAACGGCGAGATGTCCTTAAAGAATATAATTGCAGAAGGTCCTGGCGGGGTCAAGATTCTTCCTGCAAGCTCTGGGATACAGGAACTGACAGCGCTCAACGAATTCCAACGCTTGAAATTACTCGAGGAGTTTGATGTTTTCGATGTAGAAACCGATATTTTACTCATTGATACTGCAGCAGGCATATCTGAAAATGTAGCTTTTTTTTGTGTAGCAGCGCAGGAAATTATCATCATTACCGCTCCAGAGCCAACCGCTCTTACCGATGCCTATGCCCTGATAAAGGTTCTTTCCACTCGCTATCAAGAAAGAAAGTTCAATGTTCTTGTCAATTCAGTCAGGGGTCAGGATGAAGCTATAGATATCTTCAGGAAATTATATCTCGTAACAGAGAGGTTTTTAAATCTTTCTTTAGACTATCTCGGATATATACCTTATGATGAATCCATCAAGGATGCCGTTAAGATGCAAAGGGCATTTGTCGATGTCTTTCCCAATTCGCCCGCATCCAAAAAAATAACTGAACTTGCCCGCAATATAATCAATCTGGAAGGAAAATTCAAGGGTTCGCTTCAATTTTTCATTGGCAACCTGTTGACTGCTGCAGGCAATAGATAAATATATTATGAAAAAAAAACAAAAACTGCAAAAGAGCGATTTAATTGAAGATGAAAAGGAAAATATCATTGCCGAACTCCTTCCATACATCAAATATACCGCCCTCCGATTAGCTTGGAGACTGCCTCCGCAGCTTAATGTAGAAGATCTGATGAGCGCAGGTATAGTCGGACTTTTGGAAGCCTTAAACAGGTATAAAGACGATATGGGCAGCCTCGCTACTTTCGTTAAATACAGGATTAAGGGCGCCATGCTGGATGAGCTCGATGCAAACAGCCCCGTGCCTAAATCCCAGAGGAAAAAAATGGAAAGGCTAAATTCGGCTTCTTGTGATTTGTTCAGGAATTCCGGCAGAATGCCCGAAGACGAAGAGATTTCCGAAGCGCTTCAATTGCCGCTTGACGAGTATTACAAAATAATTCAGGGTTGTCAGACGCCTTTAATACTTAATATTGAAGAAATTTCGCAAAGGCAGCGAAATGGCGAAGAAATTAATTTGGCTGAGATTATTCCTGACGATTCTTCAGAAAATCCGTTGCATAAACTTGAGGAAAGAGATAAAAAACAATTGCTTGAAGATCTAATAACAGAATTGCCCAAGAGAGAAAAACTGCTTTTATCCCTTTATTACTGGGATGAGCTTACCATGAAGGAAATAGCCGCGGTCATGGAAATGAGCGAGGGAAGGGTTTGTCAGCTCCACAGTAAGGCTTTGCTTTGGCTAAAGACAAAGATAGAGAGTGGCGGCAGGATTAAAGAATTTATTTGAAAATCCGATAATAATAATATATCCAGTAAATTTGGAGGTGCGTATTGGGTAAAAGCATCCCGAAACTAATAAAAGACCTCTCAGATGCGAATGTCTCAAAAAGACGGAAGGCGGCTGAAGGACTATCAAATGCTGACACGAGGGCAGTTTATCCTCTCATAATAGCGCTCAGAGACAGCAATGCAGGCGTCCAGGATGCTGCAATGAGGTCGCTTATTTCGATAGGGGGAGAGGCTACCGCATATATGGTGCTGCCTCTCTTGAGGGAGGATTCGTTTTTAAGAAATACGGCTATGATAATCCTCAAAGATATTGGACATGAGACAGTGCCCCTCCTACGCCATCTTCTTAAGGATAAGGATGATGATGTCAGGAAATTTGCTATAGACCTGCTCATAGAGATAAACCATTGTGATTATCTTGAAGACCTCGCAGTCATCCTTAATGATGATCACAATGCAAATGTTAGGGCTTCTGCAGCCAAAGCTTTAGGAATTTTTAACTATAAAAATGCAGTTCCGCAATTAATAAAAGCCCTTAACGATGAAGAGTGGGTTTGCTTTTCAGCTCTTGAGTCCCTTTCTTTAATAAAGAATGAATCTACGGTAGACCCTATCTCTCAATTATTGGCAAGAGATTCCGAGACCATTCGATTCGCTGCAATTGAGACCCTCGGCAAGATGGGTTATAAATCAGCCGAGAAATATTTATTGGATCACCTGACGATAACCTACGGTTTTGAAAAAATGGCTACAATCAAAAGTCTTATTCAAATCGGGCAGACCCCAACAGGATTTGGAGTAGCCGATATGCTTATCGATATGTTTATAAACAGTGAATGGGAAGATAAGCTCATCGCCCTTAAAGGACTTGTAGAACTACAAGAACACAAAGCAATTCCAACTATTCTGGATATCACTGGCTCTTTAGATACATCAGTGCCTGATGAGTCGGATATGCTTGAAGCAGTAAAAGAACTGCTCATGGGGTTCGACTGCACCAGGAGCCTTATAAAGACACTTAACGATCCTAACGCTAAATACCGCGCCAAAACGCTTGCAATTAACATAATTGAGAGCCAAAACTGCACAGCTGCGATACCGTATTTAATAAAGGTTTTTGAACATGACTTGAGGGATGTCAAGAGGGCAAGCATTGACACATTAAAGGACATGAACGGTGAAGGGTTGAACAAATTCTTCGCAGAAGCCCTTGAAGACAGTGATGGACATGTCAGAAAGTCTGCCGCTGCCGCATTGGGAAGGATTGGTGATAAGTCAGTTTTTGTGCCCCTTTTAAGGCTTCTTGATAAGGAAATTTATGCAGATGTTAAGGAAGAGATTGTGAAGGCTATGCTGACAATCGATACAGAGAAGGTCATATCAAGCCTTGATAATTTTGATTCATATATAAAAGAAATAGTCGGCAAATATTCAAGAGATATCAATGTCTTACTTACGCTCCTTGAAGATAGCAATTTGAATGTTAGGCTTTCAGCTCTTATAAGTCTGGGAATGGTTGATGATGAAAAGGCTTATCAGAGCTTGATTGATGCGCTTAAGGATGAAAATGCAGATGTAAGGAAGACGGCTTTATTGACTCTTGGCGAACTGGGATGCAGTCCAAATGAAATTTTGCCAATGCTTAAGGATAGCGATATCTGGGTCAGAATTTATGCTATCAAAGCACTGGGTAATTCTATGGAACCAGACGCGTTAGAATTTATAACCCCAATGCTTAATTTGAACGAAGTTCCCATAGTGTTGTCAGCTATTGATGCAATATCTAAGATTGCATCTTACAATGATATTGATCTTTCTAATATCCTAAAGCCTTTGTTTAGTCATAAAGTGCAGGCAGTCAGAGACAGAGTCAGAGAAATGGTAGGCTAGGATATATGAAGGTTTTGCAAGACAATACATTCAAGCAACTCAGGGATTTTATATATGACAAAAGCGGCATCTTTATATCTGATTCCAAAAAATACCTACTTGAAAACAGGCTTTCAAAAAGGATTCAGGAAAAAAAGTTGGGCGGTTACGAGGATTATCTTTATATCTTACTTTATGGCAACGCCTCTGATGAACTGCCAAATCTCATTGATGCCGTCACTACAAATGAGACATATTTCTTCAGAGAACCGCAGCAGCTTGATGTCTTTATTGATAATATAATTCCAACCATTCTTAAAAAACAGAAAGATATTTCTATATGGTCTGCAGCCTGCTCATCCGGGGAAGAACCCTATACACTCGCTATGCAGATGTTAGAGAAGGGATATGTCATTAAAAAGGAGATTATAGGCACAGATATAAGCGAGCGGGTATTGGAGTCTGCAAAAAAAGCAGTTTATAACTCATATTCTATGAGAAATATCCCCATTCAGTGCTGCAGAAAATATTTTAAGCCCAATGGACAGAATTATGAGTTAATTCCTACAGTAAAAAGCGCCGTTAAGTTTATGAATGTAAATCTTATAGATGAAAAGAAGATGAGGTTAATGGGAGGGAAAGATATTATTTTTTGCAGGAATGTACTTATCTATTTTGACGATAAGACAAAAAAACGGGCAGTATCATTACTTTATGATTGTTTGAAACCGGGAGGTTATTTAATAATTGGTTTATCTGAAAGCCTCCACAATATTACCCGCGCTTTTAGGCCTGTTGTAATCAATAAGGTAGTAGTGTATCAGAGGGCATAAATTATGAAAATTTTAGTTGTAGATGATTGCCAGACAACGAGAAAAATATTGAGCATGTATCTTAAGTCAAAGGGTTTTGAGGTGGTCTCAGCTGAAAACGGTCTTGATGCAATCGAAAAACTTGCATCGCATAATGTCAATCTCATAATGTCGGATTTGAATATGCCTTATATGGACGGCATTGAATTGCTAAAGACCTTGAAATCCGACCCGAATTTATCGCATATCCCTATCTTAATGGTAACTACCGAGGCTGACCCTGAAGAGAAACAGAAGGCGATGGAAGCAGGAGCGAATGCTTATCTTGTAAAGCCTGTAACCGCTGATATGGTCTCAAATAATATAAAGAGCATCATAAAGGAGATGTTTAAGGGGGGAGATAATGCCTGATTACAAGATGAAAATACTTGTTGTCGATGATTTTGCGACGATGAGACGCATCGTTAAGAATATTTTGAAGCAGATAGGCTTTGAAAATATAGAAGAAGCAGAAGATGGAGAGCAGGCATATTTAAAACTTAAAAGCGGCAATTTCAAATTTGTAGTCTCAGACTGGAATATGCCCAATCTCGATGGTTTAGGTTTGCTAAAGAAGGTGAGGAGCGACCCCGATTTAAAAAATCTGCCTGTTTTGATGGTGACAGCTGAAGCAGAAAAGGAAAAGGTGATCGAGGCTATAAAGGCAGGGGTCAGTAATTATGTTGTAAAGCCTTTTACTGCAGAAGTATTGAAAGAAAAAATGGATAAGATACTCGCTAAAATGGAAAATTGATTAAGTTGTAAGTAGTTTCTGTCCATAAATTGTATGAAAATCTTTCTGTCATTTCGAACGAAGTGAGAAATCTTTGAGTTTTAAGATTCCTCCAATCGGTCGGAATGACAAAATAGCTGGTTTATCGACTTTATAAGCAGACTCTAAGTAAGACCAATTTTTAAGTTTACGATTTTTTATGGCGTGCGCTTCGGTTTATCGAGTCATTATTAACTTCCCGGAGAGCACTCCTTGACATTGTATATTGGGCACTTAGGCGGCTGCAAACGAGTCTTTAAAAGATGCCAAGCAACTCGAAAATAAACAGACTTAATCTTGTTTAGGGGGCGAAATGCCTGATGAGTTTGATGAAATTAT
>JBBIIV010000006.1:0-20080 GCA_037446295.1 Nitrospirota bacterium
GCATTTGATGGGAAATCCTGTATTATTGTTTCTGAATGCCTGCTTCTAAGGAGATGATATTTCCATCACCCTTCATGCTGTTAATTCGGCACAAAAGTTTCACCATGAAATGTTACCTTTTAGGAATCATTCTTAATTAGAATTATAACTATAGCTATTTAAAATGTCAAGTGGATTTTTTTGGAAAGCAAAATTTGCGATAATTTGCTAATACCCTTATTATTATGCCGTTGTAAGCAAATCTCATTAAACTCAGGGCTTGATTGTTTATCTGATAGCAAGGTAGAAGAATCTTTCTCAAAAGGCCAGAAGACTTCTATATGTTTGTCTTCATTACACCTGAAAAGACAAATAAAAGCATATGATATCTTTGTGGTGGCACTGAATTTAAAAAGGTTTAAAGAAGTGTTATGTTAACTTTTAACTGATATTTTTGGTCCCCTTACATTAAAGGAGACCAACTTGGATTAGAAGCCTTAATGCCTTTGGGTGTTATCCTTTTTTGTCTTTCTCCATCTGCTCTCATTATGTATATACCTTTAATACCATCTCTATCAGAGGTAAAGGTGATGTATCTCCCGTCTGGAGAAAAGGTAGGTTCTTCATTATTGCCTGTATTTGTAAGCTGGATTAGCTTGGAACCATCTATGTTTATCAGAAAAATCTGATTTTTTCCATCCGTCATTCCGGCATACGCTATTTTATCTCCCTTTGGAGACCATACAGGGGATGTATTATATGTGCCATCAAAGGTAAGCCTTTTTGGATTAGAGCCATTTATATCCGCAATGTATATCTGAGGACTTCCACCCCTATTTGAGACAAAGAGAAGTTTCTTCCCGTCAGGAGAGACGGAAGGAGATACATCAATCCATGGAGATGAGGCAAGCTTTCTGCCCTTCATGCTTGTGATATCTCCAATGTAAATATCTGAATCGCCGTCTTTTGAAGAAACAAAAACAAACTCTCTGTTATTAGGCAGAAAGTTCCCAGCCATATTTAGCCCCTTCAAGATTACTACATTTTTTTCCTCAAAATTCTTCATATCAAGGAGGAAAATGCTCCATTGACGGCTTTTTTGCTTTGAATAAATGAGTTTTGAACCGTCCGAGGTCCACCTTGGGGCAAGAAGGATTTCAGCTTTAACGCCAAGTTCATTATGTCTATATCCGTCCCAATCCATGAGCATAAGCTCCCTACCTTTAGATCTTTCTTCTACAAAGGCTATTTTTGTCCTGAAAACGCCCGTCTGATCGGTGAGTGTTTTATAGACATCATTTGCAATGGCGTGAGCAAGTGGACGGTAAAGTTCATGTGATGTGGAATATTCTTTCCTCAAGACTTCCTTACCCTCGGATACATCATAGATAGAGATGATTGCATTTAACTTCTTATCCCTAATAATACGTCCTTTAACAACAATCTCAGCTTGAAGCCCCTTCCAATTAGACGAATTAAAAGGCTGATCCGGAGCTTCAATATGCGCTTTTTCATCTATACAATAGAAAAGCCCTGTAAAGTCGAGGTCGTCCTTAACTATATTGGAAATCTCCCCGCCGCCCGAAAAGGCTTGAATCGCGATAGGCAGTTTCCTTATACCTGCAGATGTAATATCCACATAAACCTTCTGGGCAAAGACAGAGGAAGCATGAAAAACGGCGAGTATAATCAGCACGGCTTTAAAGAGCATTCCTATGGATGGGGTTAATATATGGACATTCATGGATAAAACCTCACGCCCACCTCCATTGCGTGCGGGGGCGGAGGCAGGGGGTTTGCCTTATTTATAGCCCTCAGGGCGTATCTGTCAAAGACAGGGTTGCCAGAACTTTTTTCTATTTTATCTATTTTTATACTCCCGTCTTTTGCTATTTTGATAGATATTATCGCCTCAAGGTTGCGGTCGAGATTTTCAGGGAAAATCCATTCCTGCCTAATTCTTTTTACTATCATAGAGTAATAGTCGCTGCCCGCTGATGCAGAGATAGAACCAGCAGGAGCCGCTTTATCTGATGACTTTTGCGGCGCACCTTTTGCCACATTTCTTTGCCCTTCGATATCTATGACCTTTCTTAAAGCGACTATTTTTTCAATCTTTTTCTTTGCCTCAAGAGCTGCAATCCGTTCCTTGATGATATTTTCATCTTGCTTCCCTGATTTCTCGGCTTTCTGCGCTGCCTGCTGGCGTGACGGGGTAGGTGATTGATTGATTTTTGGCTCTGGTATTTTTACAGCCTTATTCTGCAAACCGTCTGATGGCGCAGCAGTTGAATATTTGATATCATCAACAAGCGATACGATATATGGTTGAACTTTTTTATGGGTATCGGAGTGCTTGATTAAAAAAAAAGCTGTTATAAATAAGAAAATATGTATGACAACAGAAAATGTAAAGGCGTGATATATAGGTGGGGCAATCATTTTAGAGTCATTTTGGGTTCGGTTATCATCCCGAGCTTTTCTATGCCGGCTCCCTTTATCTCTCCCATTATTTCCACAACCAAACCATAGGGAACATCCTTATCAGCTTTTAGAAATACATTTGGACTAAGCTTGCTCAAAGCAGACAGCTTAGTGACGAGAGCGTCTTTTGAGATTTCAGTATCGTTTAAATAGATAATCCCACCCTTCTTTATGACTATTGTAACCCTTTCTTCTTCGCTCAGCTCCTTCCCTTTAGCCTTGGGTAAATCAACATCTATTCCCTGCTGGAGCAATGGTGCTGTAACCATAAAAATTATCAAAAGCACAAGCATTACATCTACCAAAGGGGTGACATTAATCTCTGACATCGCTGTTTTTTGTCTCTGCGTTTTCATTATCTCAATATATAATCAACTAGTTCTTCTGAAAAGTCCTCGAGCTCAACAGTCATTTTGTTTGCCCTGCTAAGATAATAATTATATGCAACAACAGCAGGTATTGCAGCAAGTAAACCCATCGCCGTGGCGATTAGAGCTTCAGCGATTCCTGGAGCTACGATAGCGAGGGAAGCAGACCCTGCGCCTCCTATGCCTCTGAAGGTATTCATAATACCCCACACAGTACCGAAGAGGCCTATAAACGGCGTTGTAGAACCGGTAGTAGCCAAAAAATTCAGATACCTTTCAAGCCTTGCAGATTCAAGGGCAGAATACCTTCTGAGCATTCTTTTAAGTTCATCTCTGTCAGAATAGGTCTTTTCAGAATAAACAGACCTGTATAAACTTGCGAGTGGACTTATAGAGAATCTTCTTGTTGCAGCATACAGATCCTTGGGGTTCAGTGTTGAACTATAAACCTTGAAAAAACTCGCTGTTTCTTTATCAGCCTTGCTGAATAATCTCCACTTATAAAAGATGATAGTCCATGAAAATATCGAGAAAAAAAGCAGCACAATAAGGACCGCCTTTACAACATAGCCAGCCTGCAATATTAATTGAATTATTGAGTGTTCCATAATTACCTCAATAGTGTCTGTTTATAAACTATGACTTTTTTGTCATCCCGAAAACCCTTCCCTTTGGCTTTAAGGATTCTTGACGCGCTTCGCTTGCCTGCCTGTGCTTAGAATGCAGACAGGCAAGAATGACGAGGCAACTGACTTTATAAATAAACACTAAATAAATAGAAACTTTATAAAATTAATAGGGTAAAAGTCAAATGGAAACAATCAGAAACTGGCAGAAACTGGCAGAAACCGGGGGTATTTGCTCTGTGCAGCCAACTCCTAGGTGAATAGGGGCCTCATGTTTATGGATAAAAGAGCTGAAATCTTCTTATTCTTATGTTTATTAAAATCCCTGCAGCAATAAAGTTGCTTAAGAGCGATGTGCCGCCATAGCTCATAAAAGGCATGGGAACTCCTACTACTGGCATCATACCCAATGTCATCCCAATATTCACAAAGAAATAGATTAAAAACATGGCTGTTATACCTGTTGCGACAAGCCTCCCGAATTCATCTTTAGCGAGCATGGCGGTATTAAGCCCGCGTAAGAACAGCCAAAAATAAATCCCGACAAGAAAAATACTGCCCAAAAAGCCCCATTCTTCCGCAAAGACAGAAAAGATAAAATCAGTATGCTTTTCGGGAAGAAATCTTAACGCCCCCTGGGTGCCCTTAAGATAGCCTTTGCCAGTAAGACCACCTGAGCCTATAGTTATCTTGGACTGATTGATATGATAGCCTGTGCCGGAAGGGTCTATATCTGGGTCGAGGAAGGCGATTATTCGGTTCTTCTGATAGTCTTTCAGGTGATTCCATGCCACATGACCTAAAAATGGCGCTGATATCGCCCCGATTACCAGAACCATAATAATGATCTTTTTACTTAACCCTCTTGAGACAAACAATACCACAAACAAAAACACAATAAGAATAGATGTTCCGAGATCTGGCTGTTTAATGATCAACAAGCAAGGAACCGCTAAAAAGATTATCAGGCTTTTTATTGGGATTGACTTAAGTTGAGCCTCCCCCCTATTTGACAGGTATGCAGACAGGGCAATTATGAATACAAGCTTGAATATCTCAGAGGGCTGGAAAGACAAAAATCCGATGTTTAGCCATCTTTGAGCCCCCATGGTTGACTTGCCTGCAATGAGAACGAGCACAAGCAGTAAAATGCCCAGTCCATACATAACATAAGAAAACCTGTGTAACCATATATAATCAAAAAAGACTACAAAAAACAATACAAATACGCTAATCACAAGCCATAGAATCTGCCTTAGATAAAAATCTGGGTGAACTCCTGTCTCTATCGGGGGCCTCGTTGCGCTGTATATGGTTGTGATCCCGATTATAGAAATTAATATGACCAGACCAAAAAGCAGCCAGTCAAAGTTTGTTAATAATCTGCGGTCAAATTTAGGCATATGTATGAGGTCTTTTAATCAGTGATGGAAGTATCTATCGTGTTGCATTAATTTTATCGAGTAAGAGAAACCTTAGAAACCACCTATATGAGTAAATTTATCTTTCTTTCCATACCGGAGGACGTTTTTCGAGAAATGAAAGTATCCCTTCTTTAGTGTCTTCTGTAGTGCATAAACGGGCAAATGCCTCATTCATGAACTCGAAGGCTTTATAATAGTCCAATTCAACCCCTGTATGGAATGCCCTTTTAGCGGTCTGTAAAGCTACTGGACTTTTCTGTGCAAGTTTGGCAGCCCAGATACGGGTTTCTTTCTCTAAATCGTCTTCTGGAAAGACCTTATTGATAAGTCCTATGTTTAATGCTTCTTTAGCTGTTATCAACTCTCCGAAGAATAACATTTCAAGGGCTCTCTTTCTACCCACTGAGCGGGATAGCGGGATTACTGGTCCCAGACAGCTAAGTCCAACATTGATGCCTGTCATCCCTAAACGAGCATTTTCTGATGCTGCAGCGAGGTCGGCGGCTGCTACCATGCCTGCTCCGTTTGCGGCAGCAACCCCATGCACCTGGGCAATAACAGGCTTGCTCAAGCGGCTTACAGCGATCAGAGGGTTTTGCATGCACTCTATCCAGTCTTTGTACTCCGTAGCGGTTTTATTTGCAGAATCAGTTATATCGATACCGGCGGAAAAAACTCTCCCTGCGCCCTTGATTATAATCACGCGCACCTTTCTGTCTGAGTCGAGCTCATAAAATGCCTTAACAAGCTCATTTGCGAGGGAGACGGTGAATGTGTTAAGGTTTTTTGGACGATTAAGCGTTATTATCCCTACAAAATCATCCCCGATTTCAACGATAATGTTTTCATAACTCATTTTTGTAGCTCCTTTTGCAAATGTTTTAGTTATAAAGTCAGTAGTGTCCGGTAAAAAATGTAATAATTATTATGGTCTGTCATTCCCGTGTAAACGGGAATCCAGTTTTTTCAAGCCTTTCTGGATGCCCGACTAAGGACCCCCGACTACAAACTTAGAGGGCAGGCTTCGGGCATGACGGAAATAAAAAACGGCAATTTATAAACAGATACTAATTAAGCATCATCGATATATTTTCTCTAAAGATTTATAGGCTATGTAATTAAAATTATAAAACATTTCCATTAAAAAAATATTTCTCATCATCTATGGGTATTTAAAATGATGAATAAATCAGTTGTCTCACATCTCTATGTTTTTTAAAAACTAAAAATAGCGATAGATCTGCAAATTTGTTGATTTTTTAATAATTCTGAACATTCAACGAGTGTGCCCCCTTTATTTTGTCCAAGGTGTTTCAAGACAAAGAGTTTGAGGGTATTTATGACTGCCCTTTTGAAACGAAATGCATTTTTTGGATTGATCAATTTTTCACAAAGCAGGTTTCATTTTATGAAAACCAGTGATTTGCTCATAGGCATAAGCGGTTTTTAGTATTGTTTCCTCATCGAAGCTTTTCCCTATTAACTGTAATCCTATGGGCAGACCGCCCAAATTAAACCCACAGGGTATAGAAATTGCTGGCAGTCCAGCGAGATTAACAGAGATGGTGAATATATCTGAAAGATACATTTGAAGGGGGTTTCTTGTCTTTTCTCCTACTTTAAAAGCAGTTGTAGGGGATGTCGGAGTGAGAATGACATCGCAGTCTTTAAAAGCTGCATCAAAGTCCTGCCTAATAAGTGTTCTCACCTGCTGAGCTTTTTTATAATATGCATCGTAATAACCTGCAGATAAGGCATATGTGCCAAGCATTATCCTTCTTTTAACCTCTTCTCCAAAGCCTTGAGACCTCGTATTCATATACATCTCAAGCAAGTCTTTCCCTTCAGCCCTGAAGCCGTATTTTACCCCGTCATAACGAGCAAGATTGGAAGACGCCTCTGATGTTGCAATTATATAATACACGGCAACGGCATATGGGGTATGAGGCAAGGATATTTCAACAGGAATAGCCCCTAACGAGTCGAATGTCTTGATTGAGAGGGAAACTTTCTCGTAAACCTCTTTGTCTATTCCTTCTATAAAAAATTCACGCGGTATCCCGAGCCTAAGACCTTTTATTTCCTTTCCAAGTGCTCGTGTATAATCGGGAATGCTAATAGAAGCTGATGTAGAATCAAGCGGGTCATTGCCAGAGATGACATTGAGAATTATTGCAGAATCCCTAACATTCTTGGTTATGGGACCAATCTGATCGAGAGATGACGCAAATGCTATTAACCCAAATCGTGAAATGAGTCCATAGGTTGGCTTTAATCCAACAACACCACATAACGCTGCTGGCTGTCTTATTGATCCGCCTGTGTCGGACCCCAATGCGGCTATACACTCGTCAGAGGCAACGGCGGCGGCAGAACCACCACTGCTTCCACCCGGTACAAAGTCAAAATTCCATGGATTTCTTGTTGCATAAAAACCCGAGTTTTCAGTTGATGAACCCATCGCAAATTCATCGAGATTGGTCTTGCCCGCAAGCACATATTTCTGTTCTAATAATTTCTGTGTAACGGTGCTCTCATACGGAGGGATAAAATTATAGAGCATCTTGGAAGCACAAGTGGTCAATATCCCACAGGTGCACATATTGTCTTTGACAGCCATCGGAATCCCTGCTAAAGGATATATATCTCCCGTAATGATGCTCTTTTCGGCTTCCAACGCCATCTTGTATCCATGTTCCTTGGTAATAGTGATGTAAGACCTTATCTTGCTTTCTACCTTGTCAATTTGAAGGTATATATCTCGAAGAACATCAAAAGGGGTAATTTCTTTTCTGTCAAGAAGTCCTCTTAAATCAGAGATTGCTAATTGATTGAGTCCCAAAAAAACCTCCTGCCGTTTTGATTATATTTAAACCTAAATTAAGTGGTTTATAACATCTGAACAAAACATGTTTTTGAAAGACGGGGTTTAACAGCATTTTCCACCAAAAGTAGCCTCATTTTCGGTATTTTGAAGTTGTTAATTCAACTTTCGCAGGAAAACCCCCATTCTACCCTTGATAGCCAACGGTAAAGCAACTATAGACTTGCCCTTGATATTTAAGACTCTATCCAATATTTCTTGCTGCGAAAGTTGAGTAAATTAACCTACCCAAAATGGACATTTTAGATATATCTTGGACAGCTACAAGCTTAAATTAAGTCTTGAATTATAGAATGCCATAAGCAGCCTCTTAAAGGCAAAATACCGAAAGAGATTGTCAGTGATACTGGTAGGGCAGCGCAGGGCAACTCCCTTATACTTTAAATGCGGGCTTTTGATGAACCTTGCTGATAATGTCGTTTACAATCAAAATTATGCGATGTCTGCCATAAGTCGGATAAACTGAATTTGCACTTTCAGAATATTTTTATTTAAAATTCCATCAAGCGATTAACCTATATGGAGGTCTCAGTGGACATAAAGATTACCTTTCCGGGCGGCAAGAAGGTATATGCAGAAATTAACGGGATGGTTATAAAAACAGATCAACCAAAGGAATACGGCGGGGAAGGCTCTGCTCCATCGCCCTTTATTCACTTCCTTGCGTCAATAGGCACTTGCGCTGGCATATATATCCATGGATTTTGTCAGGAGAGGAACATACCTGTTGAGGGCATCTTAATAAACCAGCAAATGGTGTATATTCCTATTGACGAGGGCAAAATGAAGCTCGACAAGATTGTTTTGGATATAACAGTCCCCCCTAATTTCCCAGAAAAATATCTCAAAGCCATAACCAGAGCAGCAGACCAGTGCGCTGTTAAAAAAACCATCATAAACCCTCCAAACTTTGAAGTAAAGGCAAGCATCAGGAAATGAGGGTTATCCTGTCTCTTGTTGTTGCCTTGTTTCTGCTTTGCTTTCTTGCAAAAGGAAGTGAAGCGAAAGCATTGTCTTCTGCTCTAAAAAAACAAACAGCAAAGCCTGTCATTGTGGATATCCTTGATAAAAATGCAAAAAAACTATCTTCTGCAAAAGGTTCGATTGATAACAAGGGAATAGTCACAACTAAATGCGAGTTAATCGTTAAATATCTTAAAGAGGCGGAAACTGTGCTTGTTGTCAAGACTGGTGATGGAAAGCTTTTTGGGCTTCGCAAGATCCTTTTTTGCAATTTGAAGAGGGACCTTGCATCTTTTCACACTAAAATCCATGAGTTGGTTAAACAGCCACCCCCAATAGTTTATGAACATCTTGAGGAAACGTCTGATGGAGTTGATGAGAGCTATAATGCTCAAGATTGGTTTCAAAAAGGTATTGAATACCAAGAATCAAGAAAACTTGCTAAGGCTGAAAATGCATTCAATCAAGCTCTCAAGTTGAAACCTGATTTCTACGAGGTATATATAAATCTTGGGAATGTTTACTTCGTCACTGGAAGATATACCGAGGCAATAGAATCATATAATTATGCAGCAAAAAAAATAGATTACAAAAATGCTGTTTACAATAAGATAGGAACATCTTACTTGCTTTTAGGGGATTACTATAAATCGATTGAAGCATTCAAAAAAGCTAAATACGAGGAGAACAACCCTGAGACCCTTTTTAGCCTCGGGGTTCTTTATTTCCTCGTTGGGAACAAAGAAGATGCTTTTAATGAATATGTAAGTCTGACTAAAGTCAATCGAGAGCTTGCTGAAAGCCTCTTTGATTTGTTATATAGATGAAAACAGCGGGATGTCGAACAATAAACCTCAGGGCTTTATTACAATAGGGGTGCCGTCTTCAACAAGGCTCCAAATCTCCTCAATTTCATTGTTAGTGACAGCGATGCATCCTTGAGTCCAGTCGGTCTTTCTGTGTAGTTTATCAAGATGCGCGAGCTCTTTCGGCAATCCATGTATAGCTATGGCGCCTCCCGGAGACACACCTAGATCTCTCGCCCTCTGGGCATCCGAATCGTTGGGATAGGATATGAAAATCGTAAGATGGTATTTGTCGCTTTGCTTTCTTGCATTAAGAATATAACTTCCTTCGGGGGTTCTATTATCACCCTGCTTTATCTTGGTGCCTACAGGTTCCTTTCCGAGAGCAATCTTATACACCTTCATTATCTCTCCTTCCCTGAGCAAAAAGAGCAGTCTTTTCTCTTTTAAGATTAAAACCTTATCAGCCTTTTCTGTTTTCGCATAGGCATGTTGAATCATAAATGGAAAGTTCACAACAAACAGAAAAAAAGCAGACATAAATAAAAATATTTTCATGAAAAACATGCCTCAATTTGAAAAATAGTAAGATCAGCCGAAACTCTCACCATCAAGAATCGAAATTTATAGATGGGAGCCAATATAGACCATTTAGCATAAGCCATCTCACTTATAATCATATATGATAATGAAATCATAGAGTAATATCTACTGGTATGCCTGCCTGTTGACGAACTGCGTTTTCAACCTTATCCCAGTTCACATAAGCACCTACTCCTCTTTGCTCAATAATTTGTTTTGCTTTTTCATGCAGGTTTTTTGAATATCCATAGATATCTTTATGAACCTCAAGAAATATTTTTTTATTCCCGATAACAGCGATTTTTACAGGATTATATATAAATTCTCCAACAGTATTAATTTTTACCGTTTTAAAAAAACTTTCCATATTATCTGGATGCACCCTTACACACCCATGACTTCTAAACTGGTAAATGCTTGTGTGCCAGATAGTCTCATGTATTACTATGGACGGTATTGTTGTATCCAAAGCGTATCTCCCAAGTGGGTTGTCCGGGCCGGGCGGGACGATTGGTTCGACATGTTTACCTTCGAGACGCATTTTTTGAGCAATTGAAATAGGCACACGCCACTCGGGGTTTTCCCTTTTGTTTGTAATCTTGAATTTGCCAAGTGGAGTTCTCCATGTTGTTTTGCCCCTCCATGAAGGCAACCCAAGCCCTACAGGGAAAGCCGCCTTAATGCCTCCATTTTCAAAATGGTAAAGGGTTTTGTCGGGTATGTTTATGATTATGCCGTCATCAATTTTAAGAGGAACTATTTTCCTTGTATCGACGATTATCTTTTGAGCTATCTTCAGATGCTTTTTGGGGTCGATATTATTATCTTCTATAATTCTCTCAAGACTGACCCCTAGTTTTGCGGCTATCAGGGATAGGCTGTCGTCCTTCTTAACCGTATAGATAAATTTTTCGCCAACGATGATATCGGCAGTGAGACTCAAGCGAGGATAAATTAAATCCGATAAAAATAAAAAAAAAGCTATTTTGGGTATAAAAAACCACGCTTTTAGCATAATTACATTATTGAAAATTAATCCTCCTTTGTTTTGGTCTCATCTATATCTGTCTGAAATAATATTCTATATACGCTGCCATAGCATCATATCCTAATTTAAAATTTAAATAGTATTTATTTTGGACGCCAGTAGCGCCGCCTAACTTTGACATGTTTATTATAATGGAAGTCCCTTGAAATTGATAATTACTTTCCCTGATGATAACTTATGATATAATCCAGTATGGACGCTATAGAAAAACTTAAAATACTGTCCAAGGATTCTCGTTATGACCTCGCATGTGCTTGTGGAACAAACGAAGTGGACAGACGAAGAAGAGGCTTGGAAGGAAAATGGCTGTATCCCGCTACCCTTCCAAATGGAGGCTATTCAATACTTTTAAAAACACTCCTCTCAAATGCATGTTCAAATGACTGCAAGTATTGTCCTTTAAGGTCAGAGACTAATATAACACGATGCACATTCAACCCTGAAGAGATAGCAAATATATTTATGGAATATATAAGGCGCAAAAAAGTTTTCGGGCTCTTTTTGAGTTCAGCCGTTATCGGGAGTCCTGATTACACAATGGACAGGATAAATGCCGTTGCACGGATTCTTAGAAATAAATACGACTATAAAGGTTATATTCACCTAAAAGTGGTTCCGGGCGCCTCTGATTCTGCTGTTGAGGATTCTCTCTCTCTGGCAAGCGCTGTATCGCTTAATATCGAGGCTCCAGGAAAGAAACGTTTTGATATCCTCTCAACCAAAAAAGAATACATGAATGACATTATCCATCCAATGAAGCTAATGTCAAGACTTACTGGGCAAGGCTGCAGATATTCGGGCGTTAAATGCACTACCCAATTCATTGTTGGCGCCTCTGACGAGGCAGATTCAGAAATTATTCAATACATGTTTAAAATTTATAAAAAATTGAAATTTGAGCGGATTTACTTTTCAGCATATCAAAAAGGTCTCGGGCACCCAGACATACCAGGAGAGCAGATGGTTTCAGGCGCCCCTGAAGATGTATTTATGAGAGAACACAGGCTTTATCAGACAGACTTTTTGATTAGGAAATATGGCTTTTTAGAGTCAGACATTTTGTTTGCTCCATCTGGCAATCTGAGACTTGATAAAGACCCAAAAGAGGTCTGGGCTGAGAATCATCCTGAATTTTATCCGGTAAAAATCAATACAGCCAGCAGAGAAGAATTGTTAAAAGTGCCAGCGCTTGGTATAAAGACCGTTGAAATGATTCTAAAACTAAGACGGGAAGGAAAGATTTCCAGCCTCGAACATCTTGGAGTCAAGGGTAAAAGGCTTGAAAAGATTAGGCAGTATGTGATTTTGAGTAATAACACCCATTCATAATTATCAGGTTATTTGTGAAAAATCTGCAATACGCATGGCAAGGGATTGAATATCCTTTATCAGCGATAATCGGTTAGCCTTTATCTCTTCATTTTTATCCATTACGAGAACATTGTCAAAGAAACTATTTACAGGATTCTTAAGAAGCTTGATAGACTCGAGAGCGCCATAATAGTCAAAAGCCTCTAATTTAGACTCCAAAGCAGGGCGTATCGTCTCAAAAGCTTGATAAAGCTGGCTTTCCTCCTTCTGTGCGAACAAGTCTTTTCTAACAGGAGCTAAAGCAGATTTGGGGGCAATATTGTTAATTCTCTTGATCGATAATAAAACCAAATCAAAATCAGGGTCGTTTTTGAAATTAATCAGGGCATTCAATCTTTCCTTTATCCTGCAGAGAGGCTCAATACATGCAAACGGCATTATAGATGCTATGAAATCGCCGGGATACCCCTGCAATTGAAAGATATAATCTATCCTCTGTTCAAAAAACCTCATGAGCGATTTCATGAGTTCCTTCTTTTCTTTGACTTCGTATGGTTTTAAAGCGACTTCAAGCATATGTGAGAGGCTTAAATCATATCCTTTTTTCAAGGCTGTCAAAATTATTCCATGTGACTGCCTTCTTAATGCGAATGGATCTTCAGAACCGGTTGGAGACAGTCCAAGCATGAAGAAGGAAGCGATATTGTCGAGTTTATCGGAGATGCTCACTATAGCCCCGGTATCAGTCTCTGGAAGCACATCTCCTGTATGTGCTGGAAGATATTGTTCACGCAAAGCCTTTGATACCGCTTCGTTATAGCCCTCATTTGCAGCATAATAGCTGCCAATAATACCTTGCAGTTCAGGAAACTCCCTGACAACGCCGGTTATCAAATCGGTCTTTGACAAAATAGCTGCAGTATTAACATCGTCCTGCTTTTCAGGACAAGAACTGCTGCATATGAAATTTGCTATCGCTGCTATCCTCTCTGTTTTGCTGTAAAGGCTCCCAAGCCTGTCGTGGTAAACGACATTTTTCAGTGCTTCAATCCTGCCTTTCAGGGTGGTTTTTGAGTCTTCCTCGAAATAGAAACGGGCATCTTCAAACCTTGCTTTAATGACCTTTTCCGCCCCTTTCCTGACAGTCTCAGCATTTGCACTCTTTGTGTTGCTCACAATAATAAAATGGTTGACAAGCCTTTTGCGGAAATCCTCCAATGCTAAATATTTTTGATGTCCTTTCATCACTGTAATCAAAAGTTCTTGTGGAAGATTTAAATATTCCAGTGAAAATGTCCCTAAAACAGGCACAGGATATTCAACCAGAAAGGCTACATGTTTGATCAGTTCTTCATCCCAGATAACCGACGCATTGACTTCTGCAGCCAATCTGGAGGCACCCGCTCTTATTAAATTTATGCGCTCCTCATGATCAACTATAACATAGTTATTTTTAAGAAGATTTATATAGGATTTAATGTCTTTTATCTCAAACGAAGCAGGAGAGAGAAATCTGTGTCCTTTTGTCATTACATTGCTTTTTATGCTTTCTATCTCTAAATTGACCTTCTCTTTGTCATAAAAAGCGAGTATCCAGTGGATAGGCCTGACAAATCTGAGGTCACCACTGCCCCACCTCATATTCTTAGGGAAATTCAAAGAAAGGATTATCTTTTTCAGCGCCTCTGGCAGGATATCTACTGCATTATTGACCGATTCATTGATAACGGCAACTACATAGGCGCCCTTTCCCTTTTCTTTTTTTTGTAATTCTTCTGTAGATATCCCGTGCGCCTTGGCAAAGGCTTCAGCAGCCTTTGTGGGGACGCCATTTTTATCATACGCAGAGTTGACAGGAGGACCCCATATCTCTTTTTTAAGAGATGTTTGCTTCTTTCCGACTTCTGCCATTAGAACAAGTCTTCTTGGTGTGGCATATGTTTTAACTTCAGTAAAAGGCAGTCTGCTGTCCCTGAAAACATTCTCCGCATGTGACTTAAGATTTATCAATGCATCAGGCAAAAAACGGGCGGGGATCTCTTCTGTCCCGAGTTCCATCAGGAGTGATGCGGAATCTTGTATAATTATCTCGCCATTGTTGAACATATATATCACCTCTGTAAGAGCGGAAATTTCATTTCTTCCCGCTGCTTTAAAAATGCCTCTGCGCAAAGCCTCGCAAGCGCCCTAACCCTTGCAATATAACCCGTCCTTTCGGTGACCGACAGGACACCTCTTGCATCGAGCAAATTAAAGAAATGCGAACATTTAAGGCAATATTCATAGGCGGGTAGAACCAACCCCAGTTCGTTCATTCTCTTGGATTCACTCTCGGAGGATTCAAATTGACTCATCAACAATTCAGGGTTTGAATAATCAAAATTGAATTTTGAAAATTCGATCTCGCCCTGCTTGTGTATTTCCCCGTATTTGATGCCTTTACACCACTTTATCTCATAGACATTGTCAATTTCCTGCAGATACATTGCGATCCTTTCAAGACCGTATGTTATCTCAAGAGAAACCGGCTTAAGGTCAATCCCGCCGACTTGCTGAAAATAAGTAAATTGTGTAATCTCCATCCCATCAAGCCATACTTCCCAACCAAGTCCCCATGCTCCAAGGGTTGGAGACTCCCAGTCATCTTCTACGAATCGGATATCATGTTTAGTGGCCTCAATGCCAATATAGGCAAGACTTTCAAGATATAAATCCTGACTTTCCAACGGAGATGGCTTAATAATAACCTGATATTGATAGTAATGTTGCAGTCTGTTGGGATTTTCCCCGTATCTGCCGTCAGTGGGCCTCCTGCTTGGTTCTACATAAGCCGTCTTCCATGGTTCGGGTCCAATTACCCTGAAAAAAGTAGCTGTATGAAAAGTCCCCGCGCCAACTTCAATATCATAAGGCTGCAAGAGAATACATCCCTTTTTTGACCAAAATTCATTTAATTCCATTATCAAATCTTGAAAATACATATGCCCTCTCTTGGAAACATAATTTTTTGATGAAATTCAAAAACCTTATGTGCAGAAAATAACTCTACCCTTAAAAACTTGCATATTAAGTGTATAACTTTTTAGGTTTTATCCTTATTAAAAAAATTCATTAGCTATAGAAAGCCTGTTTATAGGCTTATGATATTCTGACAATCCAGATCTGGATATTAGTTAGTGTCTGTTTATAAATTGCTGTTTTTTATCTTTGTCATGCCCGAAACCTGCCCTCGAAGTTTGCAGTTGGGGGTCTTTAGCCGGGCATCCAGACATAAGGAATTGGATTCCCACTTTCGTGGGAAACCCTAAATACCTGCTCCCCGATTAAGACCTTCGAGGACAAGCTCCGCAGGAATGACAGCCTATTATAACAATGAGAGTTTATGGACAGACACTAGTTAAGCCTGGTGCCTGTGACAGGACAACCAAAAACTTTCCCCAAAAAGAAAGATTATATTTAATTCAACACCGGATTTTCAAACAACTACGCCTCTGACTTCAACAGGGGCGGTGGAATGACTATCAACTAAAACTATACTTATGGACAGTCTTTAAACCCAGAATTGTCATTAGACTTAATGAGACTTTGCTCAGAGATGTTATTCTTTTATCTGTAAAGCTTTATTGAAGCTTTTTTGCTTATATTTATATAAGGTTTCCTTATTGTCAGTTTGCGGATTTTGCACTATGTTTTTATGCTTTTACCTCTTATTTTACAATGAGTTACAAGCAATAATTTCTAATGGCGGTCATTAGAAATATTCATCTAATGATGAATTCTAGGTTAAATAATCAAAATGGAATTTTAAATGAAAAACAAATCCTTTGTCAATTATGTCAAGCCAAAATTAAAAATGTCCTGTTTTATGAGCGAGGGTCATATTTTGAAAGCCTTTCCGCGAAGGTGTTGTAAAAATAAATTGTATGCTGCAGGGAGGGTTCTCATACTGTGACACACAATATAAAATTGGCGGTTCATTTGCATATCTTTGAGCTTTATTTCACTTAGCATGTTATATTTCAGCTCATCAATCACCGCCAATCTGGAAAGCACGGAAATCCCCAGCCCTGCTTTAACTGCCTGTTTAACAGCATCGGTTGAGCCAAAAAGCCCCGTCACATTGAAGTTATCGAGACTATATCCCTCTTTTCCCAATATCTTAAGAAATTCGATCCTCGTCCCTGACCCTTCCTCTCTAAGAATCATCGGGTATTTTAATAATTCAGAAAAGGCTATCTCATCCTTCTCAATTAATGAAGGAGAAGATACAAGAATAAGCTCATCTTCCATAAAAGACTGGTAATGTAGTTTTTCATTGTGAATCTTGGCTCCTACTATTCCCAGCAGCAGTTCATGCCCCAGAATCTTTTCCACTATCCCTTTAGAGTCTGATATAATCACCTGATATGTTATAGAAGGATAATTTTTTTTGAAGTCGACCATGAAGAGCGGGAGCACATATGTCCCGGGAATTGTGCTAGCACCAATAACAAGCTCACCTGTGATATCGCTTTTTAATTGATTCATCAAATCCTTAAGATTATCTGTTTTTTCAAGAATCTCCACAGCATGCACATACAACAATTCTGCTTCACTTGTGGGGATAATCGACCTGCCAAGTCTGTCAAAGAGTTTGCAACCTATTTCTTGTTCAAGGGTTTTAATATGATCGCTGATTGTGGGCTGTGTAAGGTAAAGTTCCGCTGATGCCTTTGAAAAGCTTTTATTTTTGAAAACCGATGAGAAAACCTTTAGACGATGTATATCCAATGTGTTAAGTAATCTTTCTAAATGGTATCGGAATAACGAGTATGAGTGAAGGACTTACTCCTATCTATACATTTGGTGGTTGTTTTTGAATGATTATTCATTTTCTATGGAGTTGTCTTCATCTCTTAGCTTTGTCTTATATTTTACTTCCCGCATTAAGGCATCAGCCAGTGAAATCAAATCTTCCAGTGAAACGGGCCTGTTTGGGTCATAAATGGCGACGCCTATACTGAAGGATAGTTTATATATTTTACTAATTTGGGCATTGAATAAATTAACTTTTTTATCCAACCGCTCGATTATTTTATTATAGTCGGCATCTCCAGTCAGCATTGCGGAGACTATGAATTCATCACCCCCGTAACGGGCGATGATATCAGTCTCTCTAAAGGTATTTCTTAATATGGTAGCAGCCCCTCTGAGTGCGTGATCTCCTTCAAGGTGTCCAAAGATTTCATTAATAAATTTCATTCCGTTTAAATCCATAAAAAAAATCAGCATACGATATGATAACCGGTTTGCAGTATTCATCATCTGCTTGGTGAGGGTCATGAAGCCTTTTCTATTATAAAGTCCTGTAAGCTCATCTGTGATAGATAAGTTTTTCAATAACTGTTCGTTTCTTAGCTGTTCTGAAATGTCCCTGGCGATATGAATCGAAGATATTAAATTTTTTTCGGAGTCAAAGCAAGGTATTACGGTAACATTAAGATACTTTTTTAAGGTCTCTTCATAAAAATCTGAAGAATGAGGCTCTCCATCTCTCAAGAGTTTATTGTGCGGACAGAAAAAAGGAGGTGAGGTGGTGCGATGAACCAATTGATAACAAAACTTTCCGATAGCGTCTTCAGGCTTAATCCCCAAACTGTCTGCCATAGATTTATTGATTCTTTTAATGCGGTGATCTTTGTCTATAATTGCAATCAAATCAGGCACTGCGTCGAATGTTAACTGCCACTCGTCTTGAGCGCATAATTCATCTTTGATAAAAAGTTTTTTCTTGAGCGGCATAAGATGTTTGCTTGTTACATCGTCTATAATAGTTATTGTCCCCACAACCTTATTCCAATCGAGCAACGGCGCTATGATGGCGTTTTGCTGCATATGGCTGTAATCTTCAAAAGAAGATGGAAGTTGAATCAAATACTCAATAGAGTGGCGGGTAAGGATTGACATCTGTCCTTGAATTGCCTGATCGTAATAAACATGTAATTGGCGGCTCAATATCTCGGGATAGACCTCAAAAAGATATCTGTCTTTAACCTCATCGGGATTACATTGAGAGCGGGTTTGAAGCCACTCGTTTGTGCTCTTGATATTTAGCCGCTCATCAGTGGTAAAGACCCCTAATGAGCGGGATTCCTTCATCCAGTTTAAGATGTCATCGGTTAAACAATAAGAGCTTTCCATCTTGTATCAAACTACATATTTAACTTAAAGAACAAATAACAAGGAATTAAAAACTACTATAAATTCTGATCGCAACGGCATTAATATCTAACATCCATTTATCGAATCTAGTTAGTGCCTGTTTATAAAGTGCCGTTTTTTATTTCCGTCATGCCCGAAGCCTCCCCTCGAAGTTTGTAGTCGGGGGTCCTTAGTCGGGCATCCTGGCATAATGAATTGGATTCCCGCCCCCTGCTTACTGCCTGCAGGGACAAGTTTCGCGGGAATGACAACCTTCTATCTTAATGATAGTTTATAAACAGACTCGAATTAATTCATATTCTAATGCTAAATGTATTTTTTTTACAATATTGATAAAAAGATATTTTAAATTTCCTTTAAACCCAAAATTGTCATTATGAGTATAACCAATTGTTTTACAAGTATTTATTTCTAATGCCCGCCATTAAAAAAACTGATTGATAGTAAAGCATATTTTAACTCTAATGACAATTCTGGGTCAAAAATAACCTTTGGATATCCATAGAAAATATCTATCTTTATCTAAAAACTGATTGATAATAACTATTTGAATTGTATCACATTGGCTTTTTAAAATACTAAAAAATTGAACATTTTTGCAGATTTATATATATTTTATCTGCAGCCCACAGGTCAAAAAATTTTTATAGGAGCTAATAAATGCTGATAGATGCAAGGGGTTTTGGCTGTCCAAAGCCAGTAATTATGGCAGAGGAAGGGCTAAATAAAATAGAAGAAGATTTTGTAGAGATTTTGGTAGACAATGAGGCGTCTGTAAACAACCTTACGAGATTTGCCAAGAAAAAAGGGTTTTATACTCATAATGTAAAGGAAGATAAGCATTGGAAAGTGAAGATAGCTAAGGGTTCCTGTGCCCCCTCGGCTGAAGAGATATCTGTTATTATGGAAGAGACAGGGGGAAAAAACATGCTTCTAATCATAGGCTCTGATGTTATGGGCAAGGATGAGGAACTGGGCAAGATTTTAATGAAGGCATTTTTTGAGACTATGAAGGTCACTAAACAGACGCCGCATACGATATTTTTCCTTAATACAGGCATCAGATTGACCACGGTTGATGAAGAACTTTTGCCTGTTTTAAAAGATCTCGAGGCTATGGGTGTAGAGATTTTTTCATGCGGGACATGCTTAAAGCATTATGCCCTTGAATCTGAGCTTAAGGTGGGCTACAGAGGCACAACCAACCATATCGTAGAGGGTATGACAGATTTTAAGAAAACCGTCTGGATAGGTTGATGCCCAGTGAGGGTTGTTATGAAAAGAGGGAAGTTCTTAATCCCGGAAACTGCAATTGAAATCTTGTTTAGCAGGCATAAATGCCCCAACCCCCTTGTAGCATCAAAGTATCAAATGACACTCTGACACTTTCATTTTATCTAGATT
>JBBIIV010000006.1:20180-31489 GCA_037446295.1 Nitrospirota bacterium
ATTTTATCTAGATTGCTTCATTGCATGTCTGAAGTACTTTAGGACAAAGGGTTTTCAGGCAACTATGCCTGCTCTTTTGAAACGAGATGCTTTTTTTGAGCAATAAAATCAAGCAATCAGAAACATTGGCTTAATAATTTATCCTTTCCAAGAACAATCCCTTTGCCGGAGCGGTTTGACCAGCAGCCTTTCTTGATCTTGCAAGCAGGATGCTTTTCATATCCTCGGCCTTCCATCTTCCTCTGCCTATCTCAAAAATAGTTCCAACGATATTTCTAACCATGTGCCTTAAATAAGAGTCAGCTTCTATCGTGAATTTTATAAAGTTGCCATTAATAGGAAAGGTCATAAAATCGATAGCCTCTTTTTTTTCAATTCTGGTTAAATATATCGTTTTAACTGTGCTTTTTGAGCCGCATCCACTACCCCTAAACGAAGAAAAGTCATGCTGACCTTGTATAAATCTCAATGAGTTAATCATTTCATCAATGTCGAGTTTATAAGGAATGTTCCAAGTATATCTGTGTAAAAACGGAGAAATTAACCTTGAAGTTGAAATAAAATATCCATATATCTTATTTTTTGCATCAAAACGGGGATTGAAACCCATGTTTTTATCGGATACATCTAATATTCTAATATCAGGTGGCAAGTTGGCATTTAAAGCGGAATGAATTACCATTGTTTTAAGATTAGTGGCTGTGTGAAAGGCGGCTATTTGACTAATTGCATGAACCCCTGCATCAGTCCTTCCTGCAGCGGTTAGTTTTATGGATTCACCAATAATTTTTTGTATTGCCTGCTGAAGAACGCCTTGTATGGTAGGGACATTCTGCCTTGGTTGAATCTGCCAGCCTTTATAGTTTGTGCCGTCATACTGTATTGTCAGGGCGATATTTCTCATTAGATGAAGGCTTTAAACTATCTTCATGCTGATATCAACAGCCCTTGCAGAGTGAGTAAGCGAGCCTATTGATATAATATCTACACCTGTCTCAGCTATAACCCTTACATTTTCAAGACTAACACCGCCTGAAGCTTCAAGAAGCACTCTTCGTTTGCGGCTGGCTGTAATTTCATCCCTTACCATCATGGCCTTTTTCATGTCTTCTATTGTCATGTTGTCAAGCATTACAACATCAGCTCCTCCAATAAGGGCTTCCTTAAGTTCATTGATGTTTTTAACCTCGACCTCTACTTTAAGGAGATGGTGGGCTTGCCTTGCGAGTTTAACGGCTTTGGCAATGCTGCCAGCGATCTTGATGTGATTGTCTTTAATCAAAATGCCATCATACAAGCCAAACCTGTGGTTGACTCCACCCCCAATTCTCACGGCATATTTTTCCATAAATCGCATGCCGGGCGTCGTTTTTCTGGTATCCACAATGACGGTTGGAAGTCCGCTTAATTTCCTAATGAAGGCATTTGTTAGGGTCGCAATCCCTGAAACTCTCTGAAGTATGTTAAGAGATACCCTCTCAGATAAAAGCAGGCTCTTTGCCCTGCCTTTTCCTTCGGCTATCAAATCCCCTTTTTTAACATGAGAGCCTTCTTTAAAGAAAATCTTAAGCCTTAAATCATTATCTACTGTCATAAATACCTGTCTTAAAAAAGGCATTCCTGCCAGGATAAAGTCTTCTTTTGCGATTATGTGGGCAGTTGCAGTTTTACGGGGAGAGATAACGAGAATAGAAGTTATATCACCGTGTCCCTCGTCTTCAGAAATGGCAAGCCTGATTGCTTCTTTCACTGAAACAGGCAGGTTGAAAGGCTCAAGTTCAAAAGATTGATTGTGCTTAACAGACACCTTGATATTCGTTTACCTTTTGCCGATAATGTGGAATATGCCCATCAAGCCTCCAATTATGGCTCCAATTGTCAGCGCTGAGCGCCAATCCAGCAAAGTGGTGACATTTCCACTTACATTCTTGCCAATCATAAGGAGTGAGGCTGTATTATTGGCATGGATATCTTTTGATGCCATGACCCCGATCCCGCTTTTATTAATTGTTGTTTCGCCAGCAGAAATCGTTACAGGTGAGAATGTAAGATTAAGATTTGCAGACTCACCAGTGCACAGCATCCCGATACTCTGGTTCATTGAAAGTTTTTTGCCCTTCATTATAAGCGAAGCTCCTTGAGTAACCTCTGCTCTTTCGGAGTCCACTGTCAAAATTGCCGTCTGTTGAAGCTCAACATGACTGCCTTCCACAGCCCTGATGGTGCTCTGCCTTATCTTAATAATATCCGCTTCAACAATGTCGAGATTCTTGCCTTCAATCTCTAACTCGCTTTTTTCCATGGTGTCCTCTTTATCCTTTGATTGTTTTTAAGATTTTAATACTTTCAGATGTTTTTTGACTTTTCTCAGCAAGAATATTAAATTTCTCTCTTTCTTTTTCGATGATATCAGTAGGAGCATTCTTCAGAAAGTCTTCGTTAGAAAGCTTCTTACTTACAAATGAAAGCTCACTCTCTGTTTTTCTTTTATCTTTTATAAGCCTTGCCATCTCGGATTTTATATCGAGCAGCCCTCCGAGAGGAACATATATCTCCATATTGTTCTTAATAGTAACAGCTGAATCTTCACTTCTTGCGATATCCTCACCGATGTTTATTTCGCGGCACTTGGTTAATTTCATTATAGCAGATATATTTTCCCTAAGCACTATCTCAGCTTTTTGTGATAGGGTTTTAATGCCGGCAATAATCTCAAGGGAAGGGTTAATGTTCAGTTCGCCCCTTATATGTCTGATGCCAGAAACCGCATCGATAAAAAAGCTCATTAACTCTTCTGCATCGGTGTAAAAAGGAAATTCAGACGGATAAGCCGAGGTCATTATGCTGGTTTTGTCAGCATATATTGAATTCCAGATCTCTTCGGTGATAAAGGGCATAAAGGGATGAAGCATGCGCAGTATGTTGTCAAGAATAAAAAAGAGGCAATTTACGATAACCTTTTTAGCCTCATCATCTCCCTTGTAAAGGACAGGTTTAACAATCTCTATATACCAATCGCAGAACTCATGCCATATAAAATGATAAATCTTACTGGCTGCATCATTAAATCTATATTCTGAGAGTTCCTTGTTTATTCCTTGAGCAGTCATAGCAAGTCTGTTCAATATCCACATTGAAGGCAGATCAAGTTGTTCAGCGTATTCATTTATTGATGATTTATCGCTCCTGAATTCTCTATAATTCAAGATGAATTTAGAGGCGTTCCATATCTTGTTGATAAAATGTCTATATCCCTCAACCTTTTTCTCGGAAAACCTGACATCTCTTCCCTGTGCTGCAAAAGCGGCGAGAGAAAATCTAAATGCGTCAGTTCCATACCGCTCTATCATAACGAGAGGGTCTATGACATTGCCTTTAGATTTGCTCATCTTGTGACCGTCTAAGTCCCTGACGAGGGCATGGATATAAACATCTTTGAAAGGTTCTCTCTGCATGAACTTGCTGCCCATCATAATCATTCTGGCAACCCAGAAGAATAAAATGTCAAACCCTGTAACGAGGACGCTTGTAGGATAGAATGTCTTGAGCTCCTTTGTATTCTCGGGCCATCCAAGTGTTGAAAATGGCCAAAGGGCTGAAGAAAACCAGGTGTCAAGCACATCGGGGTCACGGATAATGTCCTTGCTTTTGCAGTTCGGGCACTCTTCAATATCTTGTCTCTGGCTTAACGGCTTGACTTCTTTAGGTATCCTGATAATCTTGGAATTTTTAATAATATCTTCGTGCTTCAAGCCAGCTTTTCTCAAATGCGAATATGTCCCGCCAGAAATTGTATTGTTATTAACCCTTAGAGGTTCATAAAAGATGTGTTCAATGACATTTCCCTGAAGACCGCCTCCGTTACCGCTGCAATCAGGGCAATACCAGACAGGTATTTGGTGACCCCACCATATCTGTCTTGAGATGCACCAGTCCTTTATATCCTTCATCCATGAATAATAGTTATTATCCCATGCGTTGGGTATAAGCCTTATATTTCCTTCCCTCACAAGCCTGACAGCCTCTAAGGCGAGGGATTCAATCTTGACATACCATTGCACACTAAGAATTGGCTCTATTATAGTCTTGCAGCGATAGCAATGTCCTACGGCATGAAGGTGTCTCTGCTCTCCGGCAAGTAAGCCCTCCTCTTTGAGATTTGCTATTATTTTTTTTCTGCATTCATATCTGTCGAGCCCTTTATATCTATCCCCAGCATCTCCAGACATACGCCCGTCTTCTGTTATAACTGATATGAAAGGTATTTTATGAAGCCTTCCAATTATTTCATCATTAAAATCATGAGCTGGCGTTACTTTCAGGGCGCCTGTCCCAAAAGACGGATCAACGCTGGATTCAGAAATTATTTTAATCTTTCTGTTAGTGAGTGGAAGTTCCACGGTTTTACCTATCAGGTGAGAATATCGCGGGTCCTCTGGATGTACTGCCACCGCTGTATCCCCAAGCATCGTTTCAGGTCTAGTGGTGGCTATATTTATAAGGTTTTCTTCATTTTTCCCTGTATTGGATGTGAGTGGATATTTAATGAAATATAATTTCCCCTCTATTTCTTCGTATTCTACCTCCAAATCTGAGAGGGCGGTATGGCATCTTGGACACCAGTTTATAAGACGGTTGTCTCTGTAAAGCAGTCCTTCCTCAAAAAGCCTTACAAATACTTCTCTCACAGCCCTCGAAAGCCCTTCATCAAGAGTAAACCTTTCTCTAGACCAATCGCAGGCACAGCCAAGTTTTTTCAATTGATGAATAATTCTGCCTCCATACTCAGCCTTCCACTCCCAAACTTTTTCAATGAAGGCCTGCCTCCCTATTTTATGCCTATCAAGCCCTTGCTTTGATAACTCTTTCTCAACAACATTCTGAGTGGCAATACCAGCATGGTCAGTGCCCGGCACCCATAATACATTGAAGCCAGACATTATTTTCCATCTTGTAAGTATATCTTGTATCGTTACATTCAGGGCATGCCCCATATGGAGCGAGCCAGTAACATTAGGTGGTGGTATGACAATCGAAAAAGGCGGTTTGTTTGAGTCAGTCTTTGCCGTGAATAAATTATTTTTCTCCCAGTAGTTATACCATTTGTCTTCGACTTCTTTAGGGTTAAAATTCTTCTCTAATAAGCCCATAATCTAATTTACCTTTTCAAACTTTCTCCTTATAATTGTTTCAACTATATCTGGTAATGCATTCTTTATCTCAGCTTGAATCTCTTCCATGAGCGAAGATAATACGATTTTAGTCTTCTCTCTGAGAATATCTTCCACCACTGCGGGTGCAATTTCGTAAACAACCTTTTGAATTTGCTCCCTAATAGATGATGAGAGTTCTCCTGACAAGTCGGTTTTGAATTGATGGGCGATTAATTCATCAAGAGAGCTTATTACTATGTCTCGGAGCTCATCATGAGCCATCTGCTGGGATAATTCAACCTTGCCGCTCAACTCATATTCTACTGCTTGGTGGTGGGGAGATATTCCTTCTTCTTTTGTCTTTTCAACATCAACTAACTCGAGATAATCCTTCCCTGTGTTCTCAACAGCTTTATCACTGTCTGAAGATTGAGCTTCCCCCGCCGACTCTTCGGTGACGGTTGTTGGTTCAATCTGTCCGCTAAATGTATCTTCACTGTAAGAAGGCGGTTCGTATGCTGATGAATATTCGTAATTTAGCAGTTTTCTTATCTTGCCTATCAATTCAAGAGACTCAAAAGGCTTAAGGATATAATCATCAGCACTTACAAGATTCGCATATTCCTCATCGTATGGGTCATAAGCTCCTGCAAGGAGGATTACAGGGATATTCGGGTTTGCAGTCTTCTCTTTTGCCTCTTTGCACAGACAGTAGCCATCCAGCCCGCTCAATGAGATATCTGCTAATATAATATGCGGCTTAAAGGAATCCATGTCATGAAGGGCGGTTACGCCATCAGCGGCTGTCTTAACTTCAAAGCCATCACGCTGCAAAATATCTTCAACAAGCGTCCGAATTATCGGGCTTCTATCTGCAAACAAAACCCTATATTGCATTATAGCTCTACTTCTTCCTGTTCATGTAGTCTTCAATAGCCTTTTTAAGTGCATCAGCCCCAAGATTTGAACAGTGCAGCTTTTGCGGTGGAAGCCCGTCCAGCGCATCAGCTACTGCCTCTTTTGAGATCTTGAGAGCCTCTTCTATAGTCTTGCCTTTGACCATCTCCGTAACCATACTGCTGACAGCGATAGCGGCTCCACAGCCAAATGTCTTGAATTTGGCATCTACAATAACCCCATTTTCAACCTTTATAGAAATTTGCATGGCATCGCCGCATGTCGGGTTGCCTTCCATGCCTATGCCGTCAGCATCTGGTATTTCCCCGACATTTCTGGGATTTGCAAAATGATCCATAACCTTTTGGGAATACATGATTCTATCCTCCTGTATAACACTTATCGCCTTCTGTGCCTTGCCCCCATCCTTTTGCAAAAGGCGACATCTCTCTTAATCTATTTATTACCCCAGGAAATTCAGCAAGGAGGTAATCCACATTTTCATGGTCATTACCTATACCTAAACTGAATACTATTGAACCCTGTGCAAGCGCCGTTGGAATATTCATCGAAAGCAATACAGGCGATGACTTTAGAGCCTTTGAGGAGCATGCTGAGCCGCTCGCTGCATATATGCCTTTCATTGAAAGAAGAAGAAGCATGGCTTCACCTTCGATAAACTCGATGACAAAACTGGCATGGTGAGGAAGCCTCTCATTAGGATGCCCTGTAAGGTAAACGTTTGGTATCTTCAAAACCCCTTCTATCAAAATATCTCTAAGTTCTTTGCAGTGTTTCGTTCTATGATTAAGGTTTTCCTTTGCGAGTTCTGCTGCTTTGCCCATTCCTACAATTCCCGCAACATTTTCAGTCCCAGCCCTCCTGCCCCCTTCTTGAATGCCGCCATAGATAAGGGGAACAATTCTTAATCCTTCCTTGACATAGAGGGCGCCTGCGCCCTTAGGCCCATAAAACTGATGGGCGGAGATGCTGTAGAGATCAACCCCAAGTTCTTTTACATTCACAGGTATGTTCCCTGTCGTTGCAACCCCGTCAGAATGAAGCAGCACCTTTTTTTCCTTTGCAATTTTTGATATTTCTTTCATAGGTTCAATCGTCCCGATCTCCCTGCTCGCGTGGGTTATCGAGATTAAAATTGTCTCTTTGATAATGGACCTTTTTACCATCTCCGGGTCAACCAGTCCATATTTGTCAACAGGAAGCCAAGTAACAACAAAACCCATTTTTTCAAGAGATCTGGCTGTATTTAATACAGAGTGGTGCTCGACTCGTGAAACAATTAAGTGTTTGCCTTGATTTTGTTTTGCGAGTGCTATTCCTTTAAGGGCAAAATTATTTGCTTCAGAACCGCTGGATGTAAAGACGATTGATGACGGTTTGGCATTAATAAGACTGGCGACATCTGTTCTTGCCTTTTCAATGGCTTCCCTTGCCTTTATCCCCAAATCATAAACACTGTTCGGATTGCCAAATTCTTCTTTAAAAAATGGAAGCATTGCTTCAAACACCTCTGGCAGCAAGGGATTTGTAGCAACATGGTCCAAATAACACTTTCTCATGATCTCTCCCTGAAAAAAAATTATCCTACAGTTTTTTTAACATAAAATTTGTAGTAATCATCGGATTCTTCCATGCCGATAAACTCATTCCCGGTTTTTTCACACCACCCAGGAATGTCTTCAAGAGCGCCGTCATAATCTGTAAGAATTTCTAAAACTTGTCCTGTCTCAATCTCCTTAATCATCTCATCCAGCTTGAGAAGATGCATAGGACACATCATATATACTATATCTGCGGTAACATCAGCCTTTATGTCATGAACAAATTTCATATTTTACAGGTTTTCTGCTTCTGTTTTTTACGCTTGATTTTTTCTTGTGTAAATCACCTGAAAGCAAGCTTTTAAGTGTAATTGTGTTAAGGAAGGCATCTATCTGTTCGCCGAGAGACTTCCATAATAAATGGACGACGCAGGAATCTATCCTTATGCAACCTTCATCAGGGTCGAGACATGATGTTATCGCAAATGGCCCCTCTAGTTCTTTAAGAATAGATGCTATGCTAATATCTTCTGGACTTTTATTCAAAAGATAGCCTCCGCCGGGGCCCTTTACGCTCTTTACAAAACCTGCTTTACGCAGTTTATTCAATATCTGTTCAAGATAAGAAACTGATACATCCTGTTTTTCTGATATCTCTCGGATTGTGCAGGGCTTATCCGGGTAACCGTTGGCAATCTCATAAAGAGCCCTTACCCCATATTGTCCCTTTGTTGATAAACGAAGCATTTTTTATACTATAATAGTTTACTGTATATGTCAAGTATTATACCGAAAAATATACATAGAATTTGGCATACCCGCTATTTATCCATTTTCGGGTATTTTTTAATTCCTCTTATGGATAGTTTTCTTAGAAAACTCCTAAAATTTGCTCATCTCTAAAGTTTCGTCTTAAATAATGCCTCCTTTAACCCTCAAAATTAACAAATCTCCTCTATTTTAGACATTCTTGTCCTTATCATCTTTTTGCCTCCAATCTAAATTTCTGCCAATTTAAATAGAGTCTGTTTATAAACTCTCATTGGTATAATAGGCTGACATTCCTGCAAAGCTTGTCCTCGAAGGTCCTAATCGGGGAGCAAGAATCCAGGGTTTCCTAAGAAAGTGGAAATCCAATTCCTTATTTCTGGATGCCCGACCAAGGACCCCCGACTACAAGCTTCCAGTGCAGGCTTCGGGCATGACGGAAATAAAAAACGGCAATTTATAAACAGAAACTAAATAAGAAGAATTGGGGCAGGAAGTATCCGACAGCAGTGGAAAAGCTGCTGATGGAGATAGAGTTATGTTCAACGTATTATAAATATCCGTATCATTGCGCTGTTCAGAATCCATTCTTTAGCCATGATGAACTCCAATTTTCAGAAATTTATCCTTGTATTTAAAGTTCTGGGAGATATCGACATCAGCTAAGCCTTTTTTGATTAGATGGGCATTGATAAAGGTCTTATTCTTCAGATAGAGATAGCAAAGAAGGTTATTATTCTCGTCGTATTTTTGATTATCAAATTTGATAAACACTTTTTGCCCTTTTGTTTTTTCACGCAGAAAGTCGATTGCTTGTCCATTAGCAGTCTTTTTTACTTTTACGCCTATAAGACGAACACATAAGTCATTATTGAGTTTTATCAACTCGGGACTGATTATTTGCTCAACAGAATAATAAGTTTCTCGCTCACGGAATTTTTTATCTATTCTTGAGCCGAACTGAAGCTTCTTTGGGTCTATCTTTTTATCTAGTTTAAGGGGGTCTTTAAAAATATATGGCAGCTTTTCTATTTCCTTATCCAAGTCAATCTTAACGCCGTCTTTCAGAAAAACATATTCCGCAATTACATGGCCGGATTGTCCGACATTCAACTTGTCTTTAATTGCCGGGATAAAATCCGAATTGATTTCATAACCGATTGAATTACGACCTAAATTGAGCGCGGCAAGTGAAGTCGTACCACTGCCGAGAAACGGGTCTAAAACCGTTTCTCCGTAAAATGAAAACATTTTTATCAGACGTGCCGGCAATTCTTCCGGGAACATCGCAAGGTGTCCGTTTTGCTTTACTCCTGCAAAATACCAGTGCCCTGAAAAATAGGTATTCCAGTCCTCTTTTGTCATTATTGAAAGCTCTTTTTGTTCCTTAGTCGGCATAGGCGGTATACCCTGCTTCTTAAAAAATAGGATGAATTCATAATCGAGCTTCAAGATTCCGTTTCTGGGATATGGAAAGCTACCCATTATCGTCGCCCCGCCGGTTGTATTACAAGTAGTGACTTTTTGCCAGATCACAGCCCCCATATAATCGAACCCTATGGTTTCACAGAATTTAATTATCTCCGTCCTTATCGGGATCACTTTATAACGACCATAATAGACTGACCTGGCGAACTGGTCTCCGATATTGATACAAAGGCGGCACCCCGGATATAACACCCTTTGGCATTCTTTCCAGACAAGACTTAAATTATTAATATAATTTTCATAGTTTTCATGAAAGCCGATCTGTTTTTCAGTTCCATAATCTTTTAATTGCCAGTAAGGAGGGGAAGTAATAACCAGGTGCACAGATTTATCGGCGATTAAGTTCATTTGCCTGCTGTCGCCGTGTATTATTCTATGCATTGTTTTTAATGGGGTTCTCATAGGATACAGTTTAACATTTTCTGTTTATATCTTGCGCCCAACGACCGAACTAACCCGTGCGAATGAAGCATAGCGTGATGAGCAAGAGTGTTTGAGCTTTCAGTCTCTTTCAACCTGCACATTACTTTTTCTGAAGCTGTTTTTGTTCTACCGCCCAATTTTTTCGAAGGATTTTTATTTTTTCAAAAAATCTTGACTTTCATATTTGATTATACCACAATGTAGTTATACTATATTGTAGTATAACTACATTGTGGCATTTTAGTTGTAGCCCTGTGCTGCTCATTTTACATCCAGGCAGGTGCTTAGCTAAATGGTGCAACTAATCAAAAAAGGAGGAGAGGGCTATGAACTATCCAAAGGTAGGCTTATATGTAGGGTCAGTCGTTGGTCTAATTGTTTTTGTAGCCGTATGGCTGCTCCCAGCCGCGGTTATTGGCGGGATGTCTGGGGCAAAAATTCAGGGATTAATTTCAGGTAATTCCCAAGGAGTTATAGCTGCAATAATCATGGGTTTTATCGTAATAGTATCCGGTGTTATATTTACTTCTTTTTTGGCTTTTATCGGTTGGTTGACTGGAAATGCATATGGCGCCATGAAGTCTAAAACCTTAAAAAATAAGGAAACACGTCCGGCACTCCAGTGGTGTCCAGTTGGGAGGTTGACCGTGGGTGCATATGATACCATGAAGTTTAAAACCATAAGAAATATACAAACACAAACGACATCCCAATGGTACCCTAAAGTTTAAGCAAAAAATAAGAAAAAAGACTGGATGCTGCTTTTTTAAGCGATAAAGCAGCAGTCCAAAGATGCTTTTTTGACTTTATTAAGGAAAATATTGGTGGAGTTTAGTTAGATTCTGTTCATAAAGCTAAAATTTGTCATTATCCTGTTAGGCCGGACAAATCCAGAATCATTTGACAAACCTGTTTGCGCCTGCCTGTGCTACGGGAGACAGGTGGAATGCACAGGTAGGCTGGATTCCTCGAACATGTCTGTTCTCCGACCCCCTGAACAAGTCGGAGGACATGCTTG
>JBBIIV010000007.1:0-31434 GCA_037446295.1 Nitrospirota bacterium
GTGGACTCATAGACGGCTGATGCAGTGGGCAGAGAAGACGGGTCATGAGACTGCGGCATTGTTTGCACATATTCTCTCCGGCAGATCCCTCCCAGAACAGGGCTATCGTAGTGGCGCAGTCTTTCAAGGAGATATAATCAAGATCGGGTAGAGGTTACACACAGACAACTATGGAGTTTTTGGGGCAACAACTTCTGGAATTTATTGCGCCATAGTGAATGCTGAACATGTTTGACCCGAAGCTATAAAATCCTTTAGAATCAATGAAGCGAGAGTGGCGGAACTGGCAGACGCGCTGGACTTAGGATCCAGTGGGGCGACCTGTAGGGGTTCAACTCCCCTCTCTCGCACCAAAAGAAAAATTAAATGGATTAGAGTTTCATAATTGACATAATAAAGCTTTTTCTCCTGTTAGCTCACAGGCTTGTCAGCTTTGAATAGAATTTTGGTGGCTTGGTATCAAATACTTGTAACATGCATGGGCAATTTTAAAGGGCATCCTTATTGATAATCCTGATAGATTTAGATTCCTCTATATTTTATGACTGTAGTGCTGTCAGGAAAAACCTCCAAGATTTAAAGAAGATTTCACGAAAAAGGTTTAGTTAATTATCAAGGGTTTCTTTATAAACTATGGTTTTTTTGTCATTCCGGCTTGCGTGCCTGCGCTTTTACAGACAGGCATGAGAATCCTTCCTTTGGCTGGACAGAAGGATTCTTGAGCAGCTTCGCTTGCCAGAATGACTTGGAAACTGAACCTTATTAACAGACTCTTAAGACCGTATATCAACTTTATAAAGCACTGACAGCTCATTACACAATAATAATATAACTCATTATAAGTGCTGAATTTTAATTATGCCTGAATATATCTTCTTGCAAACTCTCGTTATTATTTTTAGTGCCTCGTGCCTTGTAGTCTTTCTGCTTAACAGGATAAAAATTCCCTCAATTGTTGGATTTCTCCTGGCGGGCATTCTTATTGGACCTCATGGACTGAGTTTGGTAAAAGATACTCATGATATAGAGCTACTCGCTGAGATTGGCGTTATTCTGCTTCTTTTTGTTATAGGAATTGAATTCTCGCTTGCCAACCTAATGAAAATGAAAAAAGTAATAATCGGGGGCGGCGCAGCACAAGTAATGTTGACAATAATTCTCTCTGCTGGGATTGCTTATGGAATTATTCTGGATATATACCAATCAATTTTTTTTGGTTTTTTAGTTGCACTGAGCAGCACAGCTATTGTTATGAAAATGCTTCAGGAAAGGGGGGAATTAGATACTCCGCACGGCAGAACAATGGTTGGAATATTGATATTTCAAGACTTATGTGTTGTCCCTTTGATGCTCCTTACGCCTCTGATGGGAGGTGAAGGGGTAAGCCTTTACGTGGTTGGGTATAAGATTTTTAAAGCGGTGCTGATTGTAACGATTATTTTAATAGCCGCAAGGTGGATAGTGCCAAAACTTTTACATCAAATTGTCAAGGCAAGGAGCCGCGAACTCTTTATATCCATGATAATCCTTCTTTGCTTTGGGACAGCGCTGTTTACTTCAAAATTAGGATTATCGCTTGCGCTAGGCGCTTTTTTAGCAGGACTAATCATATCTGAATCGGAATATGCTTCTCAGGCAGTTGCTGAAATACTGCCTTTTAAAGAAAGCTTTATCGGGCTTTTTTTTGTATCAGTCGGGATGCTTTTGGATATCAGCTTTGTTCAGGTTAATTATGAAAAAATCTTTATTGCAGTTTTAGTTATATTTATACTAAAAACAATTACAGGTACTCTCTCTGCTTTTTTAGCGGTTGGGAATCTAAAATATGCCCTTTTGGCAGGCTTGGGACTTTTTCAGATAGGCGAATTTTCCTTTGTACTTGCCATGGCCGGAAAATCAGCTGGTCTGATTAACGATTTCTTATATCAGATATTTTTATCCTCATCAGTTATTACAATGATTCTTACTCCATTGCTCGTTGGTCATTCAAATAAGCTTTCAGAACAGTTAACATCTTTGAGATTCTTTAGAAAATTGTCAGCGTTAAGAAGGGTGGCCGCTGAAATGCCGACGACTCTTTCTGAACACGTAATAATCGTTGGGTTTGGGATAAACGGTTCAAATCTCGCCCGTGTTCTCAAGGAGACAAATATACCCTATGTAATATTAGAGCTAAACCCTGATACTGTCAAAAAGAAGAAAAAGAAAGAGCCGATTTTTTACGGGGATGCTACGAATGTGGATATTTTGCATCACGCAGGTATACATCAGGCAAAAGTGCTTGTAGTGGCTATCTCGGATGCTGCTGCTATAAGGAGGATTGTCCAGATAGCGAGAAAAGAAAATCAACATATTCATATTATTGTTAGAACGAGATATGTCGCTGAGATAGATGATTTGATGAAACTAGGCGCCAATGAAGTTATCCCAGAGGAGTTCGAGACCTCCATAGAGATATTCTCCCGCACATTACACCACTATCAAGTCCCAAGAAATATCATTTCGGAACATATAAATTGTATTCGTCAAAATAGCTATAAGGCATTGAGAACCACGGCGCTGCCAGCAAAGTTTCTGACAGAGAGAGATGAAATCATGAAGGCCATAGAGACAGAAACATATCTGATAAAGGAAAATTCAAGGATTGCCGGGTTATCAATAAAGGAACTTCAGTTAAGGGCTAAAACAAGGGCGACTATTATAGCTGTCCAAAGGGGACAGGATGTCCACTATAACCCATCCCCTGACTTCACCTTTAAAACTAATGATATAATGGTACTAATCGGCAAAGCAACACATCTAAGCCATGCCATTGAATATCTCGAACTTGCAGGAACCCCTACCTTAAAAGCGTAAATTTAACCCAGAATTGTCATTAGATGAATATTTCTAATGACCGCCATTAGAAATTATTGCTTATAACTCATTGTAAAATAAGAAGTAAAAGCATAAAAACATAGTGCAAAAAGGATTCTCGACTCGCTTCGCTCGCCTGCCCGTGCTTAATATGCAGACAGGCGAGAATGACACAGAAAATGACTTTATAAACAGATTTTATACAATTTCCATCAGGGAAAAGAAATAAGGTATCTCAAAAGCCGCGGATTCTGGCTTGTCCGAACCGTGAACGATATTTCTCTCGACATTATCGGCAAAATCCTTTCTAATAGTGCCAGTGGCTGCATCAGCAGGATTTGTAGCGCCCATAATTTCCCTCACCCTTGAAATCGCATCATCGCCTTCTATAACCATTACTACAATAGGTCCTTCGGACATGAAATCAGTTAAGCTTTCGTAAAAGGGCATTTCTTTGTGAACTATATAAAAACCCTTTGCATCCTCTTTTGAGAGTTTAATTTTTTTAAGGGCTGCTATTCTAAGGTCATTTTTCTCAAACCTATGTATAACCTCGCCGATAAGGTTCTTTTTTACTCCATCTGGCTTTATGATTGTCAATGTCCTCTGCAAGATATCCTCCTGTGAGATTTGATCCTTACGGAATGGCGGAAAAAATCGCTCATGATTTAGGTTAAATTCATATCTTCAACTCTTCAATTATTGATTTTACGATTTCCACTGATTTATCGAACCCTTCCCTTTCTTTGTCGCTCAGCTTAATTTCAATAATCTTTTCAACCCCTCCGCTTCCCAATATGACAGGAACGCCTGTATAAACGCCTTTAACCCCAAATTCACCATTCAGATAAGCCGAACAGGGCAAAAGCCTTTTTTCATCAAGAAGAATCGATTTAACCATCTCGAATGTCGCTGCTGCCGGAGCATAAAATGCGCTTCCTGTCTTTAAAAGCCCAACGATTTCTGCGCCGCCCTCTCTGGTTCTATGGGACAATGCATCTATCTTCTCATTTGGAAGCAGTTCAGTCAAAGGCACCCCTTTCACAGTGGTGTATGAAGGCATTGGAACCATTGAGACGCCGTGCCCACCAAGGACTAACGCCTCGACGTCCTTTGGTGCAACATTGAATTCCCACGCAACAAATGTCCTAAAACGTGCGGAATCGAGCACCCCACCCATGCCAACGACCTTTGAAGGACGAAAGCCTGATACCTTAAGGCTCAATTGAGTCATAGCATCCATAGGATTCGTTACTACAATTATTATTGCATCAGGGGATAATTCTGACGATTTCTTTACTACGCTGGAGACTACCTCCGCATTTGCGCTAAGGAGCTGTTCCCTTGTCATCCCAGGTTTCCTTGGAAAGCCTGCGGTTATTACTATTACATTGGAATTTGCTGTATTGGCAAAGTCATTAGAGCCGGTAACAACGGATGATGAACCCCATAAGGGGCAAGCCTGAGAAAGATCTAATGCCTTGCCCTGCGGCACTCCTTCAACGATATCCTGAATCGCCACATCAGCCAATCCTGAGAATGCAACAAGCTGCGCAAGTGATGCACCAACATTACCTGCTCCAATTATTGCCACCTTTTTTTTCATAAAACCCCTCCATATAACTTTTTTAAATATTGCTTAAAGTAATTCGCCTTCTGTCATTTATCCAGAAAGATTCTTTTACAGCGCAAAAATCCTTTACCCATTCATTGATATCGGTATTAAATCAGCCGCACAATGAAAACGGGGCAAAAATTTTTATACTTACAAGGCTATCATCTTTGGAAATTTTATATTTACCACGAAAAGATCTTATATACATCTCGAGTTTCTTTAGGTTATCTCCTTTGTTGTCTATTAAAATCTCTACATCTTCATAGACACTGCAAAGGCCTTCAAAGTGAGATTTTAATTTCTGTAAATGCTCAGGGTGATTTAATCCGCGCAAATCGATTAGCATTATTAACAAATACCCATATTAAGCGGTTTTGTGTGTCATTAAAAAATTCCTCACTCCGTTTTCAATTCTTGTAAGACATTTTTAAGATGACCAATAAAATCAGACCTTTTAGATAGAAACGCTCAGTTTAATATTAATAACTCAACTTTCGCAGGAAGAAAACCCCGTTCTGCCCTTGATAGCCAACGGTAAAGCAGCTATATAACCCTTGATACTTAACGCTCTATCCAATATTTTTTGGTGCGAAAGTTTGGGTTAATAACTATTATCCTAAAAATAAAGATGGACTTGCAACCCTCTTGATTTGTTTAACATTCCGTACACCCAACGGGTATCGGGAATCTTTATTGGAAGGCAACAAGATTCCTCGCTGTGTTTATACCGAGCGATATGGACAGATTCCTCGTTTCACTCGGAATGACAGAGAGTGAGGGGCACGGAATTACCATTCTGGGTTAAAGATAAAGCAAGTAAAAAGCTCTCATTCCCATGAATATTTTGGATACCAGCTTGGGATGGGCTTATCAAATGTTTTAACCATTTGGTCGATTTGATTATCAGGCCTTTTCCCGTCTTTGATTCCTATAACCGTCTTATCGAGAGCTTCCATATTATCTACATTAAATACAATTGAAGAAGGCACTATTCTTTTAATTAAACCCGTTAGCACTTTGCCTGGACCGACTTCAACAAAATGATTTGTTTTGGAAGATACGATTTTCTTTACGCAATCCTCCCATAAAACAGGACTGCTAAGCTGTTTTACAAGTGATTTTCGGATATCATTGGCTTTAGATATTATCTCGGCGTTCGTATTGCTCACAGAAGAAATCTTTGTATTTTTAATCTTAAACTTCTTCAAAACCTCATCGAACTTCTTACCGGCAGTCTCCATTAATTTGCAGTGAGGCGGAACGCTCAGAGCAAGAGGAACCGCTTTCTTAGCCCCTGCTTTTTTGGCTTCTTCTATCGCATATTCAACCGCTGGTTTTTCTCCTGAAATTACAATCTGGCCAGGACAATTGTAATTGGCAACAGACACATAGCCACGATGTCCGTTATCAGAATTACTGATTCGTGCACATATCTCGTCAATAGTCTTTCTCTCGATACCTAAAATTGCCGCTATCATTCCCTTTCCTTCGGGAACCTCTTCCTGCATTATCTTGCCTCTAATTTCAGTAATTTTAACAGCATCCTTGAACGAGATGCTTTTAGCTGCAACAAGAGCTGAATACTCGCCTAGGCTGTGGCCTGCGACAACAGAGGGTTTGATTTTTTTTGAGGTTAAAGCAGTATATGCGGCAATGCTTGCTATAAGTATGCAAGGCTGCGCTCTAAATGTCTTATTCAATTCCTCGACAGGCCCGTTAAAGCTCAAATAAGCGACGTCATAACCAAGGACTTCTGAAGCATCGTCATATAATTTTTTAACACTATCAAGTTTTTCATAGAAATCCCTGCCCATGCCCACATACTGCGAACCTTGTCCCGGAAAGACGAATGCTATTTTTTTCACTGTTTCGCCTCCTTTATCTTTTTAATAAGATGCGGAACGACTTCATAAAGGTCTCCGACTATTCCATAAGTAGCAACATTGAATATTGGAGACTCAGGATTTTTGTTTATTGCTATAATTATATCCGAAGACTGCATCCCTACAAGGTGTTGCACAGCTCCGGATATTCCACAGGCAAAATATATTTTAGGACATACGGTCTTGCCTGTCTGACCTACCTGATGCCTGTATGGAATCCATCCTTCGTCAACAGCAGCCCGTGACGAACCGACAGTTCCTCCCAAAAGTCCAGCAAGTTCCCTTAAGATTTCAAACCCCTTAGGTCCACCAAGTCCTCTGCCGCCTGAAACAATAATCTCGGCATCCTGAAGATTAATCATAAACTCCGAGGTTTCGTTGACGGTGTCAAGCACCTTTGTCCTTGAGGTTAAATTATCAAACGGCACATCTATGATATTTCCTGTTCGTTCAGGGTTATAAGTATTCCTTTTCATAACCCTAGGCCTAACAGTAGCCATCTGGGGCCTGCTCTCGGGGCACAGTATAGTAGCCATAATATTACCCCCAAATGCAGGTCTTATTTGCAGTAGATTCCCAGTTTCTTTATCTATCTCAAGGGCAGTGCAATCAGCGGTCAGTCCTGTTTTCAATCTGCCCGCAACTCTTGGCAAAAAAGAACGGCCTATAGCAGTAGCGCCAGCGAGAACAATCTCTGGTTTGTGCTCTTTTATTAGATGAACCATAAGCTGGCTATATGGTTCATCGTTGAATCTATCTAACAAGGGGTTGTTTGAGTGTAATACCTTGTCGGCTCCCCATCTGACAAGCTCTTTTGCCTCATCTTCATTTGAACCGAATAAAACAGCGGAAAGTTCAACCTGAAGGGTGTCCGCAAGTTTTCTGCCTGCCCCAATGAGTTCTATTGCCACCTGCGCAACTTTACCGTTCCGCTGCTCGGCAAATACCCATACTCCTCTGTATTTTCCAATTTGGTCATTTTGTAAAATTCCTTCTTTCGGTGCAAATTCAGTTAGGGCGCCTTCAGGGCATACGCTTAGACAGGCATTACATTCATTGCAATATTCGCTTATTAAAGCTTTATTATCTTTTAATTCTATGCAGCTGAAAGGGCATGAGTCAACACATAGACCGCAACCAGTGCATTTATCCACCTTGATTACTACAGGCATTTGAGCGTTCTCAATTCCTCAATAAGAGACTCAACCTTCTCTTCAAGGCTGCCATGCAGCATCTTTGGGGAGCACTTAGCATGAGGGGCGAAGATATTTTTTACTTTTGTAGGCGACCCCTTGATGCCAACATTATTCTCATCTGCGCTTAAATCACCAAAAGTCATCTTATTGATAATTGCCTTTTTTGCAGCCATTTTACCCCTTAGTGAAGGAAGACGGGGGATATTCAATTCCTTTACAACGGTGAGGAGCACTGGCAGGGATGATTCGACCACATCATAGCCATCATCCATAAGCCTGAAAACCGTTATAAAATCATCTCCTATAATCTCGATTTTCTTGACATATGCTATATGCGGAATATCCAAAAACTCAGCGATTTCAGGACCTACCTGCGCAGTATCTCCATCTATAGCCTGCTTTCCACAAAGGATGATATCAAAACCAAGCCTTTCTATTGCCTTAGAGAGGGTATAAGCGGTTGCCCATGTGTCGGAACCAGCAAATGCCCTATCAGATATCAGATACGCATCGTCTGCTCCCATCGAAATAGCCTCCCTGAGGGCTTCTTCAGCCTGAGGTGGCCCCATTGTTATAACTGTAACCTTGCCGCCTTTGCTTTCTTTAATCTGTAGGGCAGCTTCTATAGCATGAAGATCGTATGGATTGATGATGCTAGGGACGCCTTCTCTAATAAGTGTGTTTGTTATAGGATTTATTTTTACTTCTGCTGTATCAGGAACTTGTTTGATACATACAACAATATCCATTAAGACCTCTTTATAACAGTTTCATAAAAGTCAATAGTAAAGTAAAATTCATTGGTGTCCAAAATAATATTACAAAATGAATATGACACGATTTCTTCTTATTAAAATAAAAATAGATTAAAATAGGGACAGCTACCTATTTTGCTTCTGTTGTGATTGAGTTATGGGTCTTGGCACCAAAATAGGTAGCTGTCCCTATTTTAATAACCTATTCATACGATTGTATAGCATCAAAAAATTTATTTTGGACAGATATGAGTAAAATTATAACTTTAAATGTTCTTTTTTTCAACCTCGTCATAAACTTGGGTAAATAGAGATAGAAATGTGTTATTCCGGGCACCTCACTCTCTGTCACTCAGAACAAAGTGAGGAATCTTATCCTTTTCACTGGTGATAAACCATGCACTGAGCAAAGCGAATGTGTCTGTGAGAAATCTCTGAGTTTTCAAGATTCCTTTCTTCGATCGGAACGACAATAGACTACCGGGAAAAGATGTTTCTTTACTCTATAATAACTCTTAATACTTGAGATTTTATTCAATATTTTTGTCGTCAAAGTTAAGTTGCCGATTTATATCTCAAACTCTTCGCCTTTTTCCGGTACATGAGTTTTAAAGCCAAATTTTTCTTTTACGATGCCTTCAAATTGGAGGGAATTGCCTTCTTCACCGTGAACTATAAAAACCTCTGGTTTATTCGAAAGAGCGCCCAGCCATTCTAATAGCTCATTTTGGTCTGCGTGGGCTGAAAAGCCGCCGATGGTAAATATTTTTGCCTTAACAGCGATTTTTTCTCCAAGCACATTAACGGTCTTTGCTCCGTCTATGATTTTTCTCCCGAGTGTTCCTTTTGCCTGATATCCTGTGAATATTATGGAGCATTCTGGACGCCACAGGTTATGCTTGAAGTGATGCCTTATCCTTCCACCCTCACACATACCGCTTCCAGCAATTATGACAGCGCCAGATTTTTTCATATTAATCTTCTGTGAATCTTTTATTTTTGGTGTGAAGTGGAGTTTTATAGCGCCGCCTTTTTTGTCCTTCAACATCTTGATCGCTTCTTCATCAAAGCATTCTGGATGGGCAAGATAAATTTTAGTCGCATCTTCAGCAAGAGGGCTGTCAACATAGATATTTAGGTGAGGCAGGCGCTTTTCTTTAGCGAGTCTATTTAAAGCATATAAGATATCCTGTGTTCTTCCAACAGCGAAGGCAGGTATAAGAACATTCCCTCCCTCTTTAAAGGTAATCTTTATAGCTTCAACAAGCTCGTGGAGTGTATCTTCCATGTTTTTATGGAGTCTGTTGCCGTATGTCGATTCAATTACGATATAATCAGCTATATTTATCTGCTCGGGGTCGTTGATTATCGGGTTTCCTTTTTTGCCAATATCGCCAGAAAATGCTATTCTTTTTTCAACAGGACTATCTTGATACCATATTTCAAGAGTGTTTGAGCCAAGTATGTGACCTGCATCGATTAATCTGTATTTTACCCCTTGCCCTAAATGCTCTATCCTGCCATATGGTTTTCTATCAAAAAACTGGTTCGCTGCTCTCACATCCTGAATAGTGTAAAGCGGTTTGAAAATAGCATCCCTTCCTGCTCTACGGGCTTTTTTATTGAGCCATTCAGCATCCTTTTCCTGTATATGAGCCGAATCGTAAAGCATTATTTCTGTCAAGTCAGCAGTTGCTGGGGTAGTTATTATTCTACCTTTAAAACCTTCTTTGGCGAGTTTAGGAATAAGTCCAGAATGGTCAATATGAGCATGGGTTAAAAAAAGATAGTCTATTTTCCCAGGCGCAAAAGAAAAAGGGGCTTTATTGACCGCATCGGCATTTCCTCCCTGATACATACCGCAATCTATAAGCAGCTGTAAATCCTTCACGATAAGATGAATACACGCGCCTGTCACCGTTCTGGCGGCGCCAAGAAACCTCATTTTCATATCCACCCTCCTAAAAATTCTTTTCAGTATTTTATACTATTTGAATTTTTTTAACCAAAAGCGACTCATATTTTCGGACATTTTGGGGAATATTAATTTTTTTATCCCCAGTCGATATTAGCGCAAACCGCGGCGCTGAAGATAGACTTCATTAAAAATGCTAAAATGGAAGTAAAATGAAGATACTTCTCATATACCCTTATTTTCTTGATGAACGTTTGTATGGAGAAGACATAAAGTCGGCCCCCATAGGAATGTATTATCTTGGCGCTGCAATGATAGAGAACGGCTATGATGTTGAGATACTTAACTGGCATGATATCAATAAGACCCCCCATATCATTGAAGAAATCTTGAAAGATAAGAACCCCGATGTCATTGGTTTATCAATAGTTCATGCTAATAGGTGGGGTGGAATTGAGATTGCTAAGACGGCTAAAGAGATACTTCCAAATGTGGTAGTAGTATTTGGGGGGATCGGGACAACCTTTTTGTGGGAACTTTTGATGAAACACTTTTTAGAAATAGATTTTGCCGTGTTGGGTGAGGGTGAATACAGCTTTTTGAATCTAATAAGATGTATTGAGGGGAAAAGGGGTATCAATGACATCGCTCAGATAAGAGGGATTGCTTATAGGCAGGCAGGAGAAATAAAGAGGACAGCGAATGCAGAATTGATAGATAATATCGATACACTGCCAATGCCATCTAAATATTTTAAGTTTCAACATATTTCCTTATCTCGCGGGTGTTTATCAAACTGTTCGTTTTGCGGCTCGCCGGAATTTTGGAGACATAAAGTCAGATTTCACTCCGCCGCATATTTTATGGAGCAAATCGAGCGTTTATATTATAAAGGTGTGAATTTTTTCTATGTCTCAGACGATACATTTACAGTGAATAGCAAGAGGGTGATAGACATATGCAAGAGCATCATTCAAAAACAACTTAAGATAACTTGGTTCGCTATATCGAGGGTCAATTATATTGACGAAGAAATGCTCTATTGGATGAGGAAGGCTGGCTGCATCCAGATTAGCTATGGGGTTGAGAGCGGTTCAGAGAGGATGAGAAAAAAGCTCAATAAAGATATCAGAACGGACGACATCAAGAAGGCATTTAAACTGACTATGCAATATGGCATCATGGCAAGGGCATATTTCATTTACGGCTCGCCTGGAGAAAATTGGGAAACTATTCAAGAGACTATTGATCTTATACATGAGATTAAGCCTTTAAGCGCAATATTTTATATTCTCGCTATGTTTCCAGGCACCGCTTTATATGAAGATTTCAAGCATAGGACTAAGTTTAATGACGATATATGGCTAAAGAAAATTGAAGATATTATGTATTTTGAATCTGATGCGCTGTTATCAAAAGAAATGATTCTCTCCTTTGGAGATAAGCTCAGGTCAGACTATTATGCTCACCTGCCTAAATTCACAGAAGCCATAGAGCTTGTTGACAGAAAAGACCTTTATGAGTGCCATTCTGATTTTTTATCGAGGCTCGCTATGACCTTCAGTCATGGTGAATACTCCTCAATTGAAGCAATCCTAGATAAGGAAAAAATAGCGCTCATGCTTTACAAGAAGTCCCTCCAGTATCACCCCAATGAATCCGCATTTTTGGGACTCGGGATTATTTGCCAAAAACGGAGGCTATATCAGGAATCCATCGATATTCTCAGTGAAGGGCATCGCTATTTTGCAAGTAGTGAATTACTTGCTAATTGTCTTGGAGTAAGTTATACTAACCTTGGGCAATATGAACGCGCGCTTGAATGCTTTCTACAATTTCCAAATTCAATGGATGCCGTTAGATTTGCTGCGTCTTGTTACCGATTGCTTGGGAATAAAGAAAAAGAAGCTGCTATGATGAAAAGATTAGACGAGATAAATTAGCCGTCATGACTGAAATAGTACTTGCAACGAGAAACCAAAAAAAGGCTGAAGAAATAAGACGGATTTTGGATAATCCAGACATTAAAATCCTAACACTTGAGGATTTTGCTGAATGCCCAGAGGTAATAGAAGATAAGGATACTTTTGAGGGCAATGCTTTAAAAAAAGCTATAACCATCTCTCAATGCACGAATATGATTGCTTTAGCGGATGACTCAGGGCTTGAGGTGGACACACTTGGCGGCGCGCCCGGAGTTATATCTGCTCGTTTTGCAGGACCTGATGCAAATGATTCCGAAAACATTGAAAGGCTTTTGATGGAGCTAAGGCAGGTGCCTGATGAGCACAGAACCGCAAGATTCGTATGTTGTATAGCGATTGCCTACCCTGATGGAAGGAGCAAAACTTTTTTTGGTTATGTTTATGGAAGAATTGGTAAGACGCCAAAGGGTGAGAGAGGATTTGGTTATGACCCTGTTTTCTATCCAGAGGGTTTTGATCATACTTTTGCGCAGATGCCGCCTGAAAAGAAGGATTCTCTGAGTCATAGAAGAGAAGCCCTGAGCAAGCTAAATAAATATCTTCAAACTACTTTAGGGGCGGTAAGACATAAATAAACTAAATAATTGAATTATATTTTTTAATTTGTATTCATAGCCGTATTCCGCTTAAATTAATCTGTCTCCTTGAATTTTGTCCGCATCCTTGTATTGAAATTTACTTCAAATTGGAGGGTCTTTCATGAAATTAGTTTTTTTAGGTGCGCCTGGAGCCGGCAAGGGCACTCAGGCTAAAAAGATTGTTGAGAAGTATGGCATTCCTCAGATATCCACAGGCGACCTTTTAAGGGCTGCGGTTGCTGCTGGAACGGCGCTGGGGAAAGAAGCAAAGTCATATATGGACAAAGGCGAACTTGTTCCCGACAGTGTTGTGCTTGGTATGGTTGAAGAAAGGCTTAGACAGGACGATTGCAAGAAAGGTTATATTCTGGATGGTTTCCCAAGAAACACATCTCAGGCAGAAGCCCTTGATAAAATGCTTTCATCTTTAAAAATGCAGCTTGATGCAGCAGTCAGTGTTGATGTGCCTTTTGATGATTTAATGAAAAGGCTTACCGGGAGAAGGACTTGCAAATCGTGTGGGCAGATGTATAATGTTTATTTTAATTCATCTCGGAAGGAAGGTGTTTGCGATAAATGCGGCGGAGAGTTGTTCCAAAGAGATGATGACAAGGAAGAGACTATTAAAAAGAGGCTTGATGTATATAATGCTCAGACCGCCCCTCTTTTTGACTACTATAAAAGTAAAGGCATTCTTAAATCAGTCTCAGGCACCGGAAGCATTGATGAAATCTATTCAAAAATCTGCTTAGGATTAGGACTCAAATAATAATTAGGCTAATAAAAAAAAGGAGGAAGCAGCAATATGGCATTAGTTAATCCGCATGGTAAAGAGAAGAAGTTAAAGCCCCTTTTACTCGCAGGAAAGGAGCTTGAGGCAGAAAAGGCAAAAGCAAAGACGCTTACACAAATCAGGATAACATCTAGGGAGTCTGGCGACCTCATAATGTTGGGCATCGGCGGCTTCACACCGCTGAATGGCTTTATGGGATATGATGACTGGAAGGGAGTGTGCGCTGAGTACAAATTGGCTGACGGCGTTTTTTGGCCCATACCAATAACGGTTTCGACAACCAAGGGGCAAGCTGACAGCATAAAAGTTGGCGAAGAGATTGCGTTAGTGGATGAAGAAAGCGGTGAGATTATGGCAACCATGAAGGTCACCGAGAAGTATAAGATTGATAAAGACTTTGAGTGCAAAAATGTTTATAAGACAACTGATAAAGAGCATCCTGGTGTAGCGATGGTAATGAATCAGGCTGATGTCAATCTTGCAGGACCAGTTAAGGTGCTCAGCGAAGGTTCGTTCCCTGCTGAATATCCAGGGATTTATATGACTCCTGCTCAGACAAGAAAACTCTTTGAAGAAAAAGGTTGGAGCAGAGTTGCAGCGCTTCAGTTAAGAAATCCTATGCACAGATCTCATGAATATCTTGCAAAGATTGCTATCGAGGTTTGCGATGGCATTTTAATCCACCAGCTTTTGGGCAAGCTCAAACCTGGCGATATACCCGCTGAAGTCAGGGTCAAGGCAATTGATAAGCTTGTTGAGCATTATTTTGTCAAGGATACTTGCATTCAGGCAGGTTATCCCCTTGATATGAGATATGCAGGACCTCGTGAGGGACTTTTACATGCCCTATTTAGACAGAACTATGGCTGCAGTGATATGATAATCGGCAGGGACCATGCAGGAGTCGGCGAATATTATGGTCCGTTTGATGCGCAAAAAATATTCGAAGAGATTCCAGCAAATGCCCTTGAGACAAAGCCCCTTAAGATAGATTGGACATTTTATTGCTATAAGTGCGACGGCATGGCGTCGATGAAGACATGTCCGCATGGCAAAGATGACAGGGTTCTTTTAAGCGGGACAAAGCTAAGAAAAATGCTTTCAGACGGCGAATCTGTGTCATCTCAATTTAGCAGGCCAGAGGTATTGAAAATATTGCAGGAATACTATCAGGGTTTGACTGAAAAGGTTGAGGTTAAACTCCATAAATATTCAGAAGGCGAGAAATAGTAATAGTTTTATATATAGAAATAGGCTAGCAGCAGGGTAAGCAATTAAGGGTATTATAATCTTCTTACCCTGCTAACGCTTAATTTCCCCGCAAAGGAGGTGTATGCTAAACAATTTTAAGAGCTGATGATGAAAGAAGGTTTTTGTTTTAATTTTTTAATTACTACTAAATCATTACAACCTAAAAGGAGGTTAATTTATGCCAAGTTATGTTATTACTGAAAAGTGCGATGGCTGCAAGGGCCAAGATAAGACTGCATGCATGTATATATGCCCCAATGACCTAATGATGCTGGATAAGGAAAGGATGAAGGCGTATAATCAGGAACCCAATCATTGTTGGGAGTGTTATTGCTGCGTAAAGCTGTGTCCCCAGCAGGCAATGGATGTCAGAGGTTATTCTGACTTTATGCCTCTTGGTGCTGCCTCAACTCCGTTGAGAGGAACAGAGGACATTATGTGGACGATTACATACAGAGATGGAAGAATCAAGAGATTCAAATATGCCACAAGGACAACCCCTGAAGGCTCGGCAAAACCGTATGCTGATCTTCCCGATGCAAATGCTGGAGATCTGAACAATAACAATTTGCTTGGTGAGCCCAGCTTACTGGGAGTAGCAGAACTACCAACAATTAAAAAATAACGGAGGAGGTATATTTATGAAAGATTACGCACCAGAAACAGTAGTAGTTGATACTGATGTATTGATACTTGGTGGAGGAATGTCAGGCTGCGGCTGCGCAGTAGAAGCTACATATTGGGCGAAGCCGTTAGGCTTTAAGGTTACCCTTGTCGATAAAGCTGCCATTGACAGATCTGGTCCTGTGGCTATGGGACTGTCCGCCATTAATACATATATGGGTATGGACGGCAAGGTAACTCAGAACCCCCGTATGCCTGAAAGGTTTGTTGAGTATGTGACCAACGACCAGATGGGCTTAATGAGGCAGGACCTCGTATATGATATAGCCAGGCATGTTGATTCATCAGTCAAGCTTTTTGAAAAATGGGGTCTTCCAATCTGGAAAGATGATGCTGGGAATTATGTAAAATCAGGCGAGTGGCAGGTTATGATATCAGGCGAGAGCTACAAAATAATTGTGGCAGAAGCTGCAAAGAACGCCATAGCATCCATGGGCGATAAAGGCCAGCTGATTGAGAGGGTTTATATAACCCATCTTCTTAAGGATGAAAAAGAGCCCAATAGAGTATGCGGCGCTGTTGGCTTTAGCAATAGGGAAGACAAATTCTATGTTTTCAAAGCAAAAGTTGTTTATTGCGCATTGGGCGGCGCTGTCCATGTATTCAGGCCAAGATCACAGGGCGAAGGCTTCGGAAGATCCTGGATGCCTCCTTTTGTTAATGGAACAACTTATGCCCTTATACTTCAGGCTGGCGGCGAGCTCACTCAGATGGACAATACCTTTGTTCCGCCGAGATTTAAAGACACATATGGACCAGTCGGGACATTCTTCTTACTCTTTAAGACACCTGCAACCAATGCCTATGATGGAGCGTATGTCGGCGGGTATCCAGAGCAGTTAGCTAAATGGGCGCCTTACTCTGATGCAAAACCCACCCCGACCCCTATGAGAAACTATGAAATGATACTCTGCGCTCAGGAGGGTAAAACGCCTTTCTGGATGCATACAGAGAGGGTAACAGAAAGGTATAAGAAAGAGTATACAGACCCCAAAGAACTCAAGAAGAAGTTGAAAGAGTATGAGTCTGAGGCATGGGAAGACTTCCTCGATATGACAATCGCTGGCGCCACCAACTGGGCAGCTCATAATATAGATCCATTAGAGCAGCCCTCAGAGCTTCAGCTTTCAGACCCAGTCTTTATCGGTTCACATGCCTGCTCTTGCGGCGCATGGGTGTGCGGTCCAGAGGACCTTATGCCGAAAGAATTCGCTGCTGATTTCCCGTTAAAATACAATCTTATGACAAGTGTTGCAGGCCTCTTTACAGCGGGCTGCGGTGTAGGCGCATGCGCCCATAAATTCTCAAGCGGTTCTCATGTTCAAGGAAGGATTGCCGGCAAGTCGATAGTGAAGTTTGCTAATGACAACAAGGCATTTGTGCCAACCGTATCTGATGCCACCATCGCAAAACTTAAAGAAGCCGTTTATAAACCAATCAAGCTCTATTATGAAAAATGCGAATATACTACATCTGCTGATGTTAACCCCAACTATATTTCACCGCAAGGCTTCCTGATGAGACTCCAGAAGATTATGGGCGAATATGCTGGCGGATGGGAGACCGGATACGGAACATCCGACAAATTGCTTGAAGTTGGTCTTAAGAAGTTAGCCCTGTGCGGCGAGGACACTGAAAAGCTCGCAGCCAAGAACCTTCATGAACTTCTCAGAGCTTGGGAAAGCATTCATAGGTATTGGGTAGGCGAGGCGTGCATGAGGACAAGGCTTGCAAGGAAAGAGTCCAGGTGGCCTGGTTACTATTTCAAACACGACTATCTTAAACTCGACCTTAGCAAAAATGTTATGTTAAATGTAAAATATAATGTAGATACTAAGGAATGGCAAGTGCTTGAAAAACCAATGGTTTCCATCGTTTAGCCAAATAACTCCTTAGAGCTTTTAGAAGGGGCGACCCTGATGTCGCCCCTTAATTTATTGTTAGGAAGTATTATTTATGGATGACAAATATGCTGAAAGACAGCAAACACTCTCTCTGACTGACAAATTTAAATTCTTATGTCATAAAGGCATTTCCTGTTTTAACACCTGCTGTAGGGATGTGAATATTTTTCTCACTCCATACGATGTTTTGAGGATGAAAAGCAGCACGGGATTATCTTCATCGGAGTTCTTAAAGAAATATACAATTACTCTGTTAGGAGAGGAAGGTCTGCCTTTGGTCGTCCTTAAGATGCTGGAGGATGAAGGCAAAAACTGTCCTTTTGTTTCTAACAATGGCTGTGAGATATACCATGATAGGCCGTGGTCATGCCGGATGTATCCAGTATTTCCAGTATTCTCAAATGAAGATGGTTACTTAATAAAACAAAGGTCCACATGTCTTGGATTCCAGGACGAAAGAGAATGGACGATAGCTGAGTGGAAAAAGAATCAGGGAATTGATATCTACGACAATATGAATGAAGCATATAAAGGCATCACCTTGCATGAATACTTCCAGAATGGGAATAAACTTGACTCAGGAAGGGCAAAGATGCTTTATAGGGCATGTTATGATATAGATGAGTTTAAAAATTTTCTTTTTAAAACAAGGTTTTTCGAGATTTATGATGTAGAGGAAGATATTATTGATAATATTCACGAAGATGATGAGGAACTCTTGAAATTTTCCTATAACTGGGTGAAATTCATTCTATTTTCAGAAGGTGTGTTCAAACCCAAAGATAAGGCGTTAGATAAACTTTTGCAGGATAAAAAGAAAGAAGCAGGAAAGTAATCTTGAACGATTTTCTTAGCTCATCACAGTTTTGTTTTCACAGCCTGCTGAAAAATAGCTGCATTTCATTTAAAGTCCTCATGCCAGTGAAAACGGGCATCTATAACTCTTTGAAATGCTATATTCCCGCATGGTTTGGAATAATGGATAAAAAATAAAAGTGTTTTTCAACAGGCTGCTGAATATTTGTCTTGCGGTCATTCTTGCTTCACCGCCCGTGCTATGGCAGGCAGGTCGGGTATCCCTCCGAAAGAAAGATTATGGGGAAGCCAGAATGACAGAAATATGGTGCCGCTATAGCAAGGCTACAGGTAATTATAAGTTAAATATTGATTTAAATATATTAAGGAAGGATTAAATCATGCTAAATAAGAAATTTGTCGAGCCAGTAGAGCGCTCTTTAAGTTCAGAATTCAAGTTTAGGTGCCATAAAGACATAAGCTGTTTTAATAAATGCTGCGGTCAGACAGAACTTCTTCTGACGCCTTATGATATTTTAAGGTTAAAAAATCGACTGGGAATTTCTTCAGGGGAATTCCTTGAAAAATATACATCTCTTCACATTGATGAATCATCCTCTCTCCCTTATGTGATGTTTAAAATGACTGGGGAAGAGGGGAAATGTCCTTTTGTAACCACTGATGGCTGCAGTGTTTATCAAGACCGCCCTTCTATATGCCGCTATTATCCAGTTGGACAGGGCGTAATGGTAGTTGAGTCTGCTAAAGGAAGGGAAAATAGGTTTTTTTATTTTTTTATTAAAGAGCCCAGATGCCTTGGTTATTCTGAAGATAAAGAGTGGACCATTGAGACATGGAGGATAGACCAGGGCGTTGACCTTTATGATGAGATGAATAAGGAATGGCAGGAGATCCAATTAAGGAGGGATACCCCCGGATTTCCTAAACTTACCGAGAAAGTGCAGTCCTTGATATATATGGCAAGTTATGATTTAGATAAATTTAAAAAGTTTATTTTTGAGAGCCGCTTTTTTGATATTTTTGAGGTTGAAGAGGTTGATAAACTAAAGAACGATGAAATTGCCCTGATGCAGTTCGCCTTTAAATATTTAAAGCATTTTTTGATGCTCGAGAGGGTTTTGGATTTAAAAGATGAATTCAAAAAAAAGGATAATAAACAATAAATGCCAAATGTTTATGATAATAATGACTGTGCAGATGAGGAAAGGATAAAACATAAAATATTGTGTTTGCTATTAGAACAAAAGGGATATTTGAGAAGCGATATTATAGTTGACAGAGAATTTGATGTTATGGACGATAATGAAATCTATAAATCAAGTATTGACCTACTTATTACTCTTCAAGGAAAGGCATTCATGATCATAAAATGCGCCCGCGGTTCATTAGTATCGCGTGAGAGAGAAGTTCTTTCATGCGCAAGAATTTTCGAATCTTATACTGTTCCTTTTTCAGTTGTTACAAATGGGCATGATGTTGAAATAATTGATTCTATTAACGGAAAAATAATAGGATACGGTTTGGGTGCCGTGCCGTCAAGGGCTGATGCATTAGAATATTTGCAAAAAATCGAGTTTAATAGACTTCCTCGAGACAGGGCTGAGAAAGAAAAAAGAATATTTCTGGCATTTGATGCCATTAGATGTCCATCGGAATGTAATTGAGTATTATATCCAAATCTCGAGGTAGCTTGACGGAACCAATCAAATTAATCATTCCGGACACATCCTGAACGAAGCGAAGAAAGAGTGTGATCGGTTTCTTTATAGGGAAAGGCAAGATTTTGGCTTCGCACGGAATAATATAGAAAAATCTCTCAATTTAGGTATAAAATTCCTCATTTTTCTTGAACAGCATTTATAAGTTTTTAAAATATTTCTATAAAAATATAGTTGTTGACAAATATGCATGTTCTGGATTTAATAATACACTTGGAAATTTAAGATATAGGCTCTGATGCCGTCTTACGGCGTCTGGTTTTTTAGTTTTTTTCGCATTTTTGCCGCAAAAATTATCTATGGAGGAATAGAATGGCAGAAGAGAAAGGGAAAAGCATTGTAGTTGTAGGCGGAGGAATAAGCGGCTTAACCGCTGCAGTGGAAGCCGCCGAGGTGGGATATGAGGTTGCCCTTATTGAGAAAAATCCTTATCTTGGGGGAAGGGTCACTCAGCTTAATAAATATTTTCCCAAGCTGTGTCCGCCAAACTGTGGATTAGAGATCAACTTCCGGAGGATTAAAAATAATCCAAGGGTCAAATTTTATACACAGGCAGAAATAGAAAAGGTTTCCGGCTCCGAAGGGGATTTCGATGTAAGCGTAAAATTAAATCCCCGCTATGTAAATGACAATTGCACCGGATGTAATGCCTGCGTTGATGTATGCCCGATAGAAAGGCAAAATGAATTTAATTTAGGGATGGATAAGACAAAGGCAATTTATCTCCCGCATGAATTTGCCTTTCCTATGAAATATGCAATTGACGATAAGTTTTGCAAGAAGGAAGAATGCGGCAAATGCGTCAAGGCCTGCATATACAATGCCATAGATCTTAAAATGCAGCCAAAGGTTATAACATTAAAGGCAGGCTCGATCGTCTGGGCAACGGGCTGGAATCCTTACGACGCTGCTAAGATGGACAATCTTGGATTTGGCAAGTATGAGAATGTTATTACCAATATGATGATGGAAAGGCTCGCCTCAAGGAGTGGACCTACAAATGGAAAGATACTTCGCCCTTCAGACGGCAAAGAGGTTCAAAAAATAGCCTTCGTCCAGTGCGCCGGTTCAAGGGATGAAAATCACCTCGCTTACTGTTCCTTTATTTGCTGTCTCGCCTCCATGAAGCAGGCAACCTATATGCGTGAACAATATCCTGAATCCGAGGTAATAATATTTTACATCGATATACGCGCCCCTGGAAGAAACGAGAAGTTTTATAAAAAGGTTCAAAAAGACGACAAGATAAGGTTCATTAAAGGAAAGGTTGCTCAGATAGAAGAAGACCCTCAAACAAAAGAGCTCACAGTAATCGCTGAGGATGCTGTTGCAGGAAAGAAGATATATGAAAAGGTTGAAATGGTTGTGCTTGCCACTGGAATGTCTCCTGCTACGAGAGAAGCAAAGATTCCAGCAGGTGGAGTCAGTTATGATGAAGATGGATTCATCATTTCGAGTTCTAACGGCGGGGGGGTGTATGCGGCTGGCTGTGCCAGGAAGCCCTTTGATGTGTATTCAAGCGTTCAGGATAGCACATCCGCAGCGCTCAAGGCTATTCAATCTTTGGTAAGGAGGTAAAACAATGGAGAAAAAAATTGGAGTTTATATCTGCACTGATTGTGAGATAGGTAAGGCGGTTGATATAGAGCAGCTAATCAAGGTGGCTACTAAAATGAAAGCACCTGTGGTTAAGGCACATTCTGCCCTTTGCCTTAAAGAAGGCGTTGATTTCATAAAGGATGACATCTCAAAAGAGGGTGTTAATGCTGTCATAATTGCTGCGTGTTCGCCCCGCGTAAATTATAATGTTTTTGATCTGGGCATTCCTCTTGTAGAAAGGGTTAATCTTAGGGAGCAGGTCGTCTGGACACATAAGCCAAATGATGAAGATACCCAGATGATGGCTGAAGATTACATCAGGATGGGAATCCTTAAGATGAATAGAATTGAAGCCTTAGAACCTTACAAGGCTGAAGGTGTTTCAAAAGCTGTGCTGGTAGTTGGTGGTGGACTTGCAGGCATTATTGCTGCCAGGGAATCAGCTAATGCAGGTTATGACGCCTTTCTGGTAGAAAAGGAAAGCTCTCTCGGCGGCTGGATGTCCAAACTTCTCAAACAGCCCCCTACAAAACCTCCATATACAGACCTCGAAGAGCCTATCATTAATAAATTAATCGAAGAGATTCAGCAAAATCCAAAGATTAAAATATATACCTCATCAGTTATTGAAAAAATAGAAGGCGCCCCTGGTTTATACGATGTAACTGTCAAGCAGAATGGCAGTAGTGAAACATTTAAAGCCGGCGCTGTTGTTGTGGCGGCAGGGACTATACCTTATGATGCCTCAAAACTTGATAATTTAGGATTTGGTAAATATCCGAATGTGATCACCAATTATATGATGGAAGAAATAGCTTCAAGCGGTTCTTTTGTCAGACCATCAGATGGGAAGCCCATTAAGAGCGTTGCATTCATTCAGTGCGCTGGTCAGAGAGATGATGCTCACCTACCTTATTGTTCCTCAGTCTGCTGTGTTGAGTCTTTAAAGCAAGCCAAATATGTCAGAAGCCAGGATGCGGATTCAAAGGCATTTATCTTTTACAAAGACATGAGAACCCCAGGTCATTATGAATACTTTTATAAGAGTATGCAGAACGACGAAGGCGTATTTTTAACCAAGGGAGATGTGCTTAACGTAACTGAAGATGCCAATCAAAACCTTGTAGTTGAGGTTGATAATACTCTTCTTGGCGAAAAGATAAGCGTGAATGTAGATCTTGTAGTTCTTGCTACAGGTATGGTGCCAGTTACTTCTTTAGGCGAAGAAATACTCCCTCCTGGTGTCAAGCCGGGTGATGAATTCATCCCTTATGTAATGATAGAAACGGACACATTAAACCTCGAATACAGACAGGGCGGCGAGGTGCCTGTTTTAATCAACGGCTATCCCGATTCCAATTTTATCTGCTTTCCATATGAAACGAGAAGAACAGGCATTTATGCCGCAGGGACTGTCAGAACGCCTCTTGACATAACCTCAACAATAGAGGATGCTACAGGGGCAGCGCTCAAGGCGATACAATGCATTGAGTCAACGATTAGGGGCGAGGCTGTCCATCCGAGAGCAGGAGATATATCCTATGCCGACTTTTTTATGACGAAATGCACTCAGTGCAAGAGATGCACAGAAGAGTGCCCATTCGGCGCTATTAATGAAGATGAAAAGGCGAATCCTATTTATATGCCGACTCGCTGTAGAAGATGTGCAATCTGTCTCGGTGCATGCCCTGAGAGGATTATTTCTTTCAAGAATTATTCTGTGGATATGATTGGCAATATGGTAAAGAATATAGAGGTTCCTGGAGAGGATGAAGAAAAGCCAAGAGCTATTGTTTTCGCCTGTGAAAATGATGCTTATCCTGCGCTTGATATGGCTGGGATCAACCGCCTTCAATTCAGCTCATTTGTTAGGGTAATTCCTTTAAGGTGCATAGGTTCTATAAATCTGGTTTGGGTGGCTGATGCACTCTCTAAGGGAATTGATGGGGTGCTCCTTTTAGGGTGTCAATATGGGGAGGATTACCAGTGTCATATGGCAACAGGCAGTCATCTCGCAAAGATTAGATTGTCAAAAGTTGCGGAAACATTAGACAGGTTAAGGCTTGAGTCCAGCAGGGTTCAGATGGAGCAGGTCTCGATTTCGGAATACCATAAATTGCCTGAAATTATAGATAGCTTTGTCAAAAAACTCGAAGATATAGGTCCTAACCCTTATAAGGGATTTTAGGAAATCAGATATTTTTTCTTGCTATTTTCCATTAAATATTATGGAGGAGGTTATAAGGATGGGAGAGCAGATAACTCCTGATATAAAATTTGTAAAGGAGGTTATAGCTTCAGGCGGTGAATCTTTAAAAAAGTGTTATCAGTGTGCAACATGTTCTGTAGTGTGCAATCTTTCCCCTGATGATAAACCATTTCCTCGGAAAGAGATGATATATGCTCAATGGGGAATGAGGGATAAGCTTATCAGCAGTCCTGATGTATGGCTATGTCATCAGTGCAGTGATTGCACTGCTTACTGCCCAAGAGGGGCAAAGCCTGGAGAGGTGCTTGGCGCCATCAGGTCGTTGGCAATCAAAAACTATTCAAAACCATCTGCCCTGGCAAGTTTGGTAAGCTCCCCAAAAGGCGCTATCGTCCTTTTCCTGATTCCCACTCTCATCTTCCTTCTATTTATGGCGATTCAGGGACATTTTACTGATGGAATTCCGAGAGGCGAGGGCGGTATTATTTCTTTCTCAAGGTTTATGCCGCCAATACCGTATATTGACTTTCTCTTTATGCCCCTTGCAGCCCTTGCTGTTCTTTCTTTCATCATGGGGATAAAAAGCTACTGGGCTGATATGAGCCGGTATCATGGCGCTCCTTCAGGCGGTGATATCAATAAATCAATTACCGATACGATTGTCGAAATATTAGCCCATAAAAGATTTGACAACTGTAATGTTACAAAAGATAGGAAAATCTCCCATTTACTGGTTTTTTATTCATTCATCGGTCTTGCCATAACAACATCCATAGCTGTCTTTTACCTTTACTTTCTCAAGTGGGAGTCCCCGTATCCTCAGACAAATATTATAAAAATAATCGGAAATATCAGCGGTATCGCCTTGCTTATTGGCATAACAATGATTGTTAGCAACCGCATCAAAAATAAGGACAAGGCAGGCATCGGCAGCTATTTTGATTGGCTCTTTATAATAATTGTTTATGGAGTGGGAGCTACCGGTATGTTTGCTCAGATATTCAGGCTTATTGAGGTGGCACCTATTGCATATTTCATGTATTTTGCTCACCTTGTCTTTATATTTGTTTTGTTTGCGTATGCGCCTTTTTCGAAAATGGCTCATATGGTTTATAGAACCACGGCAATGGTATATGCGAGGCATGTAGGGAGGGATAAGCTTGCTGCATAAAATCCTTGCCGGATACGAAAAATAGAGATAGAAATTTGTCATTTCGAGCAGAGCGAGAAATCTTATCGTTTGACTTAAAGATTCCTCACACCCGTTGGGTGTTCGCAATGACAGATGAATAGTTCGGTTTGCAGGTCTGTCTCTATTTTTCAACCGGATTGTAATCATTGTAATCTGTTTGCTCTTTTGCTATAATCTCTTTAATTTTGTAATGGCAGGGCGGCGGGTTTATCGGAAAAATAAATCTTTGGGCTTAATAAAAATGCATTAAAATTTATATAAGTAAGGAGGTGGGACCGTTTAAAGGTGGTTAGATTTTTGAAGCGGCTTAGGGTTAGTCAGTATTATAATCATTAACAACAATATTCCAAAAGGAGGAGACAATCAAATGAGTATTATCTTACTCTTAGCTCTTGTTGCAGGTGCAATAGGGGTTTTGTATGCATTGGTGACAGCCTCATGGGTCATGAAGCAAGATGCCGGGACCGAACGGATGAAGGCTATCTCTGACGCTGTTAGGGAGGGCGCAGAGGCATTTCTTGCTCGCGAGTATAAAACAGTTGGAATAGTTGCGGTAGTTCTTGTAATATTGCTTGCGGTGTTTTTAGGCATATGGACCGCAATAGGGTTCTTAATTGGCACAATCGGCTCAGCGCTGGCTGGTTATCTTGGGATGATGGTCTGTGTTAGGGCAAATGTCAGAACTGCACAGGCTGCGAGAGATGGGCTTCAGGCTGCGCTGTCCCTTTCATTTAAGGGTGGTGCTGTTACAGGAATGATGGTTGTTGGTCTCGGTTTATTGGGCATAGCGATCTATTACATGATCGTGAAATCTGCTGCCGGCAATATAGATGAAGCCTTTCACGCCCTTATCGGTCTGGGATTTGGCTGCTCTCTGATGAGTGTGTTTGCTCGTATCGCTGGTGGTATTTACACCAAGGCTGCCGATGTCGGCGCAGACCTCGTCGGTAAGGTCGAAGCCGGTATCCCTGAAGACGATCCCAGAAATCCTGCGGTTATCGCTGACAATGTCGGCGATAATGTCGGCGACTGCGCAGGTATGGCTGCTGACCTTTATGAAACATATACCGTTACCGTTGTTGCAGCTATGCTCCTTGCAAAGACAGTTTTTGGACCGTATAGCCCGTGGGTGGAATTCCCGCTTTTAATCGGTGCTATCTCAATAATAGCCTCCGTTATCGGCACATTCTTTGTCAAACTCGGCGCCAAGCAGTATATAATGGGTGCCCTTTATAAGGCTTTAGCTGTATCGGGAATACTTGCAGCTATAGCGTTTTTCTTTGCCTCCCAATGGTTTTTGGGGCAGCCTGGCGTTGAGCAAAAGTTTTCAGCAGTGGGCGTTTTTACCACTGCACTGATTGGCTTGGTATTGACAGCTCTTATTGTTATGATAACAGAGTATTTCACATCTAAGAGCTTCCACCCAGTAAAGCATATCGCCTCATCTAGCCAGACAGGCCATGCAACTAACATCATTGCCGGTCTTGCAGTAAGTATGAAGTCAACAGGCTTGCCGGTTTTATGCATATCTGGAGCTATTTTATGGGCATATGCATTGGGCGGCGGATTTAGCGGTGATCCTGCGAATGGACTTTTTGCCATTGCACTTTCTGCAGTTGCTATGCTTTCAATGACAGGTATTGTAGTTGCGATAGATTCTTACGGTCCTATCACTGACAATGCAGGCGGAATAGCTGAAATGGCTGAACTTCCTCCAGAAGTCAGGAATATTACAGATCCCCTAGATGCAGTTGGCAATACCACAAAAGCCGTTACAAAGGGCTATGCCATTGGTTCAGCAGGACTTGCAGCTCTTGTTCTGTTTGCTGAGTATTCAAGGTCTTTCCCGGGACAATTAGCGTTTGACCTTTCTAATCCTATGGTATTGGTTGGCTTGTTTATCGGTGGATTGCTCCCTTATTACTTTGCATCACTCCTGATGGAAGCTGTTGGTTATGCCGCAGGCGGAGTAGTTGAGGAAGTCAGAAGACAATTCAGAGAAATACCCGGAATTATGGAATACAAGGCAAAGCCGGAGTATGGAACTTGTGTTGATATAGTTACAAGAGGGGCAATCAAACAGATGATGGTGCCTTCTCTTATTTGTGTTGCTGCTCCCCTCGTAGTTGGTTTTATTCTTGGCAAGGAAGCCCTGGGCGGTATGCTCATCGGCAGTATCATTACAGGCTTGTTCCTCGCCATCTCAATGACAAGCGGCGGCGGCGCTTGGGACAATGCCAAGAAATATATCGAAGACGGCGCTTTTGGCGGTAAAAAATCGGATGCACATAAAGCAGCGGTTACCGGCGACACTGTTGGGGACCCGTATAAGGATACAGCAGGACCTGCTATCAACCCGATGATTAAGGTTGTTAATATTGTAGCCTTGCTGATTGTTCCTTTGCTGAAGTAAAGAAACTCTCAAAAGCCGTCAGCAAAAATTTTGTTGGCGGCTTTTTTATGTTTGAAACTGCTTTGACAATCAAGTCATTGGGTTAAGCCGAACAATAGATATAGACCTGCAAACCCGTTGATTTGTTTGTCATTCCGAACACCCAACGGGTGTGAGGAATCTTTATTGGAAGGCAGCTAGGTTCCTCGCAGACACATTCACTTTGCTCAGTGCATGGTTTATTCCGAGCGAAAAAGATAAGATTCCTCACTTTGTTCGGAATGACAGAAGGAGCGGGCTTGGAATTAGCATTTTCTGTCTCTATTTTTCGGGGCAAGCCTGGGATATTGTCAAATGGTAGCGGTATAAGTTAAAATATATGACAACAATTTTTTTGGGGGTCTGATTTGAAAGAAAAGATTCATCCTGAATACCATATTGTTAAACCCTCTTGTGCGTGCGGGGAAATCTTTGAAACCCGTTCAACTCGCAAGACCATTCGTATGGACATATGCTCTAAATGCCATCCTTTTTTTACCGGTAAACAGAAAATTCTCGATGCAGAGGGTAGGGTAGAGAGATTTAAAAAGAAATACTCAAAAAAATAACTTTTTTAATTTGGGATTAGAGCCTATTTTTTATGATTCTAATCCCTTTTTATTGTATTAAGCTATTGAATATGAAAAGTATCGGCGGACAGGCAGTAATAGAAGGCGTTATGATGAAGTCGCCCTTAGGCTGGAGCGTTGCCGTTCGTGACCCTAAGGGCGAGATTAATCTTAAGGTCACAAAGACAGGCAGACCCAATTTCTTTTTTAGACTGCCTTTGATAAGAGGCGTTGTTGCCTTGTTTTCTGCTCTTATTATAGGTATCAAGGCAATTGAATTTTCCGGTTCTATTGCCTATCAAGATAAGGAGGAAAAGCCTCTAAGTCCTTGGAGCCTTGCCATGTCAATAGGTCTTGCCATTACCCTGGCTATAGTCTTGTTTAAATTTGTTCCTTTATTACTGACTACTATTGTAGGCTCACTTTATTCCCAAGTCTCTCTCAATTCCTTTATTTTTAATTTAATTGACGGACTTCTTAGGGTAGGGATATTTCTTTTGTATGTTTTTGCTGTTGGGCTCTGGAGCGAAATGAGAAAAATTTATCAATATCATGGAGCGGAACATAAAGTTATCTATGCTTATGAAGCCGGAGAAGAACTGACTGTGGAAAATGCAAAAAAATACAAGCCCTATCACCCAAGATGCGGGACAAGCTTCCTGCTTATTGTAATGGTAATAAGCATAGCGGTCTTTATATTGATTCCCCAGCATTGGACATTTATAGAAAAGCTGATGGCAAGGATAATATTGATTCCAGTGATAGCCGGAATTTCTTATGAGATATTAAGATTTTCTGCAAGGATGGCTGATAATCAGATTAGAAAACTTGTTATCCTGCCAGGGCTTATCTTGCAGAGATTAACAGTCCGAGAGCCTGACGACTCCCAAATAGAGGTGGCGGTAGCAGCGCTCAATGAAGTGTTAAAATTAGATAATTTAAAAGCTGGGACTATAGAACATGCTCGATAAGCTATTGATAATTGAACAAAAATATAATGAAATAACCGCTTTACTTATGAAACCAGAGGTTTTTAGTAATGCCTCTGAATATCAAAGGCATTCAAAAGATAGGTCTGATCTCCAGCCTATTTATGACAAGATACAAGAATATAAAAAGATTTTGAAGGGTATCGAGGAAGCAGAGGAACTTCTTAAAGGCAGCGATGGAGACATGATAGAACTTGCATTAGAGGAACTTGAAATCTTAAAAAAGGAAAAGCCTTTAATTGAGAATGAGCTTAAAATTATTCTTCTGCCCAAAGACCCAAGAGATGATAGAAATGTGATACTTGAAATCCGCGCAGGAACGGGTGGTGAAGAAGCCGCCCTTTTTGCTGCAAGCCTCTTCAGGATGTATTCAAAATATTCGGAGGCGAGGAAATGGAAGATAGATATAATTGACTCAAGCCCTACAGGGCTTGGGGGCATTAAGGAGATAATCGCTAATATTACAGGTAAAAGTGCATACAGCAGATTAAAGTATGAAAGCGGTGTTCACAGGGTGCAAAGGGTGCCTGTAACAGAAGCATCAGGGAGGATACATACATCTGCCTCGACAGTTGCAGTCCTGCCGGAAGCAGAGGATGTTGATATAAAGATAGAGGATAAAGATTTGAGGATCGATACATTTTGTTCATCAGGACCTGGCGGGCAAGGCGTCAACACAACTTATTCAGCGGTCAGGATTACCCATATACCCACTGGTATTATTGTTCAGTGCCAGGACGAGCGCTCTCAGATTAAAAATAGGGAAAAGGCGATGAAGGTTTTGAGGTCAAGGCTCCTTGAGACAGAGATGGAGAAAAAGGAGAGGGAAAGAGCGTTGGACAGAAAAACTCAGGTAGGCACTGGAGACAGAAGCGAGAGAATCAGGACATATAATTACCCTCAAAACAGGGTGACTGACCACAGAATAGGTCTCACCCTTCATAAATTGGAGCAGGTGATGGAAGGGGAGCTTGACGAAATAATTGATTCCCTGACGGCGCATTATCAGGCAATGAGGCTTAAGGATATTTGAAAAATTAACCCAGAATTGTCATTATTAATATAACCAATTGTTTTATAAGTATTTTTCCTTCCTAATGTCAGCCATTAGGAAAACTGATTGATAATAAAGCATATTTTAACTCTAATGACAATTCTGGGTTTATAAAATTCAGGACAAGGAGCCAGTAAATTCCAGATTGATATAAGAAATTAACCTTTTATGAGCAGTTTTTCCATCTTGTGCGATAACAAGTATTGACCTGTTATCGCACAAGACAAGTCTACATCAACATCGGTGCGTACTTTTTTAAAGCTGCGATTGAGGTGAGTCGATTATAACCCCTTTCATTTTATAAGTTTTTTTGTGGTGCGTTTAACCGATTTCTTAACAGCCTTCAACTTCTCTGCAGCCTTAGATGTCTTTGCCTTTTCTTCCAATTTTGCAATTTGAGATTCGAGTTTCTTAATACGGGCTATTATCTTCTGCACGGAGGAATTCTGCAGTGGATCCTCTGCCTTCGAACTTAATTCATATACCTTTCCACCGAGTTCGGCAACCCATTTCTGGGCATTTTTTTTGAGTTCATATAATTTATATTGCCTTTTTCCCTCTTCCGTGAGTTCGCCGGCCTTAACCTTGACGGCTGCAGCGCTTTCTTTGACATAATCAAGTCCTTTCCGCAAGTCCTTTTTTACATCATCCCAGAAAGTCATTTTAATCCCTCCTTGAGATTATTTTTTTTCTGCTGCTTTCGGCTCTAAAGCGCCTTTCACTGTTTCCTTTTGAGACTTGACCTGTTCATGCATTGCGGTAAGCTGATCGAATGCAAGACGGATTTTGCCAGCCTGAAGATGTTCCTTAATTGAAACCAGTTCAATCTCCCACTTGCCTATAGCACCCTGAATCTCCTGCTGGTTAATCTGCGCCTTCTTTCTTATTGCCTGGGCTACCGATGACTTCAATTCATTCATAGAGTTTTGGACATCAAGCAAGCGTTGTTCTGCGTCAGCCTTCATTTTTGTCTTATTTGCTTCAACCGCCTGCACAGCTTGCTGGACATGACTAAGGGCTTCATCTGCAGCAGTCTTGGCTTCCTTGTAATTCTTGGCGGTTACCAAATCCTTTGCCTTTTTCAAAGCTCCTTCCGCTTTGGCAAAGATATCCTGTGAATACTGATCCGCCTCTTTGAGTTTTGCATCCGCTACCGCCTTTTCCGCACTCTCAATTTCTTTTGCGGGCGGTTTTGCACATCCGATAATAAAAGCTAATGAAACAATAATTGCAACAATCAAAAACCACTTAATCCTGCTTTTTTTCACAACAAAATCCTCCTTAAAATTTTTATTAATAATAAATTATCAATTTTCGCAAGAAAAAAATCTCATTCTGCCTTTAATAACGAATAATAAAGCAGCTATAAACTTGCTTATAATGTCTCCAATTACCTTTTCTAATAAATCAGTTAACCTCTCTAAATAGTGTCTGTTTATAAA
>JBBIIV010000008.1:0-31105 GCA_037446295.1 Nitrospirota bacterium
AAGCCAAAAGGGCGACCAAAGAAGGAAGAAAATGAAGATAAATAGAACCGTCCCCTTTATATCTTCTTTAATTAAGGCTATTCATCTTGTCCTTCCACCCTAATAAACAATGTCTTTTCAGAAACAACATTTAATTCGTCTATCTCCCTAACCGCCTGAAGCACATCTCTTTCCTTCGCTTTGTATGTAAGAACAACTACTGGAACTGCGCCCCCTACCCTTCTGCCTTTTTGTATGACAGAGGCAATACTAATATTGTAGCTTCCCAGTATTCCAGAAATCTTAGAAAGAACTCCAGGTTTGTCCAGCGCTGAAAATCTGAAATAATATTTGCTGTCAATATCTTTGATATCTTTGATTTTGAAGTTTTTACCCGCTGTCTTTTGCTTTAAACATATGTTATCAGAGATTCGGCTTCTTGTTATTATCTTTCCTATATCAACTATATCTGAGACAACAGCACTGCCTGTTGGCATATCTCCAGCGCCTCTACCATAATACAGTGTCGAACCCACTGCGTCACCGTCCACATATATAGCGTTAAAGACCCCGTCAACCTTAGAAATCAAATACTCATTAGGAACCATCGTAGGATGCACTCTCATCTCTATCTCATTATTATCAGCCTTCAAAATAGCAAGTAGTTTTATCTTATACCCCAATTCAATAGCAAAATTAATATCCTGTGCTGTTATTTTTGTGATCCCCTCTTTGTAAACATTATCGAACATAAGCGGAATTCCATAAGCAAGGGACGAAAGAATTGTAAGCTTATGAGCTGTATCTATCCCCTCTATATCAAAGGTAGGGTCTGCCTCTGCATAACCAAGCCTTTGAGCTTCCTGTAATGCAGCAGAAAAATCAACCTTCTCATCGGTCATTTTTGTGAGGATATAATTAGAAGTTCCATTAATAATCCCATAGACCGCCACAATATTATTTGCTACTAACCCCTCTCTGATTACTTTGATTATAGGTATGCCGCCGGCTACCGAAGCCTCAAAACCAACACAAACCCCGTTCTGAGCTGCTTCTGACAAGATGTCGTTACCTTCTGTTGCTATCAGGGCTTTATTGGCTGTTACAATATGTTTTTTATTCCTAATAGCTTTTATAATGAAATCTTTAGCAGGCTGTATCCCCCCCATAAGCTCTGCTACGATGTCAATATCGGAGTTATTCAGAATATCATCTACATTGGTTGTAAGTATGCCATGTGGTATTGTTATACCGCGATTCCTTGTGATATCAATATCGGCTATTTTATTAAGATTAAACGAAATACCGCTTCTGTCTTTAAGAAGCTGTCCATTATTAAGCAATATCTTTGTTGTGCCTGAACCAACAGTCCCAAAACCGATTATTCCCACATTAATCTGATTATTTCCCATTATCTACCTCGTTTTTAATATTTCACTTCAAACTATCTACACTATCATTCTGCAATTGATACGAAACCTAGCGCCATTATTTTGGATAGCTGCTTTCAGAGGCATGGCATTTTAATCTTCTCTTTTGGCGATGAGTCAAATGAATTTTTCATTTGTTCAGTGCTTTTTTGATGCCCTTGACAGCCTGTTTAATCCTGTGTTCATTCTCCACAAGAGCGAACCTAACATATTCATCGCCCCCTTCTCCAAAACCAATGCCTGGAGATACAGCTACTCCAGCTTCAGTGATTAAATATTTGCAAAACTCTAGCGAGCCCATGTCTTTAAACCTCTCCGGAATCTTAGCCCAAACAAACATTGTAGCCCTTGGCGGATCAATCTTCCAGCCCGCTTTATCGAGTCCATTTATTAGAACATTTCTTCTTGATTCATAAACATTTCTGAACTCTTTGACACAATCCTGAGGCCCCCTTAGTGCAACAATCCCTGCAATCTGGATCGGCTGAAACATGCCATAGTCAAGATAACTCTTGATCTTGATAAGAGCCCCTACTATATCTTTATTTCCAACGCAAAAACCCACTCTCCAGCCCGCCATTGAATAACTCTTTGTAAGAGAAAAAAACTCTACTCCTATTTCTTTTGCGCCAGACGCCTGAAGAAAACTAGGAGCCTTATAGTTGTCAAAAACCAGATCAGCATAAGCAAAATCGTGCAACACAATTATGTTATTCTCGTTTGCAAAATTTACAACCTTTGTGAAAAAGTCCAATCCGTCTACAACCATTGTGGTAGGATTATGGGGAAAATTGATAATCAACATTTTGGGTCTTGGCCATGTCTTTTTATATGTTTTCTGCATTTCAGCGAAAAAATCCAAGCCTCTGCCAATTGGTATGCTCGTAACCTCTCCGCCGGCAATTATAACGCTATAAGGATGTATAGGATAGGCTGGCGTTGGAGTCATAACTACATCGCCTGGTTGGATGGTGGCAAGGGCAAGGTGAGACAAGCCTTCTTTTGAGCCTATTGTTGCGACCGCTTCGGACTCGGGGTCTAAATCAACATTAAACCTTCTCTTATACCACTCGCAAATAGCCATTCTTAAGTGTGTTATACCTTTAGAGGCTGAGTATCTATGATTTTTAGGATTCTTAGCTGCCTCGCAGAGTTTATCAATAACATGTTTTGGCGCCGGCATGTCTGGATTTCCCATGCCAAGATCAATAATATCCTCGCCCTTTCTTCTATATTCCATTTTTAGATTGTTAACAATTGCAAAAACATACGGCGGGAGCCTTTTAATACGATTAAATTCATACATTAAGAATTACCTCCTTTGTGGTATTAAAGTAAAGAAAATTATAACATTTTCACAGGCTTATAGGATAAAATTTAATGCCTCATTGGCATTCATAGAGCTTCTGACAAGCGGACCTGAGGCGACATAATCAAATCCAATGGCGAGAGCCATATCTTTTAATCTTTCAAATGTTTCTGGCTTTATATATTCTGTTACAGGGATTTTTCCTTTAGATGGTCTCAGATACTGTCCAATCGTCAAAAAATTACAGCCCGACTCTCTAAGGTCGTTGATTAACTCTGTAACTTCGTCATATCTCTCCCCAAGTCCAACCATGAATCCCGATTTAATCTTGATGGCAGGAAAAGCTTTTACTGCCTGATTTAAAACTTTGAGCGAGAGATCATAATCAGCTTGCGGTCTTATTGAGGGATAAAGCCTTCTGACCGTTTCAATATTATGGCTGAATACATCTGGAGCTGACGAGAGAACCATTTTTAAGGCTTCGATATTGCCGTTAAAATCAGGGGTTAAAACTTCAACCTTTACATTAATAAAATTCCCTTTTATTGCCTTAATTGTATTTGCGAAATGAAAAGCTCCGCCATCATAAAGGTCGTCTCTCGTTACAGAGGTTATAACTACATACTTAAGCCTCATGCGCCTCACTGCCTCGACAATCCTTGCTGGCTCATCAATATCAACCTCTGAAGGACAACCTGTCTTGACAGAACAAAAGGCGCAATTCCTCGTGCATACATTACCCAAAATCAAAAAAGTTGCCGTGGGAATAGAAAAGCAATAACTTCTATTAGGACACCTTGCTTCTTCACACACAGAATGAAGCGAGTATTTTCGAAGAATATTTTCTATAGGGCGAATTCGAGCCATTTTTACTTTGAACCAATCTGGTAAGTGCATAGATAATAAAATAAATAATCTTTAAAGAAAGATGCAAGACAAATCGGAACATAAAGATAAAATTTGTTCATGCAATAGAAATAGGTTTTGGCTAATTATAAGAGATAAATCCAGAATTGTCATTAGAGTTTAAATATCCTTTATTATCAATCAGTTTTTCTAATAACGGACATTAGGAATAAATATTTATAAAAAAATTGGTTATATTCATAATGACAATTTTGGGATAAATTATATTTCGTAGAAAAAATGGAAACAAAGTCTTTCTAATGATACAATAAAATACATATATGAGAGAAATTGACATTAAAAAAATTTGCAGGAAAATTCTTATCATAAAGCCAAGTTCTCTCGGAGATGTGATTCATAGCTTGCCTTTCCTTAATGTGTTAAAGAATGATTTTAATTTTGCAAAAATTCACTGGATTATTGCGAAGGGACTCGAATCTTTGCTCGACAATCATCCAATGATTGATAAACTCTGGACTATAAACAAAGATAAATGGAAAGACATTAAAAGATTGAAAGATTCTGTTTTGGAGATAAAAAGACTCTGTTCAGAGCTTAGAAATGAATCTTATGATATGGTAATAGACCTTCAGGGGCTGTTCAGAAGCGGTTTTTTTGCAAAAGCCACGAATGCGCCAATTAGAATAGGGTTTAGCGAGGCAAGAGAAGGCAGCGCTATATTCTATACTCATAAAATTGAAGGCGGCAAAGAGATTCACGCCGTTGATAGATATTTAAAAATAGCCTCTGCGCTGGGCTGCAAGATTGATGATGTCAGGTTTCCTATGCCGTTGATAATTGAACCAGAAAGGATAAAAAAAATTAGGTCTGAACTGGGACAATATGCGGTATTCATTCCCGGCGCAAGGTGGAAGACAAAAAAGTGGTCGCATGACAAATTTGCCATTCTTGCTAAAAGTCTAACCTACAAAAGCTTAGTTTTAGGCAGCAGACAGGATAAGGAAATATCTGATTATATTGAGGAGCGCTCAAGTGGAAAGGCAATATCTATGGCAGGGGCAACAGACATTAAAGAACTTATCATATTGATAAGACATGCAAATTTCGTTATCAGCAACGATTCCGGACCAATGCATATTGCATCAGCCTGTGGAGTCCCTGTTATCGCAATCTTTGGACCTACCAATCCAATAAGGACAGGACCCTATGGTTCAAATCATATCATTGTCAAATCAAACCTGCCTTGTGCGCCATGCTATAAAAGAATGTGCAAATCCGTAAAATGTCTTGATGACATTACAGTAGAGATGGTTAGTGATTCCATAAGGTTAATGGAAAAGAGCATACGAGATAAGATATAGTTAATAGCCTTAATTTATTAAGCTATGACCATAAATGGAGGTAAGATTATGAAGTTAAATCAGGATGTGTTAACCCTCATAGGAAATACACCAATAGTTAAAATTAATAGACTAATTGGCGAAGACGATGCTGATGTTTGGGCTAAACTTGAAGGCATGAACCCAGGGGGCTCCGTAAAAGATAGAATTGCGCTTGCTATGATTGAATCTGTTGAAAAAGAAGGCAGGTTGAAGCCTAACGGCACAATAATTGAACCCACAAGCGGCAATACAGGGATTGGACTTGCTATGATCGCGGCTATAAAGGGATATAACTTGATATTAACAATGCCAGAGACTATGTCATTGGAAAGAAGGCAGCTTTTGCAGGCATTTGGCGCCCAAATTGTTTTGACTTCTGGAGAAAGGGGCATGATGGGCGCCGTTGAAAAGGCTCAGGAAATCTGCTTGAGCAATCCGGAATACTTTATGCCTCAACAGTTTGAAAACAAGGCAAATCCTGAAATTCACCGCAAGACTACCGCCATTGAAATACTCAATGCTATTAATGGCGCCCCTGATGCATTTGTGGCTGGAGTAGGAACAGGCGGAACTCTCACAGGCGTTGGAGAAGTCCTAAAAAGCAAAAAACAAGAGGTTTTAATAGTCGCTGTAGAACCCGCAAACTCTCCTGTTCTATCAGGTGGGAAGCCCGGCAAGCACAAAATCGCAGGTATTGGCGCAGGCTTTATCCCGTCTATCCTGAATACTCAAATATATGATGAAATCATAAAAGTTTCAGACGAAGATGCAGCAGAAACGGCGAGACTGCTTGCAAAAAAGGAGGGCTTGCTTACAGGCATATCTTCAGGAGCGGCAATGTGGGCAGCCCAAATAATAGCAAAAAGAATGGGCAAAGGAAAAAAACTGGTTGTCATATTCCCAGACAGGGGAGAGAGATACTTAAGCACAAATCTTTTTGCTCAAAATTATTAAGCGCCGGGGGAAGAATGAAAGACTTAATGCTTCTGCTCTTTTTGCTATTAGCCTTAAATGCATGCTCGATGGGTAAATCAGAGCAAGGGAAAGAGCCTTCTGCTAAATCCACACATAATGCTCCACAATCTTTACAAGCTCTATCGGTTTCAGCTTTTAAGGTTCAGCCGCATAAGACTATTTCTGTAGAATTAATCTATCCTGCCAAGACCAAAAGCTTCTCGCAAGTCACAGTAGTAGCAAGGGTTAGCGGGATTTTGCAAAAGATGTATTTTAAAGAAGGAAGTTATGTAAATAGCGGCCATTTGCTTTTTCTAATAGAACCCGACATCTATGAGGCTGCTTACGAGAGCGCCAAAGCAGAATTAGAAAAAAATAAAGCCGAATTTAATAAAGCAGAGAGGGATTGGAAAAGGATTAGCGCTGCCTTCCAAGAAAGATTAGTCAGTGAGCAGGAAAATGACAGCTCTTTATCTGCTTATGAAACAGCTAAAGCCAATCTCAAAAACGCAGAGGCAAGATTAAAGAATGCAGAAATTAACTTAGGGTATATTAAAATAACATCCCCTGTTAATGCTATTGCTGGCGTCAAAATGGTAGATATAGGCAATCTTGTAAATCCTGGGACCCCATTAGTTACTCTTACGCAAACTGACCCTATTTATGTGGAATTTGCAATTCCCGACAGGGATATTCTCAGATTGGGCTATGAAATTACGAAAAAAAGCGTCTCTCTGCTTAAAGGCTTAAAAGCTAGTTTGTCTTTAGAAGAAGGAAATTCCTATAAGCATTCAGGGCAAATTGATTTCATAGATACGGTAATTGATGAAAAAACATCTTCTGTTAAAGTTAGAGGGGTATTCCCAAATCCAGACAAAGAACTTCTCCCCAATCAGTTCGTCAGAGTCACTCTTAAGGGCTTGACAAGAAAAAAGGCGCTCATAGCGCCACAAAGGGCGGTTATGGAGAGCCCTACAGGCACAATAGTATGGATAGTTGAAAATGATAGGGCTAAAGTCCGACCTGTTAAAATAGGGGAAACCACTGGCGAGTTTTTTGTGATAGAAGAAGGGCTTCAACCTGAAGAATTAGTAATAATTGATAATCTGATGAAGCTTAGACCGGATATGCCAGTTAAAATAGATAAAGTGTCTTAAAAAAAAATTATGTTCTCAAAGTTTTTTATAGATAGGCCTAGACTTTCTCTCGTCCTTGCCATAATGATTCTCCTTGCAGGGATATTGGCAATGCAGTCACTGCCTGTCAAGGAATATCCTTCCTTAACCCCGCCACAGGTTGTTGTTACGACTGTTTATCCAGGAGCCGATGCCGAGACTGCTATGAAAACAGTCGTTGCACCCCTTGAGGAATCCATAAACGGCGTCCCCAATATGATATATATCTCAAGTGTCGCTTCTTCCACTGGTCACATCTATATTAATGTCTTTTTTGAGGTGGGAACCGATGTTAATATTGCCAAGATGGATACTAACAACAGGGTTCAAGTTGTATTAAATAAACTCCCCGAGGAGGTTAGGAGGCAGGGAATCTTTGTGCGGGAACGCTCACCCGATATTATCAGCGTTATAGCTTTTATCTCTGAAGGGAATAAAACAAGTCCAATCGAGATTTCTAATTATGTGACTTTAAATGTTATTGAAGAGCTAAAAAGAGTCAAAGGAGTCGGTGATGTAGTCGTCTTTGATGATAAAAGCTACTCTTTCAGGATTTGGATCAAACCAGATAAATTAGCCAAGTTCAGACTTACTCCTTTGGATGTGTATCAAGCAGTCTCGAGCCAAAATCAGCAATTTTCAGCAGGAGGATTAGCTCAAGAGCCAATAAGCCAGACACCTTTTTTTTCCTATACTATTAAAGGGGAACCAAGGCTCCAAAGCGTCAGAGAATTTGAAGATATCTTAATCCGCGCCAATCCCGATAGTTCCTCTTTGAAGCTCAGGGATGTAGCTAAAATAGAGCTTAGTTCTGAAAACTTCAATAGAAACACCTTTTACAACAAACAACCGACCATCCCATTGGGTGTTTTTCTTGCACCTGGAGCAAATGCCCTTGATGTTTCGAATAATATTAAAAAAACACTTGCAGACATTTCCCAAAAGTTCCCGCCTGACATTAAATATCATTTCCCATTTGATCCCTCTATTTTTATTAAGGAATCTGTAAAAGAGGTTGTTATTACACTCATCATAGCCGGCATCTTAGTAAGCCTGGTGACATACCTGTTTTTAGGGAACCTGAGAAGCACTCTAATACCAGTGTTAGCCATTCCAGTATCAATTATAGGCACCTTTGCCGGTCTTTATTTATTTGGTTTTTCTATAAATCTTCTGACCCTTTTTGGTTTAATCTTAGCCATCGGTTCAGTAGTTGATGACGCCATCATAGTCATTGAAAACGCCGAGCGCATTATGAGAGAGCAAGGTCTGACCCCTAAAGAAGCAGCTATCAAGTCAATGCAAGAGATTACATCTCCTATTATTGCAATAGTTTTGGTATTGTCTGCGGTTTTCGTCCCCGCTTCGTTTGCAGGCGGATTTACTGGGACATTTTATCAACAATTTGCCCTGACCATCGCTATTGCCATGATACTTTCTGGATTAGTTGCTCTGACATTGACTCCAGCGCTTTGTGCTGTCTTCATAAAATCCGAAAAAACAAAACCAATCTTGCCGGTTAGACTTTTTCAGGATTTCTTTGAGAAGACCCGTCAAGGCTTTGTAAAGGCTGTAGAGCTGTTTATAAAAGTGTTCCCGGTTGGGATTCTTATATTCATCATAATCTTGCCTGCTACATATTTTCTTATCAAAAAGCTCCCTACCACCCTTGTGCCTACTGAAGACATGGGCGCCTTGTTTCTGTTCGCTTATACTCCTCCTGGTTCATCACTTGCAAGGAGCACTGAAGAAATAAAAAATATTCAAGATACATTTTCTAAGGTGCCCGAGATTCAGGAATGGGGAGCATCAGCTGGCTTAGATCTGCAAACCTTTGCGTTCAGAAATGATGCAAGCGCGGGGTGGATTAGGCTTAAACACTGGGATGAGAGAACTGAAAAATATCAGGATTCATTTTCCGTAAGGGAAAGATTAATGCAAGCCCTCGCCGCTAATAGAGAAGCCCTTGCTTTTATAGTTAATCCGCCCCCAATAAGGGGATTGAGCCTCACTGGAGGATTTGAGATATATATACAGGACAGAAAAGGTGGGACAGTTCAGGAGTTAAATAAATATGTTCAGGAAATCGTAAAAAAAGGCAATCAGAGACCAGAGCTCACAGCAGTGAGAACTACCTTGACTGCTAATGTGCCTGCGTATAGTTTGATTGTTGACAGGGAAAAGGCAAAGGCATATCAGATAGAGATAGACGATATTTACAGAACCCTTTCTATGACATTCGGGAAGGCTTACATCAATGATTTCAATCTTTATGGAAGGGTTTTTAAGGTGAATCTACAAGCGATGGGAGAATTCAGAGACGACTTTAGGGATTACAGTTATGTATATGTTCGCTCTAAAGCTGGAGAGCTTCTGCCCATCAGCAGTTTTATCAAAATAGAAAGAAAAGCTGAAGCCCCTGTCATAGAGAGATTTAATATGTTCTCAGCCGCAAAGGTCACGGGAGAGCCAAAACCCGGTTATACCTCTGGAGATGCTATTAAAGCAGTTCTTGAGGTAGCTAATGAGGTATTGCCACCTGGTTATACTATTGATTGGTCGGGGACATCATATCAAGAAAAAAAGGTCGAGGCAAAAAGCACATTGGTTTTGACCTATGCCATAATTTTTGTTTTTTTAATCTTGGTCGGACTTTATGAAAGCTGGACCGCCCCATTGGTCATAATCCTTTCGGTCCCTTTTGCCATTTTTGGCGCAAGCTTGGGACTAAATCTAATGAAATTAGAAAACGATGTCTATTTTCAGGTTGGGCTACTTACCTTAATAGGGCTTTCAGCTAAAAATGCCATACTTATCGTTGAGTTTGCAGAAGAGAGAGTAAAAAAGTTCAAAATCTCTCTCCTATCAGCAACCATCGAGGCAGCTAAATTAAGATATAGGCCGATTATGATGACCTCATTTACTTTTATAGCCGGGGCTTTACCCCTGATTTTTACCGGGGGCGCTGGAGCTATAAGCAGAGAGATTATAGGCGTCACTGTAGTTGCAGGCATGTTTTTAGCCACTGTCATGGGCATCTTTTTTATCCCGCTTTTTTATTACTTGGTAATCAGCGGAAGAGACAAAGTTAAAACTTTCTTTAAACCCAATGGTGAAAAGGCATGATAATCCGTGTAATCTTCTGGCTTACTTTTTGTGTTTTTTTAACAAGCTGTGCAGCAAATTTTGAATATACAAAGTTAGAAATACCACTGCCAGAGACACAAAGCATTCATTTGCCATATTTTGACAATAATATGAAAAAACCCATATCTTTAGAGTGGTGGAGGGATTTTAGGGATCCTTATTTAGATAAACTTGTTTCCGAGGCTTTGCAAAATAATGATGACCTTTTAATAGCCGCAGCTCGGATGGAGCAGTCGTTTGCAATGTTTGAGCATTTTCATGCTCAGCTTTTCCCCTTGCTTACATATGGAGGTGAAGTTAAAAGATCTAAATCTTCCCAAGAGGTTGGGAGTGCGCAGCCGGGGATAACCCAAAACCTTTTTTCCCTCTCAATGGCCGTATCTTATGAAATAGACCTGTGGGGAGAACTTAGAAAGCAAGAAAAAGCCTATCTATCTAGATTTTTAGCTGCTAAAGCCAATAAGGAAGCTCTAAGAATAAGTCTAATTGCCAATGTAGTCACAACATATTTTAATCTTCTATCACTTCACAAACAAGTCCAAATCACAGAAACCTTTAGTGAAAAACAAAGAGAGATTTATGAATTTAGACTCAAACAACTGACATACGGACTTGTAAATGAACTATTAGTGCAGCAGACAAAGGCTGAATATGAAGCTACAAAGATTAGAGTAGAAAATCTTGAGCATCAAAAAGAACTCTTAAGACTTTCACTTTCTTTACTCTTAGGGAAAAACCCCAAAGAAATATTTGAAGGAGATATGGTAATTAATGCAGAACTGCCTTTTCATTTGCCACTTCCAAATATTTTGCCGTCTGAAATTTTAGAGAAAAGGCCGGATATTGTAGCTGCCCAGGCTAACCTTGAAGCTTTGCAATTTGAAGTAGAGGCAGTTAAGACTGCCTATTTCCCTAAAATTTCCTTAACAGCAGGAACAGGGTTTAAGAGCAATGATCTTGACAGCCTCATAAAAAATTCAGTATCCATCTGGAATCTTTCAGCCATCATAGCAGGCACTATTTTAGACTTTGAAAGAAAAAAGAGCATCAGAGAAATAAAAGAAGCTCAAAGAAAGGAAGCTCTCATCCAATATGTAAAGACAGTGAAGACAGCCTTTAAAGAGATCCATGAAGCATTAGTTAGCCTTGAGGCTGTTTATAAAAAGTTAGAGGCTCAAAAAGAACATATACGCTCTATAGAGACTGTATTAAATCTTGCGGAAAAAAGATTTGAAATAGGCTTGGTGGACTATATAGCAGTTCTCGATGCCCAAAGAAATTACCTAAATTCCCAATTAAATCTCTCGATACTGAAAACAGAATTCTTAAACTATCAAGTATATCTATACAAAGCCCTCGGAGGAGGCTTGGAATGAGTTTTGATCATCATCTATGACGATGTCCTCTAATTTTATCCATACGGTTTAATTAACTACGATAGACATAAAAGAAAGCCTGTTACGGGAAAAGAGCATTGGATAATCCTCCTCATCTCATTTTAGGAATTGTTTTAAGCATTGAGGATTATGCTACAATGATATTATTTTTAACTTACTATATTTTGGGGGAGGCAGTATGAAATCAGCTAAAATTTATTTTTGCTTGATGATAGTTCTATGTTTCGCAGTTATTGTTAACGCGGAGGTAAAAAAACAGGTTTTTACTAAGGAGGAGATAAAAAAGATGTCAGAGACAAAAGCAGTTATTGAGACGAAGTTCGGGAGTATAGAGATGAAGTTCTTCCCTGATGCAGCGCCTAATCATGTCAAAAATTTCATTGATCTTGCTAAAAAAGGCTTTTATGACGGCACTATTTTCCATCGCGTTATCCCTGGTTTTATGATTCAAGGTGGAGACCCAAATTCTATTAGTCACGATAAAACAAAACACGGCATGGGCGGTCCCGGATATACAGTAAAAGCAGAGTTCAACAATAAAGCTCACAAGAGGGGAATACTATCGATGGCGAGGGCGGCGCATCCAGACAGTGCAGGCTCTCAGTTTTTTATATGTATAGCCGACTCTCCGTTTCTTGATAAACAATATACCGTATTTGGCGAGGTTGTCTCAGGCATGGATGTTGCCGACAAAATCGTCAGTCAGCAGAGAGATGCGAGGGATAATCCTATTGAAAGGATTGAGATGAAGATCAAGATTATAGAGAAATAAACATAGCTATCTCCAATTGAGTGAGGTGAAATCATGTCTTTGGTATATTTTGCATCAGCAAGGGTTACTAAATGGAAATATGACGATAGTATGCCCGGCAAGCTCGAGAGATTGCTTGATGAGATAAATCTATCAAGTTATTTCAATAAAAACGAATGGGTAGCCGTCAAGACTCATTTCGGCTCAGAAGGCGCTCACAGGATTGTCAGACCAGTATTTCTCAGAAGGGTTGTTGATAAATTAAAGACAGCAGGCGCCAAACCTTTCGTAACTGATGCCGTGAGGATTAAGGGTCTTGACTATCTTGAGGTGGCAAATCAGAATGGTATAAACCACCTATCGGTTGGCGCTCCTGTAGTTCTTGCAGATGGATTATACGGAAATGACAATATGCTTGTCCGCGCTGGGGAGATTCTCGGAGAGATTGCGGTAGCAACCGTCATATACGATGTGCCAGCAATGGTTGTCTGTTCACATATCAAGGGGCATATAAATGCAGGATATGCAGGCGCTATAAAAAATATAGCTATGGGGGCGGTCAGCGGCAGTCACAGGCATTGCGGTTGGAAGTGTGGAAGGGGGGCAATGCACACCATCGGAGAAGGTACTCTCAATTGGGATGAGGAAAAATGCACACTTTGTTATCAATGTGAGGAGATATGCCCATTAGATTGCATTGATTTCAAAGATAATAAATTAAGGATTGATAACGAGAAGTGCTGGAGATGCGGCAGATGCACAAGGGTCTGCCCTGAAGGTGGGCTCACAATGCCGTGCGACAATGAGACCTTTTTGAAATCTCTGGTAGAAGCCTCGGCTGCGGTTTTAGGGACTTTCAATAAAAATAAGGTTATCTATATCAATTTTCTTACAGAAATACAGCCCGAGTGCGATTGTATGCCTGCTGCAGATGTCCCTGTAATACAAGATATCGGGATTCTTGTCTCTGATGACATCGTTGCTATTGAACAAGCTTCAGTTGATATGCTGCTCAAAGAGGCGCCTCTGCCATCATCATTGGCAGCAGATGAAAAGCTAAAAGAAGGAGATGACATACTCCAGTCCCTTCATAAGAGACCATATAATATCCAGATTAAAGAGGGGGAAAGGCTGGGACTCGGGAGCAGTAAATATAAACTTAGTGAGATAAAATAAAGAATTAAAAAAGCAGTGAAAAATCTTTAATCGTCAAGATTCTCTCTTAGTCACAATGATAAAATTGTGAATTTATTTTTTTATGAAAAGCTGACTCAGTCAGTCCAGCCATACTCCCCAATGAGGGGAACAAATATACAAGGAGTGCTGTATTCTTGGTCAAGCATCCCTTTTGTCTTTTTGCCCTTTATCAGGAGTTGTGAAAATCTCTGCCCGACAGGGGCGACTATAATGCCCCCATCGCTCAATTGGTTGATAAGACATTCTGGTATTTTTGGGGTTGCAGCGGTAATTATTATCCTGTCAAAGGGCGCCTTCGTCTCCAAACCCTTTGTTCCATCGCCAATAAATACATAAATATTCACATATCCCATATTACTGAGGAGCATTTGAACTCTTTCTCCAAGCGCCTGAATTCTCTCAATAGTATAAACCTCACGGGCAAGTTCAGCCAAGATAGCAGCTTGATATCCTGAGCCCGTCCCTATCTCAAGGACTTTTTCATCGCCTTTCAATTCCAATAACTGGGTCATTATAGCGACCATATACGGCTGAGATATTGTTTGCCCCTCGCCTATCGGCAAAGCCATGTCTTCATACGCATCATGTCTGGTCGTTTCAGGGATGAAAAGGTGACGCTGGACCTTCCTCATAGCAGCAATAACCCTTTTGTCTTTTATGCCCCTCGATACAAGCTGGGTATCTACCATTAAATTCCTTAATTTATCATAATCGGTCATCTGTTTGCCTCTGAAGTGGTTTTAATTTTAATCCCGTATCTTCTCAATATCTCATTTGCTGCTATCACACCAGAGGCTGAAGCCTGAATCAGACCCCTGCTAACGCCAGCGCCATCCCCAACCGCAAAAAGATTGCTGATTTCGGTCTCAAGACAAGGCGAAAGTTTCAATTGCATAGAATAAAACTTCACCTCAACCCCATAAAGTAAGGTGTGCCTCGAGTTAATACCTGGCGCAATATTGTCCATGGCTTCGAGCATTTCGAGGATGTTAAACAGATGGCGGTATGGCAGAACAAAACTTAAGTCTCCTGGAGTGGCATCTTTTAAAGTAGGCTCGACTATTCCTTTTGAGATTCGATCTGGGGTTGAACGGCGCCCCATCCTGAGATCCCCGAGTCTCTGAATCATAACGCCGCCTCCGATAAAATTGGCAAGTCCAGCTATATACATGCCGTAAGATATTGGCTCATCGAATGGTTCTGTAAAGAAGGTGCTGACCAAAATAGCAAAATTTGTATTTGCTGTCCGTCTCTCTGCATAACTATGACCATTGACAGTCCATATCTTATTAAGATTTTCTTTAACAACCATCCCGTAGGGATTAAAACAGAATGTCCTTACTTTGTCGTCAAATTTTTTTGAATAAAAAATAATTTTAGGTTCATAAGTGATATTCGTAAGGTGCTCGAGAACTGACGCGGGCGCTTCAACCCTTACCCCTATGTCAACAGGATTTCTTAAAAGATGCAGTCCGAGCCTTCTTGCTTCACGCTCAAGCCAACTCGAGAACGCCCTCCCCGGGGCAAGGATTATGTAATCCGCATATAACCTACTGCCGTCAGTCAATTCGACACCGACTGCCTTTTTATCCTTTAGAATGATATTCTGAACATCAGCATCAAACATGGCGGAAATACTACTGTTTAAATCCTTCCACATATTCGTTAAAACTTGCTTGCATCTGTCAGTCCCAATATGCCTAATCCTGGAAGGTAACAGGGTGAGATCATGCCTTGAAGCCATATCTCTCAGCTTAGATATCTCTTTTTCGTCTTTGCCATAAAGATGATCAGGCGCCCCATACTCTACATAAATACTATCAACATAATTTATCAGTTCTTTGAGACTTTCGATATCCACATATCGTGATAGAAACCCTCCTATCTCAGTAGAAAGGGTTAATTTCCCATCACTAAAAGCGCCGGCACCGCCCCAACCACTCATCAAGTTGCAAACTGGGCATGAGAGGCATTTATCGGATAGTAAATGCAGAGGGCATATCCTGTTATCGATATCCCTGCCTTTGTCAAACATCAAAACCTTCAGAGTAGGGGCATTCCTGACTAACTCAATTGCTGAGAATATGCCTGCTGGACCTGCGCCTACAATGATTACATCATATTTCTTCGGTTTTTTTAATTTTGCTGCCTTCATTAATTTGCCAAGTCCTCTTCATATATTCAAGGGCTTCATAATTAGTAAGGTCAAGATGAATAGGGGTAACTGAGACATAATTATCAAGCACCGCCTGAATATCCATATCTTCTCCGTGCTCCCAATATGGGTTACCGCCCCCAATCCAATAATATTTTTCGCCCCACGGCGAGAGAACATCTTTAATTGCATTATCATAGACTCTTTTGCCCTGCTTGGTGAGTTTCATCCCATTTATATGACCTTTTTTGACATTCGGAACATTCACATTGAGGAGGGTATCATAAGGTAGGGATTTATGAAGTATATATTCTGCAACTTCTACAGCAAAAAGAACCGCTGTTTCAAACAAAAAAGGTCTCCAACCGGCAAGAGATATTGCAAAAGAAGGAATACCGAGGATAGTCCCTTCAATAGCTGCTGAGACAGTGCCTGAATATGTAACATCATCTCCAAGATTAGCGCCCATATTTATACCCGATGCAATAAGGTCGGGCTTTCGTGATAAAATTTTATTAACACCGAGCGCTACGCAGTCAGACGGCGTTCCGTTTACGCTAAATACATTTTTGCGCAGCTCCTCGACCTTTAATGGTCTGTGAAGGGTCAATGCATGACTTACCGCGCTCCTTTCCCTGTCGGGGGCGATTATATAAGCCTCCCCTATTTTTTTCATGGCATGAAAAAGGGCTAACAGTCCAGATGAATGAACTCCGTCATCGTTAGTGACAATTATAAGAGGAATCATAGCAATTTTCAGTATAAAATAATCGCAAAAATTAAGTAAAATCTAAAATCAGTGATATAATAATTATAACTAATTATGGTTGATTTCAATATTTTAAAAATCAGCGATTTAAGTCTTACGGTTGAGAAACTTTCAGGTAAGACAATCCCTTTTAAACTCGGGGAAGTGTTTAGAGCACAAATTGCGGATATACTGCCGTCTGGCGCAGTTATGCTCAAAATAAAGGGAAGCCTTGTAACAGCTAAAACGAGTATCCCTCTATTAAAAGGCTTTTCTGCATTTTTAAAAGTTACAAGCCTTGATCTTCAGAGAGGGGAATTAAAACTTCAATTACTTGAATATGTTAATAAGGATGCGGCTTTAAAACAAAATGCCGCCACACAAACTATTAATCCCAAAGAAGCCAACCTGCCCAAGCTTATCTCAGAACTCGCACGAGCCGTATCAAATGCTGCTAAAAAGCCTGGGAACTTGCTTGAATCAGGTAGGGATATCTCGATTCTGCGGAAACTTAACAACGATATTATCAAATCTCTGCCCCAGGAAATTAACACTCTCCCAAAAGATGCCTTGCTCCAGCTTAAAACCCTTTTAAATGCAAGTCTTAAAATCTCTGGACAAAGCATTCAGTCAAGACTCGAGGCATTAATAATAAGCCTTCCTGAAAATCTTAAAAATCATTCCCTAGCCTCAAATATAAGCTCAAACTTATTGATAAGCATAGACAGGGTTATAGAATCCCCTTTAAAAAATATATTACATGATACTGGGGTTTTGCTTGAAGCAAAGCTGAGGGCAATAGCAGAATTAATCAGACAAATGGAAAAGCATGGAATTCTTAAATCTGCCTTGATGACAAAGGCATCCGATATGGAAGCCCTTAGACAACAAGTATCTTCACAAACCGGCAAACAGCCTTTTTTCGGACAAGAAACCCCTGAAGAATTAATAAGGAACATGGGCAGCAATGCACAAAAAAATGTCAATATGCTGGGCGCAGATATTATTAAAAATGACTTAAAGGCTGCTCTGCTAAAACTCAAACAGTTTATCATGTATAAATCAGCTAATGAAACTGAAGACTTTGCGCTCAAAGATTTTTCTGCAACTCAGAAGGAAACAGCACTAAAAGCCATTAACGCCCTGATAAGGGATATAGAGACATTTCAGCTGCTCTCAAAAACTACAGATTCGTTTTATACATTCATTCCGCTTAACTGGAAAGAAATACTCGATGGTAATCTTTGCTTCAAAAAAGGAAGAGGCGGTCAAGGAGGTGCTTCATATTCCTGCCGCATAAATCTCGACTTGGATAGATTCGGGAAGCTATCCGCGGTAATTCTGATGCTAAAAGGCGGCTTTTTTGTCTCTTTCAGTGCAGACAATCCTCACCTTCATGCAATACTTCATGAAAACTCTGACGAGCTTCGAGAATCTTTTAAATCAAAGGGTCTGAATCTGAAAGCCGTTAATGTAATTGACGCTGAAGACGCCTCGATGCAATATATGGAAAAACTTGAATCACATGAAAACTTAGTGAACATCAAGATTTAACATACCTATAATCCACGGGGAAAATGCATAACGCCAAATATTCGTAACTGGGACAGCAAACATGACTCATAAAAACATAAGGGCAGCGGCAATAAGATACCGCCACAGGAAGGATCTTGTGCCTAAGGTCATTGCCAAAGGAAGCGGTAAAATTGCCGAGATGATTATTCAAATAGCGGAAGAACACGGCATACCGATTAAAGACGACCCATGTCTCGTCGAAGCTCTCTCAAAACTTGACCTCTATGATGATATACCGCCTGAACTATACAGAGCCGTTGGGGAGATACTCGTTTTCATCTATAGAATGACCCAACAGCAGCATGATTAATCCAGAAACTGCAATTGAAATTTTGTTTAGCAGGCATAAATCTTTCTCAAACATTTTATAGTATCAGAGTGTCAAAGTATCAAATGACACTTTGATATTTTAACACTTTTATTTTATCTGAGGTGTTTCAGGACAAAGGATTTTCGGGCATCTATGCCTGCTATTTTAAATCGAAATGTATTTTGGGTTAACCCAAAATGCATCGGGTGTAATTATTAACAATTTTTTCAACCGAATTTTTTGTTTTAAGAATTGATGCTGGTGTTTTTCAGTATTCTATCAAGAATGCCGTTTATAAAAGACGCGGACTCGTTGGTTGAGAATGTCTTTGCGATCTCAATCGCCTCGTTTATAGTTACAGCGGGGGGGATATCTTTGTGATATATTAATTCATATGCGGCAAACCTCAGGATATTTCTGTCAACGGATGCCATCCTCTCAATCTTCCAATTCTCTGCTGCCGCCTGAATGGCTGAATCAATAGCTGCAAGGTTTATGATGGTTCCTTTGATTATATCATCAGCAAATTTTTTTATATATTTGTCTTTTTCTCCAGCATCCTTCCAGAAAAGACGCAGCTTTTCTGTTAGTTCTGAAGAACTTATATTGTCAGCAATTTTTGTAAAATCGATCCCATATAGAAATTGCAGAACATACTCACGGGCTTTTCTTCTCTTCATACAGACTTATAGCTTCTTTATAACCTGAGCCATCTCAATAGCGGTCAAGGCGGCATCCCTCCCTTTATTGCCAGCTTTTGAACCTGCACGCTCTACTGCCTGTTCTATTGTATCGGATGTAATAACGCCAAAAGCCACAGGGATACCAGTCTCAAGGGAAGTAATCGCTATGCCTTTTGAGACCTCAGATGCAACATACTCAAAGTGAGGAGTAGCGCCTCTAATAACAGCGCCAAGACAGATTATAGCATCATATGAGCCTTTCACAGCAAGCTTTTTGGCTGCAAGAGGTATCTCAAAAGAACCTGGAACCTTCACGACATCAATATCGTTCTCATCGGCACCGTGCCTTATCAATGCATCAATAGCCCCATCAAGTAGTTTAGTTGTTATGAAATCGTTAAATCTGCTCACAACAATCCCAAACCTGAATCCCTCAGCTCGCAATTCGCCTTCAATCATTCTCATTTGTGCATATCCTCCAAAATAAATTGATACTATTTTAACATATTGAAAATAGGATAAAGTTTATCGTAAGTATCCAGTATATGTTCAGGTATCACCCTAACCTCCCCTATAACCGGCATAAAATTTGTGTCTCCAGCCCATCTGGGGACTACATGTATGTGAAGATGTTCCTTTATGCCAGCGCCTGCTGCAGCTCCTATATTTATGCCCACATTGAACCCCTCGGGATTGAATGCCTTAGAAAAGCACCCAGTCGCATATCTTGTAAGAATAAACAATTCTGATACAATCTCATCATCTAACCCTGACAGCTCCCACGCATGAACATATGGAACGATCATTAAATGCCCATTATTATAAGGATATTTGTTCATTATTATATATGACCTTACGCCTCTATATAGGATAAGGTTGTTTCTGTCATTGTTTTCAGCAGGTTTTATACAAAAAATGCAGTCCGTCTCCTTTTTTGAAAGAATATATTCCATTCTCCATGGCGCCCATAAGTTCTTCATTTGTGCCTCACATATTTAAGTTTATCTATAACCGCCATAACATCGCTCCATGTAAGATGCTTATCTTTTTTATTTCTAAGAAAGTATGCAGGATGGAAGGTCGGCATAACCGGGATTGCGAGATGTTTTGTCCTATACTCAAAAAACTTGCCCCTTGCCTCTGATATTGAGAATTTACTTAAGGGAGTTTTCAATCCCATAAGGGTGTGAGCTGAGATGCGGCCTAAAGAAATAATGACTTGAGGTGAGATAATCTCAATCTGCCGGTTTAAAAAAGAGATGCAAGATTCAATCTCATCAGGCATTGGGTCACGATTCATCGGCGGACGGCACTTTACTATATTTGCTATATATACATCCTCTCTGCCGAAACCTAACTCTTTTCCCATGTTGTTTATAAGGCTTGTGAGAATCTGCCCTGCCTGCCCTACAAATGGTCTGCCCTGAAGATCTTCATCCCTTCCAGGCGCCTCGCCTATAAACATTACGGATGTATTGATGTTCCCCTCACCAAAGACAATATTATTCCTCCCTTCTGAGAGCCTGCATCTTTTGCAGTCTCCTATCTCCTTGCGCAATAGCTGAAGATCTTCAGATCTATCTTGAGTTGCGGGCTCATCAGCAGCGATATTAATACTTTCAGAATGTGCTGCATCTTCAAAGGTATAAGCGCTCCTCCTGTCCAATACAAAGGAATTATTAACAAAAGTAGCAAAAGGGATTGATTCAAAACCCAAGGATTGGTAAAACTTCAAAACACTGGTTAAGTCATTTCTCAAATCTTCAGTCATGTGCTTACCTTTCACCCCACTTCAACTTTGCCCTTATTACCTGAAAATAGTCCCTCCCCGAGGGGATAATAAATTTGGTCTTGAATTCAGATTTTTTTATTTCGACTCTGTCGTCTTTTTTGAGAACAAAACCTGACTGACCGTCCAGGGTCAGATAAACATCCTCGCTCTCAGAGGCTAAAATCGCTTCTACAACAAAAGAACCTGGCAACACAATAGGTCGGTTGGTGAGGGTGTGGGGGCAGATGGGAGTTACGACAATGCAGTTGAGCGTTGGATATAGTATAGGTCCACCTGCGGACAGGGAATAGGCGGTCGAACCTGTTGGTGAAGATATAATCAGTCCATCCGATTTAAATGTAGTGAGATAGTTTTTATTGACATATGTCTCAAGGTCTATAATCCTTGCGAGGGCGCCCTTATTTATCACCACATCATTTAGAACTATGAAGTCGGCTATTCTATCTCCATTACGGTAAACAAAAGCATTAAGCATGATTCTTTCTTCAAGAGAGCATTGTCCAGACAAAACGCTCTCAACGGCTTCGAATATCTCATTCTTATTAATCTCTGTGATAAAGCCGAGACCGCCGAGGTTAACCCCTAAAATTGGGATATCCTTTCCCCCCGCAAGCCTTGCTACACTGAGCATAGTTCCATCGCCGCCAAATACTATTATTAAATCAACCAATGACGGTATTTCATCTCTTGGGACCCCTGTCTCATTTAAACTCAAAGCACTATTATGCTCAAACACCACCTCGTTCTTTTTATCCCTGAGCCATTTAACAAAATCATTCAATAACTCTGGGGCTTCGGTCCAACCCCTTTTACATATTATGCCAATCCGCCTCATGTATCCCCTCAATAATAATCTGTCTTGTATTTTCACCTAAAATAAGAAAGCTAACCTTCACCCCACCTTCAGAGAGCTCAGGCAGCCTCTCCGCCCACTCAATTGCTGTGATGCCAGAGGAATCAATATACTCCCAAATTCCGATTGACTCCAGTGCGTCTTCCCCCTCAATCCTGTATAGGTCAACATGATAAAAAGGCGGTTTAGACTCGTATTCAGCTACAATGACAAAACTGGCACTCCCGATGTCTCTCGGAGAAATCCCGTATGCAGAAGCTAGACCTTTAATGAAAACGGTCTTGCCCGAGCCAAGATCTCCGAATAAATATACTGTTACTGACTTGCCTAACCGTTTGAGCAAACTTCCGAGTTTTAATCCGGCAGACTGTGTCTCGTCGCTGGAATTGGAGACTATTGTAATAGGTTTCATATGCTTTGTCACCTCTATTTTCATAGTTGCACCTTTCTACAATATTCTAAGCGTTTTGTGCAGTCCGCTTACAAGTTCAGTCATAAACTCATAATTTAGAGTTGAAGCTATATCTCCAGTGGCATGATAATTAGGATTTCTGTAAAATGCGGTATCTGTAATCATAAAAGCTGGGTAGCCAAACTTCCAAAAATTCCTATGATCGGAGAAGTCAACCCCTGGAATGATTGACACTGAATTCAATGATTCAACAGGCAATCTTGAAAAGACGCTGAAGTTTTTCTTTACCTTTTTCGTAAACCTCGCGGAAGCAATATTACCCACAAATGCAATAAAATTTCCCTTATCAGGATAAAAAAACTGAAAAAGGTGATTAGGATAATATTGACTGTTCTTATGTTCTGAATAATATCCAACCATCTCAAGAGAGATCATGCCATACACATTAGTCCTGCTTTCATCAAGGCTCCTGGCATAGATATAGCTTCCCATATTTTTTGTCATGTAAACCGGAGGCTCCTCCAGACAAAAAGAGACAAAACGGGTGGTTTTTTTAAAAGGTTCCAGAGCTGCAAGGCGCGCAAGCTCTATCATGCACGCTACGCCGCTTGCATTGTCATCAGCGCCAGGAGTTCCTACCACAGTGTCATAGTGGGCGCCAACAATCAAGACTGGGGTATCAACTCCTTCAGTCCCCTTGACTTCGCATATTATGTTATAGTATGAATTACCTCTGTAATCAAACAACTGTCTTTCGGGACTGCATCCGCATAAGACAAGTCTTTCCTCTATATAATGAGCTGATAGATTTAGTTTTTCGAGATCGAGATAACTCCTTTGTCCAATAGTTTCTGAAAGATGAAATACTGTATCAATAAGATTGTTTTTTATTGCTTCCATAGCTGAAGCTTATTCTGTATAAACTCGATTATTTCCTGATGTTCTTCAGAGCCAGTCCCCTTTATCCACAAGGGTCTGCCAAAAGAAAAAAAGACTTTTCTGGAAGGGTCTATCCTGCCAAAGTCTTTAAGATATCTGCTCATTCCCCAGGCGTCTGTCTTGATAGCCAATGGGATTACTGGGACTTCTGCCTTTTTCCCGAGCTTGACTCCGATAGTATTGAACTTTTTAGGATCAAGATCAATATATCTTGTAGTTTGAGGGAATACAACAACAGATATGCCTGCCTTAATCCTCTGCATCCCTCCTTCCATCACAGCCTTTAGATCATCGCGGGGGTTTTTCCTGCCAACAGTTATGGGATTTGATGCAAGCATAGTATATTTAAATACAGGGTATCTTACAAGTTCTTCTTTTACCACAAAAGTCACATCTTTAAAGGGTAGGATGATAGACGGCAGAACAAGGGTCTCAAGGGTGCTCATGTGGTTAGCTACAAATATGCATGGGGTATCAAGTGTCTTGAAATTCTCCGTGCCTGTTATCTCTATTTTTACCCCTACACTTTCGAGGGCTGTAAATACCGAAAGAGAGCTGTCATGCATCACCTTTCTATCAAACCTTGATTGTAGAACTATCCGGCTTATCTTTAAGAGATTGAAAAGCAGTTTAAGATAAAAAACAAACGAAGGCAACGCCTTTGATGCAAACGATATGTCTTTAGGAGCTGTTAGATATGAGCCGTTCTCAAAAGGTATTCCCTGCATAAGCTTAAATTTTTATCCTCACCCTATAAATTAATTTTGTTTCCAAGTCTTTTTTAACCGGAATATCAAAGTGTATTGTAAATGCATCAAACTTTTTAAACTCATGAGAGGACTGTAGCACATTCCATTCACCGGGGAGAGGTTCGACCACCTTGACAATGATATCTTCCTTCTTATGATTTCTTATAGAGACCTCAAAGGCTGTTTCATAGAGCTTGTCAGAAAGCTTTTGCCAATCGGTCTGCTTCCTTGAAGCAACTACATCGAAGGCTTCTCCGAGTTTAATCCTTATCTTTTCATCTTTTGGAGTGTGGTCGATAGTATTTTCGCCAACGAATTGGAGGCTTTTATCGTGGTCATATTTATAAACCCTCATAATTCCTTTTGGGAGTGGAATCCCAAGATTATGCTCTTTTTTGTTTAAAAATTCGATATATACGGAAACCTTCTGCTTAGGAGATATTTCCCCGTATTTACTCATGTAATAGTATCTTGCGCCTTGAAATACAAATTCTTTTTTTATAGGTATGTTTTGAGCGGACAAAAGGCTAACCTGCTTGGTCTGATTGTTTTTGAGGGTGGTAGGACTCTCAAGTGTATATATGTGATACTCAAAAAATTCGTGCTCTGCAAATTGAGCCATTGCTTCTGCCTTTTGAAGCGCTAATGTGTCACGCGTCCTTGGAGGCTGAAACTCATCAACTCTATTAATATCACCGGCAACAAGTTTTAGCCTTGCATTTTTATATATTGCCCCGCTTTTATTGTCTATAGTCACCCATCCCGATATATCTGCCCTATCATCCATCTCATTAAGCACCGCAACATAGCTCGCCCTCCAATTAATTCCGTTAGTAAGATACCTTGCCTCTATCTTCTGTCTTTCACCAAATTTGTTATCCAAAAGCCATACGAGTGTGGGTTGTGAGATAAGATTTTCAGGTATTTCAGAAAAAATAATCCTTCCCGGATGATTAAATGTAATCTCATTGCCAATCTGATAAACTGTTCCGCCCTCATTACTTGATAAGATACGGGCTTGCAAAATCTCTTCTTTATCTGTGTATGAATTTTTCGTGTAAAGCTTCACCTCTTTCCCCACAAATTTATTGAGAAGTTTCTGAGGGCTCAGGAGATCGTATTCGTAATTTTGTTCGATTATATTAAGACTGTCTCGACCGGCTTGGGATTTAATGCTGACACTCGAAGGGATAATCCCTGAAGCCACATCCATAAAATGCAACTCCTGAAGCCCTTTTCCAAGCCTAACAGCCCTTTGGTCTTTAACCAAGCCAATATTGCTGTTATATACAGTAACCTCAACGGCTATTTGATCATTAATATCTGACAAACTCTTCTGTGCAGCCAATGCGCTATCAAAAGCGTGAAAACATAAAAATGCAACCATAATTAACAAGCTGATAAATTTCATGACTTACCCCCACTAAAAGTTGTTTTGCAAAAAAAATTTAAACCACAACCCTAAAAGTCAACATACACCAATAGATTATTATATAAAACCTTAACACTCCATCATTATTTATAATCAAGTCGTTTATTAAAATTCTAAACTATTCTAAACTATAATTTCAGTAAATCTCTGTTAAAAACCCCAAACATTTTAGATTCTTTAAGGTTTATTTTTCAACCGAAAAATAAAGATGTCATTTCGAGCAGAGCGGGAAATCTTATCTTTAACTTAAAGATTCCTCACACCCTCTGGGTGTTAGGAATGACAGATAAATAGAGCGGTCTGCAGGTCTATGTCTATTTTTCGGTTTCAACGAGGGTCGATAAACCAACCAAAATATTATAAATTAAAGGTTGCATTATTCAGGATACTTAAAATATCCTAATAAATTATATTCACTTCATTTTAACTAATGAAAGGGAGAGAAATATGCAAGTTTTAGTTCTTTACTATTCAAAGGGCGGTAATACTAAAAAACTCGCTGAAGAAGTAGCCAAAGGCGTTCAATCTACCGGGGTTACAGCTGTTATGAAGGATACAAAGGAAGTCACCAAAGAGGATTTCCACAAATCTGCTGGAATCATAGCAGGCTCACCTGTTTACTTTGGCGTTATGGCTGCAGACCTTAAAAGGGTTTTTGACGAATTCGTCGGACTGCGCAAACAAATGGAAAACAAGGTCGGAGCTGCCTTTACAACAGGCGGGCACCATACAGGGGGAAAAGAAACTACAATTATGTCCATTCTCACCTGTATGCTAATATACGGCATGATTATAGTAGGCGACCCTATGAGTGCATCAGGACATTATGGAGTTGCATGTATTGGTTCTCCAGATGAAACAGCCGCATCAGATGCCTTCAAGCTTGGGGCTCGTGTTGCTGAACTGTGCAAAAAACTTAACTGACCCTAAAAAACGAGAAGAACTAAAGCAGGAGGTTGTTATGAATTTTGTTTACAGCTTCTGGCGTTCAACTTTTTTTGTAATAATCGCGATATTGATTCCCGCCACAGCAAAGGCTCAAATTGATCTAAACAATGAACTTACACACTATGTCAGGATATACAATCTGCCTTCAATAGCCGCGGCTGTTGTGAAGAACGGCAAGACGGTCGGAGTTGGTGCCGTTGGCACCCGCAGGCATGGGGCAAATATACCCGTTACAATTAATGACAGGTATCATATAGGCTCAAACACTAAGGCTATGACCGCCGTGCTTGCCGCAATTATGGTTGAGGAGGGAAAACTCAAGTGGAACTCTACAATGTCAGACATCTTTCCTGAAATAGCTGAAAAGATGGATGCCGGAATGCGCAAAGTAAACCTCGAACAGCTTCTCTCGCATACAAGCGGCATCTCGTCTGACAACGAAAAGATAATGATGGTTTACAGGGAAGCGATGTCTCAAGACGGAAATCTTAATGAAATGAGATATTGGATTGTAAAACAATGGAGCAAGGAACCCCTTGAATCTGAGCCGGGTTCTAAGTTTTTATATTCAAATATGGGCTATACAATAGCAGGAGCCGTGATCGAACGTGTAAGCGGCAAGACAAGGGAGGAATTGATTACAGAACGGCTCTTTATGCCTTTAGGTTTGAAAACTGCAGGGCTTGGACCGCAATCCTCACCTGGAAACATAGATGCGCCGCATGGACATGCCATTGTTGACGGAAAGGTGAAGTCTTTCTTGGCTGGACCTAACGGAGATGTCCCGCCAATTTTAGGTCCTGCCGGAAATGTCCACCTTTCAATCCTTGACTTTGCCCGCTGGGCCGGATGGAATGCTGGGGAAGGCAGACACAAACCTCTGCTTGTCAAACCAGATACACTGCGCAAGCTCCATAAACCAGTGATTTCGATGCCGCCTAAAAAAGACGCTCCCCCTGGCACCCCTCCCGGCGGTGAATACGCCCTTGGATGGGGTAAGATCGCTGTTAATTGGGCATCCTACCCTCTTATCTATCACGGCGGCTCAAACGGGATGAACCTTGCCCACATATGGATTGACACACAAAAAGATCTTGCGATAGTCGTGATAACCAATATATCAGGCCAAAGGGCTGATGAGGCACTGCGGGCAGTTGCGAGCAAATTATACAAAAAATTTATAAAAAGATAGCTTCATGACAAATAATAATTGTGTTTTTGTGATTAAGTAAATATCCCTTCCCATTTTGAAAAGTCGATATTGAAGCTGAGTTGCATGTTGTTCAAAGACGAGAAGCCAATGCCCTGAGTTTATCCATGCGCTCAGGGCATTGGCTTCGTCGGTTTTGATCATTATACATTATATTTATACCCGCTCTAAAATATGCCCTTGGACGCTTATCACAACCTCTTCAATCGGAATGTTCCTGCCCGATACTGTCATAGCCTTTCGTATAATTTTAGGCAGTTTTGAACAGCATGGAACTTCCATTGTAAGGACAGTAATCTTCTTTATATTAGCCGCTTCGAAAATTTCTGCAAATTTTCCTACATATTCGTCTGCATCGTCCAATTTAGGGCAGCCAACAAGAAGCGCCTTGCCTTGTAAAAAGTCCTTGTGGAAGTCTGGATATGCAAAAGCTGTGCAGTCTGCTGCTACAAGAAGATGTGCATCCTTGATAAAAGGGGCAGCAGCGGAAACCAGTTTGAGCTGAACCGGCCAGTTTGTAAGTTCAGATACTCCATGGGAAAAACTTTTTATTGCGTCCTCCGGCTTTTTAAGCCTCATTATGTGCATAGACGGACAGCATGGTTTTTCCTCTTGCTTTGCATGCGGCTTCTTATGTTTAAGATACTCCTCAACTGCCTCAGGGTCGAATCCATCTGCTTCTCGCTCTATAATTTTCAAGGCATTTTCAGGGCACTCTCCCAGACAAGCACCCAACCCATCACAATAAATTTCTGATACAAGGCGAGCCTTACCGTCTATAACTTCTATGGCGCCCTCTGCACATGCTAAAACGCATTGGCCACAACCATTACAGAGATTTTCGTCTATCTCAATAATCTTCCTTTTTTCTCTCATTTTTTACTCCCTTCTAAGATTTTTTTTGCCAGTTTTTTTGCGGTTTCAGTTATTAATTCATTCTCTATGTTTTTGCTAAGTTCTGAGCTCACAGCGCCTTCTTTTATTTTATCCTCTAATTCAACCAATGCCATAGCATCAGAAAGTATCCTATGATTTATTGACTTATCTTTAATGCCTTTATTTATGTCTGTTATTAAATTGCAGACCTCTTCAATAAGCCCTTCTTTTGCGCCGAGTTTGCTGAGTATTTCTCGTGCAATAACATGGCTTTCTGCGTTATTTAAGCCAGCCTCCTGAAGATATGCAGCTGATAAAATCACCCCGGGATTAGCTATTTCGTCCTTTATTATCTGTTCAACATTGTGAGCAACCTTCATTGCCCTGCTAATTTTTTTGAAATTGCTCCCAATGGATCTCTTGACTTCTATAGCCACCCTGTCTTTGAACAGTTCTTCTTTTTCGGCAATCAACTCAGGGGGAAGGCTTCCCAAGCACTGTTCAGCATACTTGCAGTATGCAGCACATCCAAAGTCCATTTTAGGGTTAACAAACTCATGCCCACACTTTTTACACATTCTGGCAGGCTCATCCTTAAAAAACTCTACTGGCTCCCCGCATTTTGGGCATTTAATGTCATAAATCGCACTGAAGTCCCAAAATGCCATATCCTGTCCCGGACATCTAATCATAGACATTTTAATCACCCCTTCATCAGGGGGGGCAGATGCCCCCTTATTTTCTATTTCAAAATTGCCTTGAGGTCATCGTCTGGTGTAGTTATAGGCTTTATATTGAAATTTTTTACGAGCACATCAAGCACATTTGCTGAAACAAAAGCAGGAAGCGATGGTCCAAGCCTTATATTCTGTATGCCCAGATAGAGCAATGTCAGCAATATAGCAACAGCCTTCTGCTCATACCATGATAGAATCAAAGAAAGCGGAAGTTCATTCACACTTATATTAAATGCCTTTGATAAAGCCACTGCTATCTGTATAGCCGAGTAAGCGTCATTGCACTGCCCAACATCAAGAAGTCTTGGTATGCCGCCGATATCACCCAATTCCTTATCAAAAAAGCGGAACTTGCCGCATGCAAGAGTAAGAACTATGCAATCATTGGGAACCTTCTCAACAAATTCCGTATAATAATTTCTGCCCGGCTTTGCACCGTCGCATCCCGCAACAAGAAAGAAATGCCTGATGTTCTTGTTTTTTACAGCTTCTATAACTGTGCCTGCTACCCCCATCACCGTATTTCTTGCAAACCCAACCATTACCGTCTTGCCCTCAACATCTTCCGTGAAGCCTTCCATCTGAAGAGCCTTGTCTATAACGGGCTGGAAATTCTCATCAGGGATGTGCTTGACGCCCGGCCAGCCGACCAATCCGGCAGTGAAAATATTGTCTTTATATAATTCCTGGGGTTTCTGAATGCAATTTGTAGTCATTAGAATGGCTCCTGGAAATTTTGCAAACTCTTTTTGCTGATTTTGCCATGCAGTGCCATAATGCCCGTAAAAATGCGAATATTTTTTCAACTCAGGGTAACCGTGAGCTGGCAGCATCTCGCCATGTGTATAAATATATATCCCTTTGCCTTCAGTCTGCTTGAGCAGTTCATAAAGGTCTTTCAGATCGTGTCCCGACACCAGTATCGCCTTACCTTTTTTTGCGCCCAGAGGAACTTTTGTAGGAGTTGGATGCCCGAATGCCGATGTATTGCCTGCATCTAGAAGCTCCATCGTCCGAAGATTGATTTCCCCGCACTTAAGGACAAGATTTATCCATCCCTCTAAAGAAATATCCTTTCTTAATGTTGAAGCAAGTCCTTCGTGTATAAACGCATAAACAGCGTCATCTTCCTGCCCTAATATTTGGGCATGATCGGCATATGCGGCGACTCCTTTAATGCCGTATATCAATATCTGCTGCAAAGAGTGAATATCAGGATTAATGGACGGATCGGCCTTGACCCCTACCTTCTCTCCATCTTTAACCATATCTTCTTTTGTTGCAGGCGGAACATAATTCGCTGGTTCCTCCGTGAAATCTACTTTGCCTCCGGCGGCTTTAACCTTTGCCTTAAGCGCCTCCCTGAGTTCAATACCTTTCTTGATGAGAGATACGAAACGGTCAGGGTCAAAATCCACATTTGTCAGAGTCGAAAATAGCCCCTTAATGGTAAAAACGTTTACATCCCGGTCAATAATTCCTCTCTTCCGTCCTTCGTTTGCATATAAAGAAAGCCCCTTCAGTGAGTAAAGCAGCAAATCCTGCAATGCAGCAACATCCGGCTGCTTGCCGCAAACTCCGACCTGCGTGCATCCCTCCCCTTTTGCAGTCTGCTCGCATTGATAGCAAAACATTTTCCCCTCTTTCATTTTGTTTAGCCTCCTTTTTTGATTTAAACATCCAGAATTACTATGAACTGTGTTTTACACTTTAATTTTATTAGGAACGCGAAAAAGAAGGTTTGACTTAAGTCAAAAATAAAAAAAATATTTTAAACAAAGAAAAAATCTCGAGAGGGTTTTAAAATGTTTAAATTAGGATAACCTGAGTCTTTTTATTTGATTTCTTAAAGCAAATCCCTTTAACCGCGGGCAGCTCTTTCCCTTGTATTGAATCATCACCTTATGTGATTCGCCCATGCCTTCTGGAAATATCAAACCCTTTATCTTTGCGAGATCAAATGAATCGGGCAAATCTCCGTATAACTCCGTGATAACCTCATCTATCCCAAGAGATATCAGATATGTCCCCTGAGGGCAGAAGCCAACGGTAATAAGTCCTATCTCAGCGCCCCACTTATCTGCGGAAGAGAAGTTAA
>JBBIIV010000009.1:0-30416 GCA_037446295.1 Nitrospirota bacterium
CTTTGATGGGCTTGGCGCTATAGGTGCGTCTTTTTAAACTGCACTTTTTGGGTAATCAAATAACCTTTCCCTTTCACATTATCATTCACTCCGCCGAAGGCGGGCTGTCGCAATCCCTTCTAATTGAGGTCTTCTTTCCTACGCACCCCCCTAAAAAACATCTATAATTCAAATAGTTATGAGGGGGTTGGACAACTTTTGGCGACCTTGAAAAGTTACTGAAGAAATATTTTGGAAATGTTTCATAATTCTTCTCGAACTTGTCATAGAACATTTTATAAAATCTATCAAAAATATTGTCAGATTGCAACAAATTTTTATAAAAAAGATAAATTGTTACGACTTTGTGTTGGTGTCATGTTATAATAATAATTGCACCAACTTGATCCCCTGATTATCAAGGCTTGCCCCCTTAGCTCAGTAGGATAGAGCACAGGTTTCCTAAACCTGGTGCCGCAGGTTCGACTCCTGCAGGGGGCATTGTATTTTCAATCGTAAGTAACCCCGATAAGCCCGAAATTTATAGTTTCCTGAGTTTTTTACATTTAAACGCTCTCTTTCCCTGCAAGCGTGGATCCGGCAAAGGTTTTCTTGTAGCATAAAAGGCATTGGAAAATACTGGGTTCATACATCCTCTCGGATTGGCAATTTTTTATCTCTATTTTTTGGGCAACAGCTATAAACGAAATAATTTTTACATTACAGGCTATACATCTCAGGTTTTCTGTCTTTAAAAAGATCGTTGTATGGATTTATAGACTTGTTTCGGGCTAAATCAAGGTCAATTTCAACAGTCAGCAATTCTTCATTGTCTCCAGATGCCCTGCTCAAAACCTCTCCTTGAGGCGAAACGATTTGACTCATACCAATAAATCTTAAAGTCTGTCCATTTTTCCTGCTTTCAGCGCCAGCTCTGTTTGCAGTAATTGCATAGACCCTGTTTTCAAGGCATCGGAATGGCATGGCATGCGGACAATATGGCAGGACGAGATTTGCAGGATGTGCGATTAACTCGGCACCTCTTAGGGCAAGCGTCCTCATTGACTCTGGGAAAAACCAATCAAAGCAGATCATTATCCCAATCCTGCCGATTTTAGTATCCCAAATCTTAAAGCCTGTATCACCAGAGCTAAAAAAAAGCTTTTCTTCAAAAAAAAGATGTGTTTTACGGTAAGTCCCAAGTAACCCCTCGGGTCCGGTGATGATTGCAGAATTATAATATTTTTCTCCGCTCTTTTCAGGAAGTCCAGCGATTATGTATATCCCTTTTTCTGCTGATAATTTTATTATTTCTTTAGTCGTCTCGCCGTCAGGGACAGGCTCTGACAGTCTCGCAACCTCTGCCATTGAGGCAAACTGGTATCCAGTGGCAAAGAATTCGGGCAAGACAATTATGTCAACACTCGCTGATTCGATTGCATTGACAACTTTGCCGATATTGAAATCTTTGTCGCCGAAAATAGGATTTGTCTGATAAAATCCTGCCTTTATCATCTTAAATTAAATAGAGTCTGTCCATAAACTAAGATTTTTTTGTCATTCCGGCTTGACCGGAATCTTTCTTAATTCCCCCTTAACAAAGGGGGTTAGGGGGTTGTTACAGAAGGATTCCTGACGCGCTTAGCTTGCAGGAATGACACAGAAATCGACTTTATAAACAGGCTCTAAATAAGGGCATTATTTGATAACTTCCACATTCATATATGGAACCAAAACATCTGGAACAAAAACAGTCGCATCTTTTTGCTGATAGTTCTCCAGAACAGCCACAAGAGTCCTGCCTATAGCAAGCCCTGAACCATTAATGGTATGGACAAACTCTGTTCCCTTTTTGCCTTCTCTTTTAAACCTGATATTAGCCCTTCTAGACTGAAAATCCTCGAAATTTGAGCATGAAGAAATCTCTCTATATTTTTGCTGGGCGGGAAGCCAGACCTCCAAATCATATGTCTTTGCTGATGCAAAACCCAAATCGCCAGTGCAAAGAATTATTTTTCTGTATGGCAATTTGAGTTTCTGGAGGATATCTTCTGCATCATTTGTGAGTCTTTCGAGTTCATCATAGGAATCTTCTGGTTTGGCGAACTTCACAAGTTCCACCTTATTAAATTGATGCTGCCGTATTAGCCCCCTGACATCCTTGCCGTAAGAACCAGCCTCTCTCCTGAAGCACGGTGTAAAAGCGGTATAGTAAATAGGCAGTTGATCTTCCCTTAAAATCTCCTGCCTGTGAAGATTAGTTACTGGCACTTCTGCAGTTGGGATTAAATAGAATTCTGGATCGGCAATCCTGAAAAGCTCAGCCTCGAATTTAGGCAGTTGCCCAGTGCCTGTCATGGTATCCCTGTTAACCATAAGCGGGGGGGATATCTCCTTGTATCCCTTTGATGTGTTGAGGTCGAGCATGAAATTAATCAACGCCCTTTCAAGCTTTGCGCCTTGTCCCTTTAGAACAGAAAATCTCGCTCCTGCTATTCTGCCCCCCCTTACAAAATCAATGATATCCAGGGTTTCGCCGATGTCCCAGTGGTTTAATGGAGTAAAATCAAACTCCCTAATCTCACCCCACTTTATTATCTCCTTATTTTCTGTCTCATCCTTTCCGATTGGAACAGTATGGTGAGGTATGTTAGGTAGATTAAGAAGGTAGATGGAGTTCTTTTCTTCAATTTTTAAGAGATTTTCTTCAAGCTCTTTTATCTTGTCAGATACTATCTTCATCTGGGATATAAGGGGCTCAACATCGAGCTTCTGCCGCTTCATTTTTGCGATTTCTTGTGAGACAATATTCCTCTTATTCCGCAACTCTTCAGCCATTCTAAGGAGATTAAGCCGTTCCTTCTCTAAATTTAAAAAATCGGATAGTTCAACTTCATAGCCTCTTTTGCTAAGAGTTTCTTTCAGTAAATCAATATTTTCTCTGACAAATCTCGGATCAAGCATATGCAAACCCCTGTTGAATAATTATGGCATTGTCGCAATTGTGAACAGTGATCGCTTGATAGTCTTTTTATAACTTTCATGTTGCCTCTAAGTGTCCATGTAAGCAAAACAGCCAAAAGCCTACCGAACCATAACACAATTGTTTCGAGGCTATTCCACTGCCTCGATCAAAATCCTCTTCGCCCCCTTCGCATTTCTTAAAACCCTGGCATCATCAATAATCCTTCCAACGATATTTACCTCGCTTGCCGGCATGGGGTCATTGCCCTTGCTCATAGGTGTAGGGCCAAAAAAAATGGCAAGCGCCCTACCAGGGGGCCAATAACCGATGTCACCGACTTTGACAGCGGTTGTTGAAGTCTCATCAAGGGGGAAAACTACAGGGATTTGAAAATAAAATTCATCCCCCCATTCCTCAGGAACGGCTTCGATAGGAAGTTTATCAATAATCGAAGTTCCACAAGCGGTATCAAAGATTTGTGCCCTAATAGTAATGCCGCTTATGGAAATTACTATCTGTTTCATTTTGATTTATCCCTCCAAGACCATCCGTATTGTCAAAAATTATTCTCCCTCTCCCCTCAAGGGGGAGGGTTTCTTTGATATTTCAATATGTTCTAAAACACTCTTTCATAGAACTTCTGACATTACCTGACCATCAATACACCACTAAAAAGGGCGCTTTATAAACAGACTCTAATTAAGGGTCAAAAAGCCCCAAGATAGCATCCGCCTTATTGTCAATGTTTTTAATATTGACAGCGACGGCGTTATATTCATTTTTAAGCTTGTGCAACTCATCAGCTATATTTAATGAAGTAAGTATGGCAGCTTTCAGCGGAGTTATATTAGGCGTGGCAGAACAAACCTCTTTAAGTTTTGCATCTACAAAATTTGCGAGCTGTTCTATATATTGGGGCGATTCTTCACCCTTGATAATGTATTTCTGCCCTAAAATATATACATCAACACTGCCCATACTGGCATTACCTTAATTCCATCGAATCGAGGTCATTCAGGAGTTCCTCTATCTGCCTTTTGACGGTTGCTTTCTCAGTGTTTAACTGTTCTATCTCTCTATCTTTCATTTTAATAATGTCTTCAAGCTGGCTCACCTTGATTTCAAGATTTGCTTTATCTTCCTTTAGCGCTTTAACCTTTTCTACTACAAAAGATACCTTCTCCTCGAGAGCTTTTACGATCTCCATAAGTTCCTCCGTTTATTTTTAAAATATCCTATTCTTCTCCACAAAACCGCAGGCTTAGAATCAGAGCCTCAGACTGCAGATATCAGCATGCAGGCAAAACATCGTTTTTAGAAAGCCGACACCTTAATCTTTAAATTTTAAATCTCTGGGTCTTCATGCAGATAAAAGGAAAAAGAATCAAATTTTTTAATAATACACAATTTTACTCTAAAAAATAAATGGACAGCATGCGTCCGAAAAATATGAACAAGACACCAGTATCCAGAAAAATATTCAAATAAAACAAAAATCTTTACACAAAAATGGATTTCGTTTCAAAAGAGTAGGCATAGATGCCCTGAAACCCTTTGTCCTGAAACAACTCAGACATGCAATACTTCAATCCCTGCTTAAATATTTTTATGCTGCAGAGATTAAGCAACCAAAAGATAGAGATAAAAAATTGTCGTAGCTAGGCGAACCTGAAGGAAAGGAAGTGTCAGAGTGTCATTTGATACTATAATACTATAAAATGTTTGAGAGTATTTATGCCTGCTAAACAAAATTTCAATTGCTGTTTCCGGGCTAATTAGTGTCCACCCGCTGAATGTCCGCCGCTTATTATATAAACAGCATCTTTTTTGCCTGGATTTTCAAGAACACACTCATCATCTCCGACTATATGCAAGGCAGAGCCTTCATATAGCCTTCCGGTATAATAGCCAGTGACATCCAAATCTCCTTGCATCGCAAGAAGTATTTCCTCGTGTCCTTTGCCGGGTTTTACAAGTCTGTCTTTTTCCCCGGGCTCCATAATCCCATAAATCATATAACATGCATGGCTGCCTGTTTCTTTATAACCGATAATATGCTCGTGGAATTTTGCAGTCAATGCCTTACTTTTTACCTCGAATATTTTCATAAATCCTTCCCTTTAAATTGTTAAGTTCGGTATTCAGCGTTTATCTTGACATAATCTTCTGTAAGATCGCAGGTTAATACCCTTGCTGAATCACTACCAATATTCAAATCTATTAATATCTTTATTTCTTTATTTCGTAATGTCTCATTTGCCTCTTTGTCCATACCTGTTCCTATGCCGCCCCGCGCCACTCTCAAGTCATTGAGATAAATATCGACAAAGTCTTCTTTTATCATCGCGCCTGAATATCCAATGGCAGCCATTAACCTCCCCCAATTGGCGTCATTGCCGTAGATAGCAGTCTTTACAAGCAGTGATTTGGCTACGGCAAAAGCAGCCCTTGAGGCGTCTTTAAAGCTTCTTGCATTGATTACGCGTATCTCGACAAATTTGCTTGCCCCCTCGGCATCTTTAACAATAAGCCTGCTCAACTCAAATGCAATATCGGAAACCGCATCAGCGAATAATTTGTATTCCATTGAGCCTTTTTTTATCAAGGGATTTCCAGCAAAGCCATTAGCCATAATAAGTGCTGTATCGTTTGTTGACATGTCTCCGTCAATGGTTATCATGTTAAAGGACTGGGCTACTGCAGACTTTAAAGAGGCATCAAGAGCTGATTTCTCGATGTTCGCATCAGTCATAATGAAACAAAGCATTGTTGCCATATGAGGAGATATCATTCCAGCGCCCTTGCATATTCCTGATATTACAATCTCTTTTTTGCCGCAAATTATTTTCCTCGCAGCAATCTTAGGGAATGTGTCAGTAGTCATTATAGCGTAAGCAACATCCTTAAGTGTTGACTTGCCAAGATTTTTAACCAGCTCGGTGAGTTTAGGTCTAATTCTGCCCATTGGCATCGGAGCGCCGATGACCCCTGTTGAGCAGATGTATATATATTCATTCTTTATCTTGAGGAGATTGCCAATCGTTTCAGTCATTTCGTTTGCATCATCCAACCCCTGCCTACCTGTGCTTGCATTTGCATTGCCGCTGTTGACAATGACAGCCTGCCCAATGCCTTTCTTTATCTTTTGCATATTAAGCTTGACAGGTGCTGCCTTTATCTTATTTGTTGTAAAAACAGCTGATACAACACAATCTACCTCAGAATAAATTAAAGCGATGTCATTTCGCCCAGGTTTTTTTATAGCAGCATCTGCGGCAGAAAAAAGAAATCCTCTGGGGGACTCGATATTCATTTTTGATATCTCCAAAGTTTTTTGAAAATTATCAAATAACTCATAACAGCAGTAAGCAAGATACTCATCACCTGAGCAGTTCTTAAGCCTCCTATGTAAAGACTATCAGCCCTCATGCCCTCTATGAAAAATCTACCTATTGAATAAAGTATTACACTCACAGCAATAAGAAAACCATCTTTAAACGGTTTTATCCTTAACCAAAACCATACAATCAGAAAAACAGCAAGATTGTAAAAAAGCTGATACAGCATTGTTGGATGAACAGGCATATTTGGAAATTCATCCCCTGCAGGACTACCTCTTGGGAAAGTTATTCCCCATGGCAGGTTTGTAGGCATTCCGTGTGCCTCGCCGTTCATGAAATTTCCGAATCTTACAAAGGCTTCACTGAGTATGACCAAAGGAACAACAGAGTCTCCAAACTTGAGGATAGGAATTTTATAATGCTTTAAACAAACCAATGCGGCGATTAAACCCGCGATAAATCCCCCGTGACTTGCAAGTCCTCCACGCCATATAGCTGGAATCTCCTTTAAATTGACACCGTAGTATTCCCAGTTGAAAATAACATAATATGCCCTTGCGCCTATAAGTCCAGCAAGGACAGCTACAAAGACAAGGTTGATTATCTCATCCCTGGATACAGGGATTCCTTTCCTTTGAGCGTCTTTTTGTATCAGGTATATGCTCAGCAGGATTGCCAGCAAATACATCAAGCCGTAAAATCTTATCTCCAGAGGACCTATCTTGAATAAAACCGGATGCATAGTGAAAGGTTACCAGAAAGAATAATTTGTTTTCAATAAAAAGGGGAGTCGTAACATGACTCCCCTTTTTATTGCTTAATTAAAATTTATCTCCGCTGTGCTAATTGAATCCTTATTGTAGCTCTCTCAAGGGATGCGGTAGCCCGTCCGAAATCGTATTCTTCTATTTTCTTCAAGCGTTCTTCAGCTCTTTTCATCGAAGCCTTAGCTCTTTCAACGTCAATGTCTGCAGCCTTTTCAGCGCTGTCAGCCATTACAATAACCTTTTCAGCAGTTACCTCTACATAACCGCTATTGACAAAAACATAGAATGTCTCATTCCCCTTTTTATAAGATAGTATCCCAATCTTAAGGGTTGTGAGAAACGGCACATGCCCGGCAAGAACCCCAAAGTCGCCCTCAGAACCGGCAGCTGATATCTCATCGACCTCTTCACTGAGAATCTGGCCGTAAGGCGTTACTATTTCCAACATCACTTTATTAGTCATTTTTTTAACTCCTGATGGTAATTATCTGCTCCAACCAAGCTTCCTTGCCTTTTCCTCAGCCTCTTCGATAGTGCCTGTCATATAAAAAGCCTGCTCTGGCATATCGTCATATTGACCATCAGCAATTGCCTGAAACCCCTTAATGGTGTCTTCAAGTTTGACATACTTGCCAGGCGCACCGGTAAATGTCTCTGCAACATGGAAGGGCTGGCTCAAAAACCTCTGGATCTTCCTTGCCCTCGCAACAACAAGTTTGTCATCTTCTGAGAGTTCCTCGATCCCGAGTATCGCTATGATATCTTGAAGTTCCTTATATTTTTGAAGGATGTTCTGCACCTTTCTTGCAACTGAATAATGATGTTCGCCGACAATCTTAGGGTCGAGTATTCTTGATGTGGAATCAAGGGGGTCAACCGCTGGGTATATACCAAGCTCTGCGATCTGCCTCGAGAGAACAACAGTTCCATCAAGATGTGTGAACGCAGTTGCGACAGCTGGGTCTGTAAGGTCATCCGCAGGAACGTATATCGCCTGCATCGAGGTGATTGAACCTTTGTTAGTTGTGGTTATTCTTTCCTGCAGGATACCCATATCCGTGCCCAGAGTAGGCTGATAACCAACAGCAGATGGCATTCTTCCAAGAAGCGCCGACACCTCTGCGCCTGCAAGGGTATATCTGAAAATATTGTCGATAAAAATAAGGACATCCTGACCTTGATCCCTGAAATGCTCCGCCGCTGTAAGAGCTGTTAAGGCAACTCTTGCCCTTGCGCCGGGCGGCTCGTTCATCTGACCATAAATCAGAGCGACATTTGGCAGAACGCCTGAATGCTTCATCTCAAGGTAGAGATCGTTTCCTTCCCTTGTCCTTTCGCCAACACCGGCAAAAACAGAAACTCCACCGTGTTTCATAGCGATATTATGAATCATCTCCATAATAACGACTGTTTTGCCAACTCCTGCACCACCGAACATCCCCATCTTTCCGCCTCTAACAAATGGTATGAGGAGATCAAAGACCTTAACGCCTGTCTCAAACTGCTGTGTGGTGGCTACCTGCTCGGCAAATTCAGGTGCGGACCTATGTATTGGCAATGTATCTTCAACCTTTAATGGTCCAGCCTCATCAACGGGCTGACCAATGACATTAATAATTCTGCCTAAAATGGACTTTCCTACAGGGACAGCGATAGGCAACCCTGTGTCAACGGCTTTCATCCCTCTTACAAGTCCGTCTGTCGCGCTCATAGCTATAGTTCTAACTTTGTTATCGCCTAACTGTACTGCGGTCTCTAGAGTAAGACGAATCTCCGGAATTCCTTTGGTCGGGTCTCCTGGTTCGTCAATTGTTATAGCATTTAGTATCGATGGAATCTCCTTCTCAAATTCAACATCAACGACAGCGCCGATTACCTGGACTACTTTACCTACATTCATTATTTTCCTCCTGAGTCTTGATACTTTGATATATTTTTATGTTATTTCTTAAGCGCTTCAACACCGCCGACTATATCCATAAGCTCTTTGGTTATGCCTGCCTGCCTGACTTTATTGGCAATGAGGGTAACCCTTGATATCATATCCTCACAGTTCTTGGATGCATTTTCCATAGCGGTCATCCTGGCAGCTTCCTCTGCAACCTGTGATTCGAGAAGGGATCTATATATCTGAATCTCCACATACTTCGGGAGCAGCTTCTCAAAAAGCTCTTCCTTTGAAGGCTCATATTCAAAAGGGGCAAAGGTTGAAGAAGTCCCAGCCTGAGCTTGATCAGCCTCAATATCTCCGATTGGAAGGAGCTTTAATACAACAGGTTTTTGAAGAAGCATCGATTTAAATTCACTGAAAATGACTATAAACTCATCAGCGGCTTCACTTATATAGGTATTAATTATGTCAGATGCAATCTCTTGGGCGCTTGCGTAGCTTAGCTTGCCAGAAAGCCCAAGCCACGAGCATCGGATAGGCACATTCCTTCTTTTAAAATAATCACGGGCTTTTCTGCCGATAACGCTGACATTCAGATCTATGCCTTCTTTTTTAATAGCATCTATTTGCTGCGCGGCAGCCCTTAAAACGTTGGAATTGAATGCGCCGCATAGCCCTCTATCAGATGTTATAACTATAACTTCAACCTTCTTTTTCAGCCTCCATGTAAGAAGGGGGTGGCTGCCCATCTCTGTTGATGAGCCAGCAAGATCAGACAATACGGTCTCCATCTTGCTTGCATATGGCCTAAAATTGATCATTCTGTCCTGAACTTTTCTCAGTTTGGCAGCAGCAACCATCTTCATGGCAGAGGTAATCTTTTTAGTTGAAGCTATGGCTTTAAGCCTTTTTCTAATATCCCTTAGAGTTGGCATTTATATTCTCCTGTTTTAAGACTTCTAAACCAAGTCCGGTCTAAGCCTGAAATGTCTTTTTGAATTCCTGTATGGAGGCAGTTATCTTCGCCCTCAGGTCGTCGTCTAACACTTTTTTCTCTCTGACTTCGGTTCTCAGATCCTGTTTTTTCGCTTTTATGAAATTCATAAAGCTATCTTCAAAAGCCTTTATTCCGTCAACAGGAATATCATCCAGAAAGCCCTGTGTGCCTGCATATATAAGGATGATCTGATCTTCAACCGGCATTGGCACATATTGGTCCTGTTTCAAAAGCTCAACCATTCTTTTGCCTCTTTCAAGCTGGGCAAGGGTTGCCTTATCAAGATCCGAAGCAAACTGGGCAAAGGCAGCAAGCTCTCTGTATTGTGCAAGGTCAAGCCTGAGCATTCCAGCAACCTGTTTCATAGCTTTTGTCTGGGCAGCACCGCCGACACGGCTAACAGAAAGACCCACATTTATAGCAGGTCTAACACCTGCGTAAAATAACTCTGGCTCCAAATATATCTGTCCATCTGTAATAGAAATAACATTCGTAGGTATATAACCCGAGACGTCGCCAGCCTGGGTCTCAATTATCGGAAGTGCAGTGAGCGATCCTCCTCCCTCTGCATCAGATAGCTTAGCCGCCCTTTCGAGAAGCCTGGAGTGGAGATAAAAGACATCACCAGGATATGCCTCACGTGCAGGAGGGCGCCTTAATATAAGCGAGACTTGTCTGTATGCATGAGCCTGTTTGGTAAGGTCATCATAGCAGATAAGGGCATGTTTGCCATTATCCCTAAAATACTCTCCCATTGCGCATCCAACATATGGAGCAATATACTGCATTGCTGCAGGCTCACTAGCTGTTGCGACAACAACAATAGTGTGATCCATTGCGCCGTATTCTTCGAGCATTTTGACAGTTCTGACTATTGCAGAACGTCTTTGTCCAACAGCGACATATATACAAATAACATCGCCGCCTTTCTGATTAATAATTGCATCAATGAGGATAGCAGTTTTGCCTGTCTGGCGGTCTCCGATTATCAACTCTCTCTGCCCCCTCCCAATGGGAATCATGCCGTCAACTGACTTGATTCCAGTCTGCAAAGGCTGATTGACAGGCTGTCTTTTAATTATACCCGGGGCAACAACATCAACTTTCATTGACTTGCCTGCATTAATGGGGCCTTTGCCGTCAATAGGTTGGCCGATGGCATTGACTACCCTTCCAACTAATGCTTCGCCAACAGGGGTCTCCATGACCTTTCCTGTTCTTTTGACAATATCGCCTTCTTTAATAAGTTTGTCATCACCAAATAAGATAGCGCCGATATTATCCTCTTCAAGGTTAAGCGCCATCCCGTAAATCCCGTTTGGCATCTCAAGCATTTCAGAAGCCATGCAGTTGTCAAGACCATAAATTCTTGCCACTCCGTCACCGACATAAGTAATTACACCAACCTCACTGACATCAACTCTCTTTTCGAACTCTGTTATATGCTTTTTCAGATGCCCACTTATCTCTTCAACCTTCAATTCCATTTTTTCACTCCTTTATAAGCTTATCTCTTAAAAGCCCTAACTGGCCTTTTATACTGCTATCATACATGGTGCTTCCAACTTGTATCCTTACGCCGCCCAACAAAGAAGGGTCAAGGATGAACTCAAGTTCAATTTCTTTCCCCGTTATCTTCTTAAGCGAATTAATGAGTTCATTTTGGTAGTCCAAACCAACTTGAACAGGCGTTATAACTACCGCCTTAGCCCTCTTTTTCATTTCCATGTAAAGAGCCGTTATCGCCTGGATAACATGTTTGAGTGAGCCTAGTATCATTTTGCTTGACAGATAAAGAAGATATTGAGCCACCTGAGTGGAGAGTTGCATTTGATGAGAGACTATAGTTATCGCTTTTTCTCGCTCAGATTCGGTAAAAACAGGGCTCACCATCAGAGTTTTAAAGCTCTTATCCTTTTCGATTAGATCAGCAATAGCGTTAAGCTGCTCAATAGCCTTTGGGACCTCAGTTAATTCAACTGATTTTAAAAATTGCCTGGCATATTTTTTTACATCTTTTACCTTTTTCAATTTCTAACCCCTAATAATTTTATCGAATCCTCCAGGATCTTATCCTGATCTTTTTTGGTTAACCTGCTCTTAATCTTTTCTTCAGACAGCTTAATAGCCTCTTCGACCGCTTCAGCCTTGATAGTCTCTTTAGCCATCTTGACCTCATGATCAATATTGGCTTTTGCCTGCTCCAAAATTCTGACCTTCAGCCTTTCAGCGTCCTCAATCAACCGTTTTTTCTCTTCCTCGCCCGTAACCTTTGCGACTGATAGAATCTCCGCTATTTCGCTATCCTTTAATTTAAGCCTTTCCTCAACCTCAGAAAGGGCTTTCTGTGCAATTTCTTTCGCCTCCCGAGCCTCCTTGATGCTTTTCTCAATCATCTCTGTGCGCTGTTTCAAGAATGCCTTTAGAGGTTTGCCGACAAATTTCACAAGCAGAAAAACGAGTATGGCAAAGTTCAAAATCCTCCATACCCATGCCATCGGTCCTTCATCAGCGGCAGCGCCAGCAGCGTAAGCATTTGATACAGCAAGAGCCAATACACTAAGCATGGTTGTAACGCAATATCCAATATATAATTTACTTTTTATCATGCCTTCACCAACTTTCTGACAATTTCTTCAGAGAATTTATCTACATCGGCTTTTAAAATTGACCTTGCCTTTTCAACATCAGCCTTTAATTCCTGCCTCGCCTTTTCAATCATAGCGACGGCTTCCTGTTCGGTTTTTCCAAGCACTTCCTTCTGGTGTAAAATACCAGTTTCCCTTACTGAATTGTATATATCCTTTGCCTTCTTCCTCGCGTCTTGAAGTTCGGAATTCATCTTCACAAGAGACTCATCTTTTCTTTCAGACATTGACTTTGCTTCATCAAAAGCACCTTTTATAGCTTTTTCACGCTCTTTGAAGAGCTTTGCGAGGGGTTTGAATAGGAGAGAGCTCAGGATAAAATACAAGATGATGAAATTTGCGACAAGAACGAAATACCAATAATTAAAATCTAACATATCACCTTATCTCCTCCGTCCCGATAGATTTCTTTTAAAGGCTTTTTTTTATTGCCAAATATTTATTCTGAACTATGAACTAAACGCTGAAAACATTACCACACCAATAATCTTTTGTCAAGAATTCAATGATAAAATATTATTATCAATTTATAACTATCGATTATTTTATGAATTATGCTTTATTCCTTATGTCTTTAAGGCAGTGTAACAAAGCCTTGATATCTTCATTGGTATGCGTTGCGATAGCTGAAAATCTTATACGCGGTATCTTGACTGTAGGAGGTCTTATTGCTGGGGCGTATATATGGTTGCTCATTAAAAACTCTGAAAAAATATTCGTTGTTTCTATAATGTCTTTGCCTTGAATTATGGGGGGAATCAAAGGAATTATAGGAGTTTGACTATTCAGGGTATCATAACCGAATTCTTTAATGCCATTAAAAAGCTTCTCCCTGTTTTCCCACAATGACCTTAACAGGCTTGGATCATTCTTTATTATCTCAACTGCCTTGATTGATGCAGCTATAACGCAGGGAGGCAGAGCGGTTGAAAAAATCATGCCCCTTCCTTTATTTATAAGCCATTGGATAATCTCCTTGCTCGCTGCTATAAACGCCCCGAAAGACCCGAGCGCTTTTGAAAAAGTTCCCATTTGAATAATCCACGGTTCAGGATTTATCCCAAAATGGTTTAGCGCTCCGCGTCCTTGCCCCAGAACCCCTGTGCCGTGTGCATCATCAATATAAAGCAGTGCATTATTCTGGAGACAGACATCATATAATTCTTTGAGCGGGGCGATATCGCCATCCATGCTGAATACAGTATCAGTTATAACTATTTTTTTTCCTCTGCTGGACTCTTTTTCTAATAAAAAGGAGAGATGTTCTGTATCTGCATGGCGGTATATTACCTTTTTCGCCCTGCTTAACCTGCAGCCGTCAATTATACTTGCGTGGTTCAATTCGTCACTGAAAAGTGCATCACCTTCATCGGATATAGCGGGAATAACGGTTGTGTTGGCTGTATAGCCCGAATTAAATACCAACGCTGATTCAGTCCCCTTGAATTCAGCTGTTAGCTGCTCAAGCTTTAGATTTAAATCGGTACCACCCGATAAAAGTCTGGAGGCTCCCGAGCCAAAACCATATTTATCTACCGCAGCCTTTGCAGATTCCATAATCTCATGGTTGGAAGACAGTCCAAGATAATCATTTGATGAAAAGTTAATATATTCGACGGCTGATACCAATATATGCGAGCTTCCATATGGTTCAAAATCTTTTTGACAGCCATCGTTATGATTTTCATATCTTTTGGATGGCTTTAAATAAGCACTTTTATCTCTAATTACCCTTAAAAGCCCTGCATTTATTAGCCTTTCTACTTTCTCAGAAAACATTTATAACCTGCCTATAAAGATATCATTAACAATATTTAGTATTCGTGATTAGAAAAAACTACATTATATTGAAAAAGTAAAAAAAATCTATTTTTCTCTTGACATCTAATAATAATAACCCATATGATGTAGTAAAAAGTGGTAAAAAGTGGTTAAAGGTATATGTCATCATTTATAGGTAAATTTTATCACACACTTGACCCAAAGGGAAGGGTTATCCTGCCGGTTCCCTTTAGGGAGGTCTTGCTCAGAAGATATTCTATCGAGAAGTTGTATATAACAAATTCAGCGTTTGACAAATGTTTGCACATTTATCCTCAAGAGGAGTGGATAAGGCTTGAAGAAAAGGTGAGGGCTTTGCCAAAGATGGATGAAGCAGTGAAGTTCTTCCTGCGCAGGGTGATCGCCTCGGCCGCAGAACTCGGGCTTGACAAGCAGGGCAGGATACTCATTCCTTATGAACACAGACAGGATGCGAACATATCAAATGATGTAGTAATTGTAGGACAACTTGAGAAAATAGAGATGTGGGAAAAGTCAGAGTGGGACGCGGTAAGCGATCCGAAAAACATAGATGGAAAATCCTTTGAAACAACTCTTGCAGGGTATGGGCTTTAAAAGAGCGGGGGGAAACTGTTATATGCTTAACAAGAATGAAGAGATTATCGAATCCTGTAATTATGTCATCTCGCAAGGTCAGCTAAGATTTGATTATCCATTTGAAAAGGTGGATATGATGTTGTTTAAAAAAGCTGTGGAAGACTTTTTTCTGCTTAACCCATCTAAAGTGAAAATTCCAGCAGAGGACTGTTAATTTCCATAAAAAAATTAGTCATTTCAATGCAACATCATAAGCCAGTTCTATTAAACGAGACATTAGAAATACTAATTACCAAAAAGAACGGGATTTATGTGGACGCTACAGCAGGTTTTGGCGGTCACGCGGTTGAGATTTTATCCAGATTGGATGATAATGGCAGGCTTATAGGGATAGACAGGGATGCGGCAGCCATCAATTACTTGAAAAGGAGCCTTACAGACAGCAGATTAAATTTGTTAAGAGGTGGTTTCTCAGACTTAATTCCTTTGCTGGCATCCATTGGTTTAAACAAGATTGATGGGATTATTTTTGATCTTGGCGTTTCATTGTTTCAACTTAAGGAATTAAGCCGTGGATTCAGTTTTACCTCAGATTCAAGGCTAGACATGAGAATGGATACTTTACAAGCATTAGACGCATGGGAAGTCGTAAACAAATATTCACCTAAAGAACTTGAAAGAATTTTTAGGGATTATGGGGAAGAACCGGCGTATAGAAAAATAGCAAAGGCTATTGCTGAAGAACGCAAGCATAGGGCAATAAATACTTGCAGCGAACTTGCTGTGCTTGCTGAACAGTTTTGCAGACGAATGGGTAGGATTCATCCAGCTACAAAGATTTTTCAGGCAATAAGGATAGAGGTTAACGATGAACTCGGAGAGTTAAGGAAAGGGCTCTCTGCGGCAGCTGAATCCCTGGAGGTTGGAGGCAGGATTTGCGTTATTTCATATCACTCGCTCGAAGATAGGATTGTAAAAGAGTTTTTTAGGAAGGATGAAGCAACTCATCAAATTAAAATCCTCACAAAAAAACCTGTAAGACCTTCAGAAGATGAATTAAAGAAAAATCCATCATCCAGAAGCGCTAAATTGAGAGGAGCAGAAAAGATATGAGGAAAAAAAGGAGCATATTGCTAATTGTTCTTAAGCCGTTAATGCTAATTCTTCTGGTGGTGTCTTTTTTTGCAGTTCTTGGACAAAAAAATGCTTTCACTGGAATTGAGTACAGAATAAATATGCTTGAAAAGAAAAAAATGGAATTGATAAAAGAAAGTAAATATCTAACAGCAGAGAAGTCACAACTCTCTTCTATACAGCAGATAACAAAAGCTGTCTCCAATGATGAAGGCTTTTACTTTCCTGACCGTAAAAAGATTGTTTATGTCAAAACAATTAAAAAGCCGGCACCATATGCAGCTGCTTATCAGCAATCAGCTAAGTCCACATCATGGCAGGACGCTGCAATGCCATATCAACAGAATAATAATTAGCGATTTAGTTAAGTTTTTTAAGTCGTTAAAAGATATATTTAGAGTCTGTTTATAAAGTCGATAAACCCATTATTTTGTCATTCCAACCGAAAGGAGGAATCTTAAAGCTCAAAGGTTTCTCACTTCGTTCGAAATGACAGGAAGATTTTCATACAGTTTATAAACAGACTCTATTTAGTAATCCTTAATGCTTTGTTTAACAGCTTTGATGCACTGAAAGCTATAAGAAGCAATATTTTTTTATTAAAGACTGCTTTGGCTTGCCTGCGGAATCTATGCTTTAAAAAAAATAATTTTAGTAGTTAAGGGTGCCCTATGAAAATAAGGCTAATTGTCCTTACCTTGATTATATCTGCTGGTTTTGCTGCTGTCACAGGCAAGCTCGCATACATAATGCTTGTAAATCACAACTGGTATGCCGAAAAGGCAAGGATGCAGCAGATCAAGACACAGGAAATGCCTGTTAAGAGAGGGTTGATACTGGATAGAAAGGGCAGGGAATTAGCTGTTAACATTGATGTTGAATCCATTTATTGCAATCCGGCAGAGATTTCAGATAGCAACACGGATACTGTTGTGGCAACCCTATCAAGAATTACCGGCAAGCAGGGCGATGTTATAAAGACAAAAATTAATTCAAATTCAAAATTTTGCTGGATCGACAGAAAGGTTTCATCCGAAGCCGCTGATATTATCAGGCAATCAAAAATGAGAGGTATAGGATTGGTACCTGAGGTCAAAAGGATATACCCAAAAGGCAATCTGGCATCTCATATAGTGGGTTTTGTTGATATAGATAACAAAGGCATAGAAGGCGTTGAACAAAGATATGACAGGTATCTAACTGCAGAAGCAGAGAAAATGGTCTCTTTTAGAGATGCAAAAGGCAATATGCTCTCAAAAGGGGGGTTAAAAGAGATAAAAGGCAATAATATCTTCCTGACTATTGATGAAGGTTTGCAATACATACTCGAAAAAAATCTTGAAGAAACCGCCAAACACTGGCAGGCTTCTTATGCCACGGCAATAATGATGGATCCCTTTACAGGTGAAATACTGGCTATGGCTAACAACCCTTCATTTAATCCCAACAATCCTGCTACAGTTACCCCGCAGCAGAGAAAGAATCGCGCTATAACAGATTGCTATGAACCCGGCTCAACATTTAAAATAATAGTAGGGGCAGCTGCGCTTGAGGAAAGATTGGTTAAACCTAATACAGTATATGACTGTTCAGCTGGATATATTGAGGTGGGAGGAAGACGCATTAAAGACGCTCATAGACAAGGGGTCCTTACCTTCAAAGAGGTTATCCAGAAATCTTCCAATGTTGGAATAATAAAGATAGGGTTAGCGCTTGGCAAGGAAAGGCTTTATGATTATATAAAAAGATTTGGTTTTGGAGAAAAAACAGGCATCGATATTGTCGGCGAGGTTGCAGGGTTTGTGAGACCCCCTGAGATTTGGTCTGGAATGTCAATAGGTTCTATCTCAATTGGACAGGAGATTGCAGCAACGCCGCTTCAGGTTTTACGGGCATATTCAGTCATTGCCAATGGGGGATTGCTTGTTAAGCCATATCTATTATCAGAAATCCAGTCTCATGACGGCACCGTCATTTATAAAGCAGTTCCTGAAACAAAAAGGGTTATATCGGAGAAAACAGCCGCTACCTTCAACATGATACTTACAACTGTTACAGAGATGGGAGGCACTGCAAAAGAGGCTTCAGTTGATGGTAATCTGGTTGCCGGAAAAACAGGCACTGCGCAAAAATTTGATCCACTTACAAAGAGATATTCAAAGGTTAATTATGTGAGCTCTTTTGTCGGCTTTGTTCCAGCGGATAAACCAAGATTGGCTATGATAGTAGTGGTTCACGATCCGAGGGGGCATATCTATGGCGGTATCGTCGCCGCTCCTGTATTCAGAAAAATAGCTAATGATGCGCTTTCTTATCTTGAGGTGCCTCGGGATGATTCCAGAGAAAAAAATCTTCTGGTAACATCAAGATGAAAATAAGGGAAATACTTAGAGACGATTTTGAATTAAACGGGGACATTGCTGGAGATATAAATGGCATAGATTATAACTCAAAAAAGGTCTCGCCAGGGGATTTATTTGTAGCTATCAAAGGCGAAAATTCAGATGGACATGACTTTATCGAGGATGCACTCCAGAAAGGGGCAATATCAGTAGTATATCAAAAAGGATGGGCTAAAGCCACCTTTTTTATGTATAAATACCCTAAGATATCGTGGATTGGCGCAACAGACACCAGAGATGCTATCGCTTACTTATCGGCAAGGTTTTACCATAACCCCTCAAGAGATATTGCTCTTATAGGTATAACCGGCACCAATGGTAAGACCACAACTTCTTATATAATCAAAAATATACTCGAAAAATGTGGTTATGATACAGGACTGGTCGGCACAATAGGGCATCTAATAAAAGACAAGGTTTTTACAGCCTTTCACACAACCCCAGAGGCGCCAGATTTTCAGCGTTTGCTCAGAACAATGGCTGATGAAGGCTGTAAATATGTTGTCTCTGAAGTTTCATCTCATGCGCTGTCTCAGAAAAGAGTTGATTACTCAAGATTTATGACTGCAATTTTCACAAATCTCACACAGGATCATCTCGATTTTCATCTGACTATGGAAAACTACTATAAGTCTAAGAAAAGGTTGTTTACAGAACTCCTTGACGAAGGCGGATGCGCTGTAATAAACATTGACAACCCTTATGGGGAAAGACTTTTAGGAGAACTTAAAAAATCGAGTGGAAATGCTGTGAGATATATTACATACTCTATTGATTCTCCTACTGCTGACCTTAAAGCCCTGAGCATAAAAATGACTTATAAGGGATTGTCCTTCACGCTTGGGAAAACGGAGCTGGCAAATGGTGTCTCGGGGGCAGAAATACGGTCGGGACTTATTGGAAGACCCAATGTCTATAACCTGCTCGCTGGCATTGGCTCTGCTCTATCTCTTGGGATGCCTATGGAGTTAATAAAAGAAGCTATCGGGAATATGAGCTGTGTAAATGGCAGATTTGATAGGGTTGAAGCCGGACAGGACTTTCTTGCTATTGTGGATTATGCTCATACAGAAGACGCCCTTGTCGGACTTCTGAATACTGCCCGTCAGTTAATCCAGAATGGTGATTTTAAGAAAAAAACTGATATCGGTTCACAAAAGAAACCATTTGCAGGCAGGAAGATTATCACAATATTCGGCTGCGGCGGCAACAGAGACAGAGGCAAGAGGGCAAAAATGGCTCAAGCTGCCACAAGGCTTAGCGATTATGTAATAATGACTACAGATAACCCAAGATTTGAAGATCCCTTAGATATTCTTTTTGATATGGAAAAGGGCGCTATGAGGAGCAATTATATGATCATACCTGACAGAACAATAGCAATTCAGATAGCTGTTGAGATGGCTTCATCCGGCGATATACTTTTGGTGGCAGGAAAGGGCCATGAGAATTATCAAGAGATAAGGGGTGTCCGTAGTGTTTTCTGTGACAAGACTGAATTAGCTAAAACGATATTAAGGAATAAAGGGAACAAAGGCAGGTAAGATGCATCCATTTTTAAACATCAACGATATTAGAGCAGCAACGGGCGGCTCGATATACTTTGATTCTTTAAAGGCATTTTCAGGCATCTCAATTGATTCAAGAACGATAATGGACGGGGAACTGTTTATCGCTTTAAAAGGGGACACGCATGACGGACACGACTTCGTCGGCGAAGCCCTTAGAAAAGGGGGAGGCGCTGTTATAAGCAGAGACAGGGATGAATTTAGAAAGACAGGTTTCAGCGGAAAGACATTAATCGTGGTTGAAGACACCCTGAAAGCTCTTCATGAGCTTGCCTTTTATACAAGAAAAAGGTTCAAAGGCAGGGTATTTGCTGTTGCCGGCAGCAATGGAAAAACCACCACAAAGGAGCTGATCTCTTCAATTCTTTCGACAAAATGGGATGTCCTGAAGACTACAGGCAACTATAATAATCATATCGGGTTGCCTCTTTGTTTATGCAGATTCACTGATGGAACAGAGGTTATGGTTTTAGAGATGGGCACAAACAGGCCCGGGGATATTGAAACCCTCTGCAAGATTGCGCTGCCTGATATTGCGGTTATAACAAATATAGGATATGAACATATTGAAGGTTTTGGTTGCCTTGAGAAGGTGAGGGAGTCTGAACTGGAAATACTACCCTATGTTAGCACCGTTATATTGAATGCTGACGACCGTTTTCTCATTGATGGCGTCAACGGTAAGTATAATGGCAAAATAATAACATTTGGCATCGAATCAAACTCTGCCGATGTCATTGCAAGAGATATTGATTTTGCAGAAGATTACACGGGTTTTTCAATCGTTGCAGGGGGCTCTTCTATTTATGTAAAGTCAGCCCTTATCGGAATGTTTAATGTATATAACTGCCTTGCAGGGGCAGCGTTAGCTTTTTCGGTTGGGTTTGACTTAAAGCAAATAAAAACGGGGATTGAATTATTCAAGGGTGTCAAACTCAGGTTTGAAGTAAAAAAACAAGGGGGGGTAATCTTTCTAAACGATGTATATAATGCTAACCCATCGTCTATGCAGGCATCTGTAATCGAGATGATGAGGTTTGTGAAATCTAACATGAGATCCCATAAAAGGGCTATTGTGGTTTTAGGTGATATGCTCGAACTTGGAGATTTCTCACTAACCGCCCATAAAAATCTTGGCAAGTGGCTTTCTGAACTCTCCGTGGATGTTTTTATCGGGGTTGGAAGTATGATGAAAGAGGCTTTAAAGGCTTTCAAGGGAGAGGGAATAGTTGTTGATAACTCGGAGGCTGCAGGTGAAAAGTTATTCGGGATGCTGAAACAGGGAGATATTGTCTTAATTAAAGGCTCACGCAGCATGAAAATGGAAAAAGTCTTAACCACGGCGGAGAGGCTGGTTAATAATGGTTTATGAATTGCTTTATGATTTGCATACATATTTTTCGCCCTTTAATGTCTTCAGGTATATTACTTTCAGAACATCTCTTGCGGTTTTTACGGCGCTTTTTTTTACACTTTTAGCGGGGCCATATATCATACAGTGGCTCAGAAAAATCAGCATGACCCAACAAATAAGAGATGACGGTCCTCAGAACCATCATTCTAAAGCCGGCACCCCGACGATGGGCGGGATTATCATTTTGCTTGCAATCACAGTATCAATGCTTATGTGGGGCAATTTTCGGAATATTCAGATATGGGTAATAATGTTTTCTCTTGTCGGTTTTAGTATGATAGGATTTATTGATGATTATCTCAAGGTAGTTAAGAAAAACTCTAAGGGACTGAGAGCAAGATATAAATTCACTGCCCAGACATTTATCGCCTTGATAATATGCAGCTTTTTATATCTGAACACTTCAGACCCTTATGCAACTATTCTGAGTGTGCCTTTTTTCAAAAAATGGCTATTTGATCTCGGAATCTTTTATATATTTTTTGCAGCATTTGTTATTGTAGGAGCTTCCAACGCCGTCAACCTTACTGATGGCATTGACGGACTTGCAATAGGGCTTGTAGCCATTGCAAGTTTGGCATACGGTGCTTTTGTATATGTCTCAGGGCATATGGTTTTTGCTAAATATTTGCATGTTCTCTACCTGCCAGGTATTGGAGAACTGACAGTATTTTGCGGGGCTATGCTTGGTGCGGCATTAGGTTTTTTATGGTACAATTCGCATCCGGCTGAGGTCTTCATGGGCGATGTTGGCGCGCTTGGATTAGGAGGCGCCCTTGGGACGCTTGCCGTTATGACAAAGCATGAAATAGTTTTAGCGGTTGTAGGGGGGATATTCGTAATAGAGACAATATCTGTAATTTTACAGGTTGTGTCTTTTAAGCTTACTGGCAAAAGAATTTTTAAGATGGCGCCTTTGCACCATCATTTCGAACTCAAGGGCTGGCAGGAATCTAAGGTTATCGTAAGATTCTGGATAATCGGTATTATTCTTGCCCTAATAAGTCTGTCAACATTAAAGCTGAGGTGAGATTATGAAAAAAATCTATATATTTTTGCTGCTTTTCGCCTTTCTTTTTCCAGCAAATCTATGGGCTCAAGATATCCGAGCAAAAGCTGCTGTCGTACTTGACAGCAAATCAGGCAATATCCTTTATGCCAAAAACCCTCATCTCAGGCTTCCGCCAGCCAGCACTACTAAACTGCTTTCTGCCATGGTTGTATTAGATAAAATAGACCTTGATAGGACAGTGTTAATCAGCAAACGCGCTGCTAATACCCAGTCTGTCGCGCCAAGACTTGCAGCGGGCCACCGTTACACTGTCAGAGAACTTCTGCATCTTTCCCTTATGAGATCCGTAAATGGAGCAGCTGTAGCGTTGGCAGAGGCTGTTGCAGAAAGCGAAGAGGCATTTGTATTTCTGATGAATGAAAAAGCCTTTATGTTAGGACTTCAGAATACAAGCTTTATAAATTCTTCAGGGCTGCCAGGAACTGGACAGCACACCACAGCGCATGATCTCGCGTTGATTATGAAAGCATCCCTTGACTATCCAACAATAAAGGAAATACTTACTACGAAAACAAAGTATATATACAATGATGCGGGCGGGAGGCAGATATTTGTGAAAAATACAAATAACCTTCTTTGGAAAGATGATGATATAATAGGGGGCAAGACAGGTTATACAAGGGCTGCAGGACACTGTTTCGTATGCGCTGCAAATAAAGATGGCGACACTCTGATAGTAGCTATCCTCGGGGAACCGGTAAGAGAGGACATGTGGCATAACTCATATGCCCTTCTGTCTAAGGGGCATGATATTTTAACCATGAAGGCTAAGCCCGTAATCTATTTTTCAGAGGTGAGGCATAACCCTATTGTTCTTGCATCATACAAAAAGAAGGAAGCCTTGCCTTCTCAAAAGAAGAAGTCAGCCGTAAAGGCAAAAAACAAGGCAAAAAAGCCCGCAAAGTCAGCAAAGAAGGTCAAGACTAAAAAGCAAGCAGTAAATTAAGCAGACAAAATCATGAGGATTCACTAGCGGATGAATTTTAAAGGGAAAAAGATAACTATAGTCGGACTCGCAAAAAGCGGCGTTGGGGCTGCAAATCTTCTCAACAGGCTTGGGGCGATTGTGAGGGTAACAGATGTAAAGAGCCAGGATGCCTTAAAACCATTTTTAAGTAAGCTTGAGAGTGGCATTACATGCGAATTAGGCGGTCATCCTGATTTTCTCCTTGAGGATGTTGATTTAATTGTCATAAGCCCTGGTGTGCCTATGGATATAGGTTATCTGAAAAAGGCTTCTGAGAGGTCTATAGATATTATAGGCGAGCTGGAACTTGCTTACAGAATTATAATGAAAGACCGTAGTTCATCGAGTTCCAAAATGCCTCGTTTTTTGGCTGTGACTGGAACCAATGGTAAATCCACTACGACAACTCTTTTGTATGAGATGATCAAGGCAGGAGGCTTTAGGGCATTTTTGGGGGGAAATATCGGAAATGCTTTAACTGAGGAAATTTACAAAAACATTTTAAGTAATGGGTATGATATCTACGAGAAAGATTTTTTAGTGACGGAAGTTTCGAGTTTCCAGCTTGAGTCAATTGTTCAATTTAGTCCGTCGGGATCAGCTATTTTAAATATAACCCCGGACCATCTCGATCGTTACAGCTCGATGTTTTCTTATATAGATGCAAAATGCAGGATATTTTTGAACCAGCGCAAGGGGGACTTTATAGTATTGAATGCAGACGACCCTGCTACTGATGATATTCTTATAAGACTGAGAAATCAGGAGTCATTGGGCATGGGAATCCCTGAAATATTTTATTTTAGTATGAGACAGCGGGTTCACGGGGCTTACTACGATTATAATGACAAGGTAATATCTTTCAATCTGCCTGAATATAAGATTAGAGATTTAAGATGCCGGATTGATCATATCCCGCCCGACTTCCACCTTCTCCCCTCGGACTTCAAGATTAAAGGCGTCCATAACATCGAAAACTCTATGGCAGCGTCCCTCATTGCGTTGCTTTCTGGGTGCAAAACAGAAATTATCTATGAAGTTCTTGGCAGTTATCCAGGACTGGAACACAGGCTTGAATTTGTAAGAGATATAAATGGTGTCAGGTTTATCAATGACTCCAAAGGAACTAATGTCGCCGCTGTTATGAAATCGCTTGAGGGATTTTATGAGCCTGTGATTTTAATAGCTGGCGGAAGGGATAAACATGGAGATTTTACCTTGTTAAGAACCTTAGTAAGAGAAAAAGTAAAGGCTTTAATCCTTATAGGTGAGGCGAGGGAGAAGATTAAAAACGCCTTAGGAGATCTGACAAGGGTATTTTTTGAGGAAAGTCTGAGGGATTCGGTCTTTAGAGCAAAATCAATCTCTGTAAATGGCGATATTGTCTTGCTCTCGCCTGCATGTGCAAGTTTTGATATGTTTAATGACTTTGAAGACAGAGGAAGACAATTTAAAAAGTTGGTGATGGAACTGTGAATAATCAATTAGATAGACCAACATTATTAATCGTTATCTCTTTAATAATCATTGGGCTTATGGCGGTATATAGCTCCACATCCGTAATAACTCCTGAGATGATTGAGAAAGGGGAAGGCAAGGTCAGCCAGTTTCATTATCTGAAAAAACAGTTGTTAGCTTTGCTGCTTGGGGCTATATTGATGTTTGCTGCATATAAAGTCAAACTCGAATTTGTAAGAAAAATGGCTGTGCCGCTGCTTATCCTGTCTTTGATAGTTCTTCTTTTAGTTTTTACGAGTCTCGGCATAACAGTTAATGGGGCAAGGAGATGGATAAGGCTATTATTTCTATCATTTCAGCCGTCTGAACTTGTCAAATTGGCGATGATAGTTTTCCTTGCCTGGTATATGAGCAGGGAAAATTTTAAAAAAAACAACATTATATATTTTTTCATACCTATCTTCATAATGGCTGTATTTCAAGGGATTTTTCTTAGACAGCCTGATTTTGGAGCTGCTGTTAGTTTAGCTATACTGACTATAAGCATGATGTTTCTTGGGGGGATAAGACTCGCATATATCGGGGGCGTTAGTCTAATCGCCCTGATTTCTTTTGGCGCTTTATTGGCAGCTAAGTCATACAGGGTCAAGAGATTGACTGCATTTCTCAATCCATGGGAAGATCCGCTTGGAAGTGGATTCCAGCTTATTCAATCATATATCGCCCTTGGGAGCGGTGGATTGACAGGCGTCGGTCTTGGAGAAAGCAAGCAAAAACTTCTTTTCCTGCCAGAGGTTCACACAGATTTTATTTTTTCGCTCATTGGAGAGGAGGGAGGTTTTATAGCAGCTATTATAGTCATCTTTCTTTTTTCTCTCCTTTTTTTAAGGGGCATAATAATAGTAAGAAGGGCAAATAACCTTTTCCCACATCTTATTGCTTCCGGAATAACCCTTATGATAGCTATTCAAGCGTTAATTAACTTTTTCGTCGTTACAGGACTCGCCCCAACGAAAGGACTCCCGCTGCCTTTTATAAGCTACGGGGGATCTTCAATGATAGTGAATTTGATAGCTGTTGGTTTGCTTTTAAATGTATCAAGGGGGCAGGAATATTTGAAGAATAAAGAGCATAAAATACTTGATAACCCTAAAATATCTGATACAGTTGGGAAGGTATCTATAAGACAATGGCATATTGGTTTTGGTTATAATCGCTGCAGGCAGATTTCAATCAAAAGAAAAAATGAACGGATTATATCATGAAGATTATAATCGCAGGGGGTGGAACAGGAGGACATCTTTTTTCTGGCATAGCCATAGCTGAAGAATTGAGAAGGAATTTAGGGGTGCCTCAAAATGATATAATTTTCGTCGGAACTCATTACGGCATTGAGGCGCGCATTATACCACAAGAGGGGTATCCGCTAAAATTCATCAGGGCAAAGGGTTTTGTGGGGAAGTCCATATTCAGCAAAATTAGCGCCCTTGCTTCGTTTGTTTTGGGAATTTATGATTCCCTGCAGATTTTCAGTTCAATTAGACCTGATGCGGTAGTCGGCATTGGCGGCTATGCATCTGTCGCCATGGCTTTAGTTGCCCATCTTAGAGGCGCTCCTACCATCATACTTGAGCAAAACTCTATACCGGGTCTTGCAAATAAATTCCTTGCAAGGTTTGCCGATGCAATTGCGGTCACTTTTCAGGAGAGCATCTCATATTTCCCAAGCCACAAGACCTATTTGACAGGTAATCCGGTCAGGCGGGATATAATTAAGAGAATCGAGCAGCCTGATTATTCTATCTTTTCACTTGAAAAAGGAATATTTACGATTCTAGTATTTGGCGGCAGCACCGGTGCCAGCAGTATCAATCGCTCAATGATTGCTGCTTTGCATCATATGCCTGATTTGAAGAAAAAGATACAAATAATTCACCAAACAGGCACAAAGGATTACGAAAAGATAAAGGAAGCATATAGTCGTCAGCATTTGAATGTGTTTGTGGCCCCTTTTTTATACGACATGGCAGGGGCTTATAATCTGGCAGATCTCGTCATTTGCCGAGCAGGAGCCTCAACTCTTGCAGAGATAACCGCTGTCGGCAGAGCTGCCATATTGATACCTTATCCCTTTTCTGCAAGCGGTCATCAAGAGGCAAACGCACGTAAATTAGAAGATATGGGAGCAGCCAAAATCATCTTAGATAACGAGCTAAACGGCGAAGTTCTCGCTAAGACAATTAGACATCTCTATAATGAAAACATGGCGAGAATAGATATGCAAAAGGCATCCATTGCTTTAGGAAAGATAGATGCAGGAGAAAAAGTCCTTAATATTATTGTTAGTCTTATCAGGAAGCAGTAAGCCATGTTTTTAAAATATAAGGTTGTTCATTTGGTTGGTATTGGCGGCATAGGGATGAGCGGGATTGCCGAGATACTTCATAACCTTAATTATGAGGTGACAGGTTCTGATATTAAAGAATCCGATGCCATAAGACGATTGAGCAGTCTCGGCATAAAGATTTCCATTGGGCATAGCTCAAAAAATCTGGGAGAACCACATGTTGTTGTTACTTCCTCTGCAGTTTCCCTTGATAACCCCGAGGTGATAGCGGCAAGGCAAAGATCAATACCTGTAATACCAAGAGCAGAGATGCTTGCTGAATTGGGCAGGCTGAAATACGGGATTTTAGTTGCCGGCGCTCATGGGAAAACTACTACAACCTCGCTCCTTGCGACTATCCTTGCAGAAGGGGGACTTGACCCTACCGTGGTAATAGGAGGCAAACTCAAGGCGATAGGCAGCAACGCAAGGCTTGGGCAGGGTGATTTTATCGTGGCGGAGGCTGATGAAAGCGACGGCTCATTTCTGAAGCTAAACCCAACTATTGCCGTAGTAACGAACATAGATAAAGAACATCTGGACTTTTTTAAAAATATCGACGAACTTAAAAAGGCTTTCATTAAATTTATAAATAAAATACCCTTTTATGGAACATCTGTAATTTGCCTTGAAAATGAACATACTGTAAATATATTGCCCGAGATTGAAAGAAAAAGCATTACATATGGGTTTTCTGAAAGGGCTGATATTTATCCTGTTAACATAAGTCGTTCTGAAAGAAGTATGTCTTTTGAGGCTTTCTATAAGCGGGAGCATCTTGGTTTTTTTGCCATTCCGGTTCCGGGGGAACACAATGTATTAAACAGTCTTGCTGCTATCGCTGTCTCTATGGAATTGCAAATCCCTGTTAGAGTGATTAATGATGCGTTGCGGAATTTCAGCGGCATCCAGAGGAGATTTGAGCTTAAAGGAGAAAAAAAAGGCATCAAAATATTTGATGATTACGGGCACCATCCCACAGAGATTAAGGCAACCCTCAAAGCTGCAAAAGGCTCTTACCCAAAAAACAGGCTCATTGTTATATTCCAGCCCCATCGATACACCCGAACGAGCGACCTTGTGGATGAATTCGCATGCTCTTTTGATGATGCAGATTTATTATATCTGATGGATATTTACCCTGCAGGAGAAAAACCCATTGAAGGTGTTCATTCAGAGATGCTTTACAGAGGCATTAAAAATCAAGGGTTTAATGAAGTGGTATATGTATCTGATAGGAAGAGATTGATAAATGAGGTTATTGGCATACTTAAAGATAGAGATATTATAATAACACTTGGGGCGGGAGATGTATATAAAATTGGAGAGGAAATTTACCGAATAATCAGCAAAGAATAGTGAATATTGAAAAGTTAAAAGATTTTTGTATTTCAAATGGTATTGGGGCGAGGCTCAATGAACCTATGTCTGCTCATACATCCTTGAAGATAGGCGGTTTAGCAGATATCGTTATTTTCCCTCAGGAAGAAAATCTCCAGCAAATCGTAAGTTTACTGTCTGATGAAGGCATCCCATACATGACTTTAGGAAGATGCACAAACTTGCTTGTAAAGGATAGTGGGATTGAGGGAGTGGTGATCTTCACTGATAGGATGGACAAGCTCATCAATTTAATAGACGATACTCATATAACCGTTCAGGCAGGATGTTCGCTCCAGAAGGTAGTTGCTTTTTGCGCAGATTTTGGCTTAAGAGGCACAGAGGGATTAGCCGGGATTCCTGGGTCGATCGGAGGGGCAATAGTAGGCAATGCTGGCTCTTTTGGATATGAAATAAAGGATGTGGTTGAGCAGGTTAATATCTTGACATCTGATGCGGTTGTCAAGTCAGTCTTAAAAAAAGATTTTGGCTTTAAATATAGGGGTTCGGATTTGCCTTCAGGCTCGATTATTCTTAATTGCCTTCTTTCTATGAAGAGAGATGATGCCAGCGTCATTAAAAAAAGGGTTAGAGAGTTCCTAAATGAAAAACGGATGAGACAACCCATAGGTCTTCCTTCAGCTGGATGTGTATTTAAGAATCATGATGGCATATCTGCAGGGAAACTTATAGACGAGGCTGGATGTAAAGAGATGAGAGTAGGCGGTGTTATGGTAAGCAGACTGCACGCGAATTATTTTATAAATTATGACGGTGGAACTTGTGGTGATTTCATGAAGCTTATGGATATAGTTATCAATACTGTCAACAACAAGTTCGGTATTTTACTTGAGCCCGAGATAAAAATAGTTGGTAGGAATTGATAAATAAATGCCAATTAGACTGCTGATATTCGACCTTGACGGAACGCTTGTTGATTCAAGCGTTGATATAACAAATGCTATCAATTACGCCATTGACCCTTATGGCTATAAACATTTAACCACAAAAGAAACCATTGGCATGGTTGGAGAGGGCATCACCAAACTAATGGAAAAGGTAATTGCAAAGAATGTAGATTTATCAACTATATCTGAAGAAACTTCTATTACAAAAAATCTTAATATAGACAAAGATATTCTTGTATCAAGATTCCTTGAGTATTATTCCATTCACCTTACAGACAATACAACTGTCTATCCTAATGTCAAAGAGATGCTGGAAAGGTTAAAGGATTATAAAAAAGCTGTAGTATCAAACAAGAGAGAGACCCTTACAATAAAAATATTAGAAAACCTGAAGCTTCTTCCATATTTCGATCTTGTTGCAGGAAGTGATACCGCCTCAAAAAGAAAACCTTCGCCAGAGCCTGTGTATTATATTCTTTCCAAACTGAGTATCAAAAGTGCTGAAGCGGCAATAATAGGCGATAGTAATTTCGACATTGAAGCTGGCAAAAAGGCAGGGGTGAAAACAATCGCTGTCACATATGGCTACAGACCTGCTGAATTATTAAGAAGCGCTGATTTTTTGATTGCTGACATGAATGAACTCGATAATATCCTCAAAGTGCTTTAAATTCTAAATTAGTAAATTAGTAAATTAGGGACACATCCAATACTGTTCGGCATGGAATATGCTATTAATAGTAGCAGAGAATTTCAATGT